>NZ_KV796472.1:0-174713 GCF_001809205.1 Staphylococcus sp. HMSC069E10 | reverse complement strand
ACTTATCTAGATACTTTATGTCCCGGACTCATCTTTTTTATAATATTAATCAATCATAGGTTCTAACACCAAGAGGTTTATAATTAAGTAATCCATCAATTAGAGCCTCTTTAGTGTCATATAAAGGTGCTAACTCTTTATATTTTTTATCGATAAAACCTTCTTCAATCATATGATCAATCAAAATTTGAAGCGGATTAAAGAATCCATTTAAATTAAAGATGCCGATTGGTTTTTGATGTATACCAATTTGTGCCCAGCTATACATTTCGAAAAATTCTTCAAGAGAACCAGCTCCTCCTGGTGCCATAACAAAAGCATCTGCTAATTCAGTCATTTTTTCTTTGCGTTCGTGCATTGAGTCTACAAGAATGAGCTCACTTACTTTTTGACTTGTAATTTCACGTTCATCTAACATTTTAGGCATCACTCCAATTGCACGGCCTCCGTAATCTAGTACGCCATCTTGAATAGCGCCCATGATACCTACTGAACCCGCTCCAAAAATGAGTTCATAACCTTGTTCAGCCATATATTTTCCTAATTGATATGCTTCTTTAACATAAATAGGATTATTCCCTTTACTTGCTCCACAATATACTGCTATACGTTTCATTTTGTATCCTCCATTAATTGATTAAGTAAGGTTTGAAAAACATCACAAAAATGCTGTCGGTCTGCTTTTGAAAAAGGGGAGGGTCCTTTATGACGTCCACCTTGTTTTCTAATTTGTGCATTATTATAACGCTGTTGAAGTAATATATCTATATTATTTTCGTTATAGATAAATCCTTTATGATGCATTATAATTCTAGCTTTCTTTAGTAACAAACTAGCTAATCCATAATCTTGAGTAATCACAATATCGCTAGTTGTTACAAGTTGTATAATTTTGTAATCCACTGCATCTGGTCCATCATCAACGTATAATATATTTACATGACTTGGATAATGAGAATGAGAAAAATGACTAAAGCTTCGTAAAATCGTAACAAAAAAGCCTGTCTCAGCTGTTAAATCAATAATTTCATTAACGACTGGACAAGCATCACCATCAACAAATATGGTTGTCATTATTTATTTGTAGCCTTTTCTGAATGTAACACTTTATCTTGAGTGATAATACTGTCGGCATTATAGTTATCATATTTCTTCATTTCTTTAATTCGCTGTTTTTCATTATGTTTTTGAATTTTTTCTTCTTCTTTATGACGTTTATCAATATTTTTTTGAAGCTTTTTCTCTAATTTAGAAGATTGTTTATGGTTCTTTTTAGCTAATTTTGATCCTTTTTTCTTAATATATTTAGGGTCATTTTCTTTAGCAATTTTTTTGAGTTCGCGCTTATTATCGAACTCTTGTTTTTTATCACCAAAGTAATCTTTAACATCAGATGCCTTATTTGCTACTGTATGTGTAGCATGTGAAGTTGCATGCGAAGCTTTTTGAACATCTGGATGAGACTTGATTTTTTTACGTTCTACAACTAGTGGTACGATAAATATCGGTAACACGTTAATTACTGTTTTAATAACTTGTTTTTTGTCCATACTCGTTGCCTCCATAAAATTTTCTTTCTCTTTCATTACCCTATGATACAGGAATTCAAACGATTGCACTGGATTAAAATAGTGATTTAAAATTTTTATAAAAAAACACTAAAATTCAAAAAGAATTTTAGTGTGATATCATTAAATTCCTTTACCAATACCGAATCCGAAATAAAGAATAGCAATGAAAATAACTAATACGATTCGATAAATCGCAAATGGTACTAACTTCACTTTATTAATTAAATGTAAGAACGTTTTAATAGCGATTAAACCGACAATAAATGCTGCTAAGAATCCAATAATATAAAATGGGACATGTGCAAGATCAATATATTGATAATTTTTAAGTAATGATAATGCACTTGCTGCTAACATAATTGGAACTGCCATAATAAACGTGAAATCAGAAGCAGATTTATGATTGAGTTTCATTAATACCCCAGTAGAAATTGTTGATCCAGATCTACTGAACCCAGGCCACATTGCGACTGCTTGAGAAATACCAATGACAAATGCTTGTAAATAATTAATTTGATCGACTGTTTGCGGATGTTTTACTTTAGTACTGTATTTATCAGCAATAATCATATAAATAGCGCCAATGAATAAACCAATCATTACAGTAGGTACACTAAATAAATGCGCTTCAATAAAGTCATCAAAAAGAACACCTAAAATTCCAGCTGGAATCATACCTACTAATACATGAAGTAAGTTCAATCGGCGAGGTTTAGAACGCATTCCCTCACTATGAGCAACGTGTTTGTATTTTCCAATATGTAACATTTCGAAGTAACGTTCACGGAACACCCATGCAGCAGCAAAAACAGAACCTAGTTGAATGACAATTTTAAAAGTAAAAGCTGAATGAGAACCTAAAAATTGAGACGATTTTAACCACATATCATCTACAAGAATCATATGTCCAGTAGATGAAACAGGAGCAAATTCAGTAAGACCTTCTACAATACCTAAAATTAACGCCTTAATAAATTCAATAATTATCATAAGTAACCTCTTTCTTTTATGTAAAAAATGAACTTTTATTTATGCTAAATATTTTATTTTAAAAAATTCACTTTATTATCATAGCATATTGAAATAATAATTTACTAATAATTACCGGTGTATATGACAATAATGTCATGTTGTTTTGAAATAAAATATTATTTTGTTGTATTGTGTGGAAGATGATGAATTCAAAGAAATGACATAATATTGTCACTTAACTTTGAAATCAATTAAATGATTATTTGTGATCAAGCTTCTATAATAAAGCATTAGGTGAAGAAAGTTGAAAAATTTAATGAGTTTAGTCTTTAAATATAAATTATTTCCAATTTTTATGGGAATGACTAGTGTATTGTTAGCCATATGTGTAGTGATTCAAAATATTGGAATTGCTGAGTTTTTGAATCAAGTCTTGTACCACAAGCTTTCATCTATCTATTCATTGTTATTTACTATTTTAATTGTATTAATTTTGAGAGTAACGTTTAATATGTTGAATCAACGATTAGGGGATATTTTAGCTTACAAAGTTAAACATGACCTTCGTCAAAAAATAATAACAAGTAAGTCTAAAGCTTCAATTGGCGTACAAACAAACATTTTAACTGAAGTTATAGATGGAATTACACCCTTTTTTAATAATTACTTGCCGCAAGTGTTTAAATCTATGTTCATACCACTCGTCATTATTAGTGTAATGTGTTTTATACATCTTAATACTGCTATTATTATGGCGGTTACTGCACCATTTATTCCATTGTTTTATATTATTTTTGGCTTGAAAACACGAGACGAATCTAAAGAACAAATGACGTATTTAAATCAATTCAGCCAACGCTTTTTAAATATAGCTAAAGGTTTGATTACTTTAAGACTATTTAGACGAACAACGGAGACGGAAAATCGTATTTATAGAGAGAGCACACACTTTAGGGATTTAACGATGAAAATTTTGAAAAGTGCATTTCTATCTGGTCTTATGCTTGAGTTTATAAGTATGTTAGGTATTGGTTTAATTGCACTAGAAGCGACGTTAAGTTTAGTCGTGTTTCACCATATCAATTTTAAAATTGCTGTAATTGCGATTATTTTAGCACCAGAATTTTACAATGCAATTAAAGATTTAGGTCAAGCCTTCCATACTGGTAAACAAAGTGAAGGAGCAAGTGATATTATTTTTGATTTTTTAAATAATATTGAAGAATCAAATATTAACACGCCTACCATAAATCAGAATCAGCAAAATCAAATTTACTTCGATAAAGTAAGTTATCAATACCCTAATACGACCCTATATGCATTAAAAGATATAACTTTTTCAATCAATCAAGGAGAAAAAATTGCAATTGTTGGTCCAAGTGGTGCTGGAAAATCCACACTAGCGAATCTGATTAAGCAAATGATAACACCTACAAAAGGTCGTATTATATTTAATTCTGAAGTTACAGATATAGGTATGTTAAACCAACATCCATATATTTTTTCGGCGTCTGTTAAAGATAATATTACAATGTTTAATGAGGTTTCAGATGAAAAAATTTTACAAATTTTAGAAACAGTAGGACTTAAAGAAAAAATTTTAAGCTTAAATAAAGGAATTCATACTGTAATTGGTGAAGGTGGGGAAATGTTATCTGGAGGTCAAATGAGAAGAATAGAACTTTGTAGAGTACTATTACTACGTCCAAGTATTCTAATATTTGACGAGCCTACTACAGGTTTAGATATTGAAACTGAACGTGTTGTTCAACAAACATTAGAGCATAACTTTAAGCATGCTACTACAATTACAATCGCGCATCGTAATTCGACTATACGTCGTGCAACACGACGTTTATATGTAAAAGAAGGTCATCTTATTAAAGATGATAATCAAATTTCTACGCAATTAAATAAGGTGGTGAATAAAGATGAAACCACATATTAAATTTCATTTAGATAAAGATTTATTTTTAGCTATATTAGTCAGCATTACTGGAAGCCTAATAGCACTTACAATGTTCTTCCTAAGTGGATATATGGTAACTCAAAGTGCACTAGGCATGCCTATTTACGCATTGATGATACTTGTCGTTTCTGTAAAATTATTTGGATTTTTACGTGCTATTACGCGATATGTTGAAAGATTATTATCCCATCGAACTACATTTACAATGTTAAGGAATATAAGAGTACAGTTTGTAAAGCAACTTTTTCCAAGAGTGCCTAATATTTATCGTAAATTTAGATCGAGCGATTTAATCTCAAGGATGGTTAATAAGGTGGAGTCACTGCAAAATATATATTTACGTGTATATTATCCCCCTTTTGTAATAGGTTTAACTGCGCTAATTGCTGCTGTTGCATTAATTTATTTTAGTATTGCTCATGCTATATTAATTGTCATAAGTATGCTATTTTATTTATGGATTATACCATGGTTAAGTGCTAAGCGTGTACGTATACTTAAACAACAAGTTACTACTCATGAACAAAAAATGTTGGCTGAGTTTTATGATTATAAAGCGGGTTATCAAGAGTTAATTACTTTTAATCAACAAGATGCATATAAAAAGAAAGTCGTTAAATCATTAGAATATTATGATAGGTTACAAGCTAAAGAAAATCGATTTTTAACATTTTATGATTATATATTGAATCTCATTTCTATTGTAACGATTTTTTTAAGTTTATCTTTAGCAGTGATACAAATTGAACATGGATATTTAGATGTTATATATGTAACGAGTATGATATTAATGATTTTAACTTTGTTCGAACAGGCTATTCCAATGAGTAATTTTGCTTATTATAAGGCAGATACAGATCAAGCATTAACGGATATTAATGAGGTGTTTAGTTCTTCGATAACTACACCTAAGTTAAATGTACAGACAAAACAAGAACCTGTATTTAGTATTTCTAATCTAAACTTTAAATATTTTAATCAAGAAACATTAGTATTAAACGATATTAATTTAACCATCCATAAAGGTGAAAAAGTAGCTATCATTGGACCTTCTGGTTCAGGGAAAAGTACGTTAATGCAACTGCTATGTGGATTATATGAAATAGAAGAAGGTCGTGTTGAGTTATACGGACAATCTATTACTCAAATTAATGAAAACGATAGATATAATGAAATCAATGCGTTATTACAATCCCAACAAATATTTGATGGTACTGTTAGAGAAAATTTATTATCTAATCAAAAAGATGAAAACTTAATCGATGTTTTAAATATGTTGAATTTAAGTTACTTAAATTTGAACACGCAATTGACTTTAGATGGAACTTCTTTATCTGGCGGTGAAATTCAACGTTTATCTTTAGCACGTTTATTTTTAAAATCATCTAACATTTGGCTATTAGATGAGCCAACTACAGCGCTTGATGAAGATAATACGACCAATGTAATGAAAGAAATTAACAAGCAAGCAGAAACATTAGTTGTTGCTACACATGATTTAGATTTACTTCCATATTTCGATACCATTATCGTAATGGTTGAAGGTGAGGTTGTTGAGTACGGAGATTATGTATCATTAAGTCAAAATAAGGGTTATTTAAATCGCATGATTCATATTAATAAATTATAAAATAAAAAACCTGAGATAGCTTTAAAAAATGATCTCAGGTTTTCTACTATTGATAAATATATAAATTACATTTTGAAATGAATAACTTTAATTAGTTTAGTACTAGCATGTCACATTATTTGTTTTCGGTAAAAGCAGTAATAATTTTACCTAATAGACGATTAAGTTCATGGACTTCATCGTTACTCAAAGAAGAAGCAATGGCAACTTTTTGAGATGCATCACTTAATTCGGGTTTAATATTTTCACTTTTTTCAGTAAGATGAATAAATACTTCACGTTGGTCAATTTCAGAACGTTCCCGTTTAATTAAATCAACGTTCTCCATTCTTTTTAGTAAGGGTGATACTGTACCTGTATCTAAAGCTAATTCAGTGACTACTTTCTTAACATTTACAGGGGATTCTTCCCATAAAATACTTAAAACTAAGAATTGTGGGTAAGTAAGATTGTACTTTTTAAAGACTTTGTTTGAATAGTAGCGATTTACTTGTCTTTGTGCATTGTACAAACTAAAACAAAGTTGCTCTTTTAAATTGTGTTGTTCAGACATTAAAGTTCTCCTCCAGACATTTATCCGTTTCTCTTTATTTCGGATTAAAGTTCGTCTATGTTGTGTAAAATATAAATTATCACACACTTCATTTCAATGCCATGCTAAAATTAAAGTATGCTTAAATTTTAGAAGAAAACACTATTTTAATCAAGTGTAATCTAACGTACATTTTTATAATATTAATTTCAAATACATTTTATATAGAAATGAGTTTTTAAAATGATAAATAATAAAAAACAAAAAATATCTATTACAATAATTAGTGGCTTTTTAGGAAGTGGTAAAACTACACTTTTGAATAATTATATACGCCAATTATTCAAAAAGGATGAGAAAATAACGATTATTATGAATGAATTCGGTTCTTTTGACGTTGATAGTTTACTTATCGAAGAAGATATTACTGTAAAATCATTAATCAATGGATGCGTATGTTGTGACTTAAATAATGATTTAGTATTACAATTACAATCACTTATTAAAGAAGGTGTAAGTCAACACATTCTTATTGAATCGACTGGAATTGCACATCCTTTAGAAGTCTTTGCAGCGTGTCAAGATCCAACAATAGTTAATGACGTGGAAATTCCTAAAATAATAGGCCTTGTTGATGCGTTAAGATTTAATAATAGAATGAAATATACGGTAGAGACGAATGAGTTAATGGAAGAGCAAATTAAATATAGTGATATAATTATTCTTAATAAAATGGATTTAGTGACCCAAGTAGAATTAGAAAATATAAAAAAACAATTGGTTTCTATTAATAATAAAGCAACGATTTACGTGACTACATATAGTAAATTAGATGATGTAGTAGTGAAAAATAAAGCTGCTGATATTAATAGGCATGTTCATGTCCACCATCATAATGTACAATCTATGAAATATACGTTTAGTTCTCCTATTGATCGACAATTATTTTACCAATTTATAATGCGTTTGCCAGATGAAGTATTCAGGTTAAAAGGATTTGTAAAATTTAAAGATCAGTCGGATTCAACATACGAATTCCAATTTTCAATGGGATTACCTACTTATGGAATAACTGATAGAGAAGTTCCATTAACTATTGTTATTATTGGTGAAATGCTTGATACAACACGTTTGAAAAACCAGTTAGAAATGATTCAATTTACTTAAAATGACTCCTTAATTTTTATGGGAGTGGTTATGAGTATTCTAAATTTCTAATAAATATGTCATAGTCTTGTCATGAGAATAAAAAAATATATCATTTATAATAGAATAAGGAGGATATATTAATGAATCATAATGAAGATAAACGCACTAAACAAATTCGCTTTGAGTTTAAGTGGATTACAATCCCATATTTAATTTTTGCAATTATTATTCTATTGTTAAATATCTTTTTTACAAATATAAAAATCACAATGGCACTATTTGGATTGTTCTTTGGTTATAATTTAGGAATATTGTTTATCGCATTTATTAATAAGTACAAACGTACACTCATATTAACGCTAATTTTAACTATTTTAAGTGCAGCAACTTTCTTTACTTTACTATACGTTTTTGGACTTAATAGAGAAATATTTGGTTAATAAAAGTATTAATCACATTATATAAATTAAGTGAAAGGAGTCACTATAGAATTTGTATTGAATTCTATAGTCACTCCTTTTAATTTTAAGATAAATAGGGTAGTTAAATTATTAACAAACATCATTCTAGGAGTGAAAATATGAATATTGGCGTCATTCTCAATAGAGTATTTAGAATAAATAATAATCCATTATTCGAATATATTAATCAACAAAAAGATGCATTTGATAAATGCTATCTTATAATTCCTAAGGAAACATTTGAAGAGAAAGGTACAGATAAAAAGGCAAATTATTATTATGGCACTTTAGAAAAATTTTTACATAAGTTGAAAGAACATCATATAGAACCATATGTCATCGATTATAGTGAACTAGGTATGTTTTGTACTGAACATGATATTAAAGAAATAGTTATGGCAGGCGATATCATGAGTTATCATCAAGAAAGATATGATATTCGACACTTAAAACAAGCATTTAAAAATCACGATATACCCGTAATAACTATTAACGTTAATCATTATTTTAAGCCAAGTAACACGATGAATCAGCAAGGACAACCATATAAAGTATTTACAAGTTTTTATAAAGCACACCGTTCAAAACTTAGACAGCATTCTTCGTATCAATATCATTTAAGTGATATCGCTAATAAATGTAGCCAATCACAACAAACGATAACTAATGATTATCATCATGATGGACAATCAGAAGATCAAGCATTAAATAATTGGAAGGATTATTTAAATCATAGTATTCAAAACTATAAAAAGGATAGAGAGTATCTTCCAGAAGTGCTCACTAGTCAATTGAGTATTGTTCTAGCATATGGTCTGATAGATATTAAACAAATTATTACAGATTTATTAGAAGGATATGAGGAAAATGAAAATAATTACGAAAGTTTTATTAGAGAAGTAATGTTTCGTGAGTTTTATTATGTTCTTATGGCTCAATATCCTCATATTGCACATGAAGCATTTAATGAAAAATATCGTACTATACAATGGTCTTATAACAAAGAAGAGTTTAATCGCTGGTGTGAAGGTAAAACTGGTTTTCCTATTATTGATGCTGCTATGAATGAATTAAATGAGACAGGATTTATGCATAATCGCATGCGGATGGTAGTCTCTCAATTTTTAACTAAAGATTTGTTTATTGATTGGGCTTGGGGCGAAGATTATTTTAGGAAAAAATTAATCGATTATGATGCAGCTTCAAATGTACATGGTTGGCAATGGTCAGCTTCAACTGGGACAGATGCTGTGCCGTATTTTAGGATGTTTAATCCTACTAGACAAAGCGAACGTTTTGATAAAGACGCTTTATATATCAAAAAATATATTCCTATATTCGATAATGTGCCCGCAAAATTCTTACATCACCCATTTCAATATCAAACACAATTAGTAAAAAAAGGAATACAATTAGGTAAAGATTATCCTGAACCAATTGTAGATCATAAAGTTGCGCGCGAACATGTGATGACAATATTTAAAAATATATAAAAAAAGAGCTAGGGAAAGGAAACAGAGTTCAAATTGAGTTCATGCTCCCACCCCTAGCTTTTTTAAATACATAACTAAACGTCTTATAAAATTTTTCTACATGAATAGACTGTATTAAATAGAAATATATCAATGTGCCATTCTTATCCCTTTAATGAATAATAAAATGACAAATTGAAGTAGCATCATTAATGAAATAAATATTAAACTACTATCATTTAAGGCACTAATGACTTCTGTGATAATAGTAAATGGACGGGTAATTAAATGAACAGTATGAAATCTCAAAAATCTACCTATAAATATTCCTAAACCATTTAAAAACATAAGTGCTATTAATAAACATCGATTTAACCATAGCTTTGAAGTGAAATGAGATAAATGAACAAATATGAGAGCCATGCAATAAATCGCAAAAAATACACTTAGCAGTAAGAAAGTAAAGTATAACCATTCTATTAAATTAAGTTGGACGTAAAAATCAAATGTAAACTGATTGAGATGAATAAGATCAGTAACCATGTAAAATGTATTGGGCACTAATAAAATAAAAATAAGAGCAAAAATAATAAATATAAGCCATTCAAACTTTTTTCTAGGTTTAAATAAATCTAATAAGAAACATAATTCAAGTGGAATGTAAGCTAAAAATAAATTTAAGCTTACAAAGTTAAATACACGCGTTTCAAATAATGATATTACAAAAAGAATAATAAAATAGATTCTTGCAATATAACGTGAAGTCATAATATGCACTACTTTCTAACGATTTAGTTGAATTATTATAGTAAAGGTTAAAGTCGAAGTAATCAAGAAAAAAGAAGGTAGAATAATTAAAGTTAGAGAAGCATTAATAATTGTAAAATAGATGTGTAATCTGTAAGAAAAGAATCTCAATGATGTTAAATAAAAGTGATAACATATTGTAATGAAGCGGTTGAATTGAGGTTTCTAATCTTGATTGAAAGAGAAATTTTACGATTTTAATCAGTTGAGTCTAGTCTACGAGTCAAACGTTCAATTGATATCACAATCAGTCATCGTAATGAAAATTTCACTTGTTGTTGAAACCACAGCTTTTGTTAAATGTCCACTTAACGTCTCAAAATATTGAGAACCAATGTACCATGTAAATGTGCAAATGGTTAATTATCAATACGAGAAATATTCCCTAATAAACTTGTTCACTCTAATGTTTCATTTATTTCTTTTTTTCATATTCATTTGTTTCTAAATTATAATAGTTTAACACGACCTCATCACAAGCTCCGACACTACTCACTGAATCAAATTTAATATGTTAATGTTGAGCAAAGTGAGTAACCTCTTTTATAATATCTTCTCCATGTTCTAAAACAAGAAGAGAGTGTTGTCCATTTTTTGGGCATCTTATTGTCTTCATTTTTATAATTAGGATAATTTAATTATATATAACATAAATTTAAAATACTTTGAATAAACTATTAAGTAAGATAGTATATTTTAAAATAAAAAATAATATATAATAGTATCTAAATGAAAGATGAAAAATTTAGAATTTTTAACTTTTCTCAGAATATGAATTAGATGAATTTCATTAAGAGTATTTAATTATAGATAAAAGAGAGGTGATCTTCATGAAAAAACAATTATTTACATTATATTTTAATATATTTTTAATATTCGTTGGAATTGGCCTTGTTATTCCTGTTCTTCCAGTATATTTGAAAGATTTAGGATTAAAAGGAAGCGATTTAGGAATTTTAGTAGCTATTTTCTCATTGTCCCAAATGATTATTTCTCCTTTTGGAGGAAGTTTAGCTGATAAATTGGGTAAAAAATTAATTATTTGTTTAGGATTAGTATTTTTTACGATCTCTGAGTTCTTATTTGCTATGAGTCATTCTTTTATACTTCTAATAGTATCAAGAATACTTGGAGGTTTTAGTGCAGGGATGGTAATGCCTGGTGTAACAGGAATGATTGCAGATATTTCTAAAGCTAAAGATAAAGCAAAAAATTTTGGTTATATGTCTGCAATTATTAACTCTGGTTTTATTTTAGGACCAGGAATTGGTGGTTTTTTAGCAGAAGTATCACATCGTCTTCCATTTTATTTTGCAGGTGCACTAGGTGTTATGGCGTTTGTTATATCTGTAATATTGATTCGACAACCACAAAATACAGTGGAAAGTCATCATATTCACTTTGAAACAAAAGAACTTTCTAAAATTCAATGGGGTGTTTTTATTACTCCAATTATCTTAACGTTTGTACTTGCTTTTGGTTTGTCTTCTTTTGAGACGTTATTTTCTCTATATACTTCAGCGAAAGCAAACTACGCACCTGGCGATATTTCAATTGCTATTGTAGGTGGTGGTGTTGCAGGAGCAGTATTCCAAATTTTCTTTTTTGATAAATTTATGAGATATACCACTGAACTTACATTTATTACTTGGGCATTATTATATTCTGTCATTGTTATATTTAGTCTTATAATCGCTCATAGTTACTGGTCAATTATGTTAATTAGTTTTATTGTCTTTATTGGATTTGATTTAATTCGACCAGCGCTAACTAATTATTATTCAAATATAGCGGGTAATCGACAAGGTTTTGCTGGAGGACTTAATTCTACATTTACAAGTATGGGTAATTTTGTAGGCCCATTGGTAGCAGGTTCATTATTTGATGTTAATATTGAATTTCCTTTATATATGTCTATTATTGTAATGTTATTTGGGATAGTAATTATTTTCATAGAGAAAAATTTAAAGTTAAATCGTAGCGGATGTGATTAAATAAGTTTTATATATTTTATATAATAGAAATGTAACAATAAAAAGTCGTTAGGTAATATAACTGTTACAAAGATTACAATTATTTTAAATTGCCTTCTATTGAATTATTTTATCTATATTTGTATGTTAAGATATAAAAAAATTCAAAGAGAAGTGTGGGTAAGGAGATGAATTTAAAAAATATATTGTTAAGTGTGGTAGCTATCATTTTATCAATTTGTTTGGCATTTCTATTATTTATCGCAACGAATCAAAATGCCTTAGCTAAGGTACATCGAACAATTTCTACTTTTTCAAAAGTTGGAAGTATTGTCGAAACTGAAAATATATTAAATATAAACAGCAATCACACCGCCGAAGCTTCTGAGAAAGATCAAACACAACGCAAAGCAGACATTCGTCAAAATCAAAACGTTAACTATAGGTTAAATGAGAAAGCTCAAGAAAAATATTTATATTCAACAGAGGAATGTAAAACGATAGCTGAAAATTATATGCAACAAAATTATAAAGAGCCTGTAAAGTTAGAGCGTTTGAATGAAACTAATCAATCCATCACTTTTGAAGCGTATCCAAAAAACAAAAAAGCTGAAGATATAACAATTAATAAAATGGGTAAAGTTGAGATCATTTCTGTAAATAATGTTAAATAAAAATGTAAAGTAAGATTAGAGTAGGAAAGTGAAATCTAAAGATTTCTATCTTACTCTATTTTTTATTAGTCAAAAAGAGTAGTAAAATGGGATATATAAAGAAGATAAATGAGGTGTTACATTGAAACATAAGAAAACTAATGCAATGAGAATGCTTGATAGAGCCAAGATTAATTATTCAGTAAATACATTTGAAATAGGTGAAGAACATTTAGATGGAGAAACAATTGCGGAATTAGTGCATGCGAATGTGAAAGACGTTTATAAAACATTAGTATTAGAAAATGCTAATCATGATCATTTTGTATGTGTTATACCAGTCAGTGAAACATTAGACTTAAAAGAAGCGGCACATGTCATAGGTGAAAAGAAACTTAATTTGATGCCGATGGATGATTTAAAAAAAGTTACTGGTTATATAAGAGGAGGGTGTTCTCCAATAGGAATGAAACATTCGTTTCCAACGATTATTGATGAGTCAGCTTTATCACGAGACAAAATCAATGTGAGTGGTGGTCAACGAGGCATGCAAATTATACTTGAACCTAATGATTTAATTGCAGTTACACAGGCACAAACAGCGCGTATTACTCAACATTAAATGTATTAGCAGAGTGAGCAATGATATACATTGTGAACACTCTGTTAATTTTTCGATTTTTTGAACGTTTTTGAACGTTTTTGATAATTTTTGATTGAAATATGTAAGCGCGAACACTATAATAAAAGTTGTAAAGGAGTGTTAAAGATGATCTCTGAAAAACGACAAAGTTTAATTTTACAAGAACTTAAGAAAAAAGATTTTTTATCACTCCAAGAGTTAATTGAACGAACAGGTTGTAGTGCTTCAACTATAAGAAGAGATTTATCAAAGTTACAACAACTTGGACGTCTTCAACGTGTTCATGGTGGTGCGACACTTAATAGTCATAGAAATCAAGAACCCATTTTATCTGAAAAACTGTCTACAAATCTAAAAGAAAAAAAAGAAATTGGAAGAAAGGCAGCTTTGCTCATTGAAGATAATGATTGTATTTTTATGGATGCAGGTTCTTCTACAATTGAGATGATTCCATTTATAAAAGCACAAGATATCGTAGTGGTTACAAACGGATTGTCTCACGTTGAAAGATTACTTCAGCGAGGTATTAAAACTTTGATGATTGGTGGAGAAGTAAAAGCTACCACTTTTGCTACTGTAGGAGCAAGTGCCCTTGAAGTTTTAAGACGTTATTGTTTTGATAAAGCTTTCATAGGTATGAATGGCTTAGATTTGAATCATGGATTAACCACACCGGATGAAAAAGAAGCATTAATTAAAGAAAGAGCAATACATCAAGCAACCACATCTTATGTTTTATTAGACCATTCAAAATTAGATGAAATATATTTTGCGCATGTCTCAACCAAATCTTGCCATGTTGAGTACATCGTATCTGAGCAATTACGTCATCATAATCGCTACAACGAATACAAAGAGAAATACCATTTTTAGGAGGTTAATTATGATATATACAGTGACATTTAATCCCTCTATTGATTACATCATGTTTACTGATGGATTTGAGCTAAAAGGACTTAATAGAGCTAGAGAAACATACAAATTTGCTGGAGGAAAAGGTATTAATGTTTCTCGCGTGTTGAAAACCTTAGATGTTTCGTCTACGGCATTAGGATTTGCTGGAGGTTTTCCTGGGGAATTTATTTCTAGTATCTTGGAACAAAGCGATATTAATACGGAGTTTATTAAAGTAAATGAAGATACTCGTATTAATGTTAAATTAAAATCTGGCGATGAAACTGAAATTAATGCACCTGGTCCGAATGTGACTTCTGATCAGTTTGAAGCATTATTAAATCAGATTAGACATACTTCTAAAGAGGACACTGTCATTGTAGCAGGAAGTGTTCCAAAAAGTATTCCGAGTGATGCTTATGCTCAAATTGCAAAAATCACTCAAGAAACAGGTGCAAAATTAGTAGTGGATGCTGAAAGAGATTTAGTTAATACAGTGTTAGAATATCATCCTTTATTTATTAAACCGAATAAAGATGAATTAGAAGAAATGTTTGATGTCACAATTAAATCTGATCAAGATGTCGTTAAGTATGGTAGAGAAATAGTAAAAAATGGATCTCAATCTGTCATTATTTCTTTAGGTGGAGATGGTGCCATATATGTTGATGAGACAAGAAGTATTAAAGCCCAAAATCCTAAAGGTGAAGTTGTAAATACAGTAGGATCTGGTGACAGTACAGTTGCAGGTATGGTAGCGGGTCTTGAGTCGGGACTCTCACTTGAAGAAGCATTTCGCCAAGCAGTAGCTTCAGGTACAGCTACAGCATTTAATGATGACTTAGCATTAAAAGAAGATATAGAAAAAATCAAGTCACAAGTTACAATTTCTGTACTTGATGGGGAGTGATAGAGATGAGAATAACAGAATTACTTACTAAAGAAACAATTGCTATGGATTTATCAGCTAGTGATAAAAATGGCGTCATTGATGAATTAGTTAATCAATTAGATTCAGCTGGTAAATTAAGTGATATAGCTCAATTTAAGGAAGCGATTCATAATCGTGAGTCACAAAGCACAACGGGAATTGGTGAAGGAATAGCCATTCCACATGCTAAAGTAGCAGCAGTGAAATCACCTGCGATTGCTTTTGGTAAATCAAAAGAAGGTGTGGACTATCAAAGTTTAGATGGCCAACCTGCACATTTATTCTTTATGATTGCAGCGCCAGAGGGTGGTGCACAAACACATTTAGATGCATTAGCTAAATTGTCAGGTATTTTAATGGACGATAAAGTAAGAGAAAATTTATTACAGGCTAATTCAGAAGAAGAAATACTTCGTATTATTGATAATGCTGATGACGAAGCGACTAAAGAAGAAGAAAAAGAAGCTCAAGAGCAAGAGGCTGAAGCACAAGCAACAACTGGTGCATCAGCGAATGATAATGCTAACGAATCTTACGTTTTAGCTGTAACAGCGTGTCCAACAGGTATTGCACATACGTATATGGCCCGTGATGCTTTGAAAAAACAAGCAGAAAAAATGGGAGTTAAAATAAAAGTTGAAACAAATGGTTCAAGTGGTATTAAAAACCATTTAACTCAACTTAACTCAACAAGATATTGAACGTGCAACTGGGATTATTGTAGCTGCCGATGTTCATGTAGAAACAGATCGTTTCGATGGTAAAAATGTAGTTGAGGTTCCAGTAGCAGACGGGATTAAACGTCCTGAAGAGTTAATCAATACAGCACTTGATACAAGTAGAAAACCATTTAAAGCACATGGTGGACAAAGAAATACAGATAAAGATAGTAATGATGAAAAATTAAGTCCAGGTAAAGCATTTTATAAACACTTAATGAATGGTGTTTCTAATATGTTACCACTTGTTATTGCTGGTGGTATCTTAATGGCGATTGTATTCTTATTTGGTGCCAACTCATTTGATCCAAAAAGCCCTGAACATAATGCGTTTGCAGAACAATTGTGGAATATTGGTAATAAGAGTGCCTTTGCATTAATTATTCCAATCTTAGCTGGTTTCATTTCTCGTAGTATTGCAGATAAACCAGGTTTTGCAGCTGGCCTAGTTGGCGGTATGTTAGCAATTTCTGGTGGCTCTGGATTTATCGGTGGTATTATTGCTGGTTTCTTAGCGGGTTATTTAACACAAGGTATCAAATATATTACTCGTAATTTACCTCAAGCAGTTGAAGGTTTAAAACCAACATTAATTTATCCACTATTAAGTGTGACGATTACTGGATTATTAATGATTTATGTATTTAATCCACCTGCAGCATGGTTAAACAATCTATTATTAAATGGTTTAAATAGTTTATCTGGTTCTAACATTATGCTATTAGGACTAGTTATTGGAGCTATGATGGCAATTGATATGGGAGGTCCATTCAATAAAGCGGCCTATGTATTTGCGACAGCAGCTTTAACTGAAGGTAATGCTGCACCAATAACAGCAGCAATGGTTGGTGGTATGATTCCACCATTGGCAATTGCCACAGCAATGTTTATCTTTAAACGTAAATTTACAAAAGAGCAACGTGGCTCAATCGTACCTAACTATGTTATGGGTCTATCATTTATTACAGAAGGTGCTATACCTTTTGCAGCTGCTGACCCATTACGTGTGATTCCATCAATGATGGTCGGTTCAGGTGTTGCTGGAGCGATTGCATTAGGACTTGGTTCAAGAATTAATGCACCACATGGTGGTATCATCGTTATAGCAGCAACAGACTTTAGTCATATCATCCAAACTATCATTGCTTTAATTATAGGTACACTTGTTTCAGCAGTACTTTATGGTTTACTGAAACCAAAATTAACAGAACAAGAAATTAAAGCTTCAGAATCTATGGATGAATAATCAACATTGGTTTAATGAGCCTGAGACATAATGAGTTGTCTCAGGCATTTTTTTATATATTGATATTTGGTCATTGAATTGAAAACGTGTAGTATCAAGATTATTTCAAGGAGTACTAGCATCGAAATCTTTGTAAAAAAGCAATGTTCAAAGAAATTTGGGGTGGAGTGCCAGCAAAAAGGGTTTTCTAGGAAACCCAACGTTCAACGAAAGCTGGGGTTGGGGCCTCAGCAAAAAGGGTTTCCTGAGAAACCCAACGCTCAACGAAAGCTGGGGTTGGGGCCTCAGCAAAAAGGGTTTCCTGAGAAACCCAACGCTCAACGAAAGCTGGGGTTACATTATCGAAGGGATTAACGAATTCTGTCCAATCTTTTATTATATAGTTAGTATATAATTAAAAAGACATAGATATATATGTACTTGACTATTACTACAGATTAGGTTTAAATGGGAATTTGAGTTTAAGAAACAAATAACCATCCTGGAGTATTATTGTACTTTTATAGCATTTAATTAAAAATTCCTCACATATCATTTCTCTGATTTTCTTAAAAATTTATTACAAGGACTATTGAAGTATATATGAAATAGTAGTAAGAAAATCATTATATAATGCTTTTTAAATGATTTTAAATGTTAAAAGCTTTCTTATTCTTATTTAACCATTTAGTATAGAAATATGGTAATATTAAAGTAATACATTTTTTTGGGGGTGTCTTAATGGGAAGGTCTTAACATGCGTTTATAACGGTGATAAGTATGACGTATTAAATTCGTGTTACTCATTAGAGACACATAATATTTGGAGGTGAATCCCTAGAAATAGGGAACTAATTGGAAACAGTGACCATAATTAATTTAGTAATATTTTTTCTATTAATCGCTTTAACAACCGTATTCGTTGGATCTGAATTTGCATTAGTAAAAGTACGTTCAACAAGAATTGAACAACTTGCTGATGAAGGTAATGGAAGTGCAAAAATTGTTAAAAAGATGATTGCTAATCTTGATTATTATTTATCAGCATGTCAACTTGGTATTACAGTTACATCTTTAGGTTTAGGTTGGTTAGGTGAACCGACATTCGAAAAACTATTACATCCACTTTTTAATCTATTACATTTGCCAAGTGCAGTAACTACAACCATTTCATTTGTGATTTCGTTTATTGTTGTAACTTATTTACATGTAGTGTTAGGTGAGTTAGCACCTAAATCAATAGCAATACAACATACTGAAAAATTAGCATTAACTTATGCTAGACCATTATATTATTTTGGTAATGTCATGAAACCATTAATATGGTTAATGAATGGTTCGGCACGAGTAATTATTAGAATGCTTGGTGTTAATCCTGATGCGCAAGCAGATGCAATGTCTGAGGAAGAAATTAAAATTATTATTAATAATAGTTATAATGGTGGAGAAATTAATCAAACAGAACTGAATTACATGCAAAATATCTTTTCATTTGACGAAAGACATGCGAAAGATATCATGGTTCCACGTACACAAATGGTAACGTTAAACGAACCATTTAATGTTGACGAATTACTTGAAACGATTAAAGAACATCAATTTACACGTTATCCAATTACTGAAGATGGGGATAAAGACCATATAAAAGGTTTTATTAATGTAAAAGAATTTTTAACAGAATATGCTTCAGGTAAAACAATTAAAATCTCTAATTATATTCATGAATTACCTATGATTTCAGAAACAACTCGTATTAGCGATGCATTAGTTTCAATGCAACGTGAACATGTTCATATTAGTCTTATTATTGACGAATATGGTGGTACTGCTGGTATTCTAACAATGGAAGATATTCTTGAAGAGATTGTCGGTGAAATCAGAGATGAATTTGATGACGATGAAATAAATGATATTGTTAAATTAGAGGAAGATATGTATCAAATTAACGGACGTGTCTTACTTGATGATTTACATGAAAAATTTGATATCACTTTTGAAGATTCTGAAGATATCGATACAATTGGTGGATGGTTACAAGCACACAATACTAATCTTCAAGTTGAAGATTATATAGATACAAAATACGATCGATGGATTGTTTCTGAAATGGATAATCATCAATTGGTATGGGTTGTACTTAAATACCAATTTAATGAAACAAGACCTGTGATTAGTGATGAAGAGGAAGAAGACAATCACGATCACAAACATGAATCGGATGAATAAAAATAAAGGCACTTGGGTATGTAAACCTAAGTGTCTTTATTTGTATGCGTAAAAGAAATTAAGTTATGCTATTTTTTAGTTGAGAAATTATATTGAATAGGATGTGGCACAAATGATAAATGATACACAAGTGTTAAATAATGGTTACCCAATGCCTAAAGTAGGACTAGGTGTTTATAAAATGGAAGATGATGAGATGGAAACCGCAGTACAAACAGCATTAGAAGCGGGATATCGTGCATTTGATACTGCTTATTTTTACGGTAATGAACAAGCACTAGGTAAAGCTTTAAACAACAGTGATATTGCAAGAGAAGACGTATTTATTACTTCTAAATTATGGAATGATTATCAAGGATATGATAATACATTAGAATATTTTAATAAATCTTTAGAAAACTTAGGATTGGATTACTTAGATTTATATTTAATTCATTGGCCATGTGAAAAAGATGGCTTATATATTGAATCTTATAAAGCATTAGAAAAATTATATAATGAAGGTAAAATTAAAGCGATTGGTGTATGTAACTTTAAACCCCATCACTTAGAAACTTTGATGAAAGAGACAACTATTGTACCTCAAATTAATCAAATAGAAGTTCATCCTTATTTTAATCAACAAGATGTACAAGATTATTGTGATAAACATGATATTACTGTTACAGCTTGGATGCCACTTATGAGAAATCGAGGATTATTAGATGATCCAGTAATTACAAAATTAGCAGAACAATATGACAAAACACCAGCACAAATTGTATTACGTTGGCATCTAGCCCATGACAGAATTATTATTCCTAAATCAAAAACGCCATCTCGTATTCGTGAAAATTATGATATTTTTGACTTTAATTTAGAACTTACTGAGATTGCGGAAATTGATAGTTTAAATAGAAATGCACGTCAAGGTAAAGATCCAGATGATGTAGCAATAGGTGATTTAAAATAATATAGTTTAAATTATTACAAAAGCTGGAATTAATGTTAATTATTTGTTAATTACATGGTTATTAGTAGAATGTTTATTGATTTTATTGATACAATATTGGAAAGAATGTAGAAAAGGATGTAATTAGATGAAAATCAGAGTCATTATACCTTGCTTCAATGAAGGTAAAGTCGTAAAAAAAACTTACGATAGATTGACTGAAATTTTGACGGAGAATAGTAAAACTCGTCGTTATTATTATGACTTGTTATTTATTGATGACGGTAGTAAAGATAATACGATTGAGCATATACAACATTTAGCGGAATACGATGAACATGTTAAATATATTTCTTTCAGTCGAAATTTTGGTAAAGAAGCAGCAATGATTGCTGGTTTTCAACACAGTGTGAATTTTGATGCAGTCGTAATGATTGATGGAGATTTACAACATCCTCCGGAATTTATACCTAAAATGGTTGAAATGTATCAACAAGGGTTTGATCAAGTTGTCGCTAAACGAGATCGTAGTGGTGAAAATGTTGCACGTAAAACAATGTCAAAGTTGTACTATAAGCTCATTAATAGCTTTGTCGAAGATATTAAATTTAGTGATGGTGTAGGAGATTTTCGATTATTAAGTCAACGTGCAGTTAAATCGATTGTTTCATTAAATGAATATAATCGATTTTCTAAAGGGTTATTTGAATGGATAGGATATAATACAAAGATTTTTACTTATAAAAATGTAGAACGAGAAGCTGGAGAATCTAAATGGACTTTTACCAAGTTATTAAATTATGGGATTGATGGATTAATATCATTTAATAATAAACCACTGAGAGCAATGATATATCTTGGAATGTTTATCTTTGGATTAAGCATCATTTATATTATTTATTTGTTAATAGGCATTTTAATGAATGGAATTAATCATCCGGGTTACTTTACAACAATAGCAGCTGTATTGTTATTAGGTGGCATTCAGTTAATGTCTATTGGTGTAGTTGGCGAATATATTGGGCGAATTTATTACGAAGTAAAACAAAGACCAAAATATATTGTAGAAGCTTCCAATTTAAAAGCACCTATTGAAAAAGTAGTTGCAGAAAAAGAAAAAATTTATCAATAAAAAATAAACATGTAAAAGCTCTTACATCATAGCTTCTTACATGTTTATTTTTTTAAGTCATTTTCAATATGATTATGTTTGAGTTGCCACAATAAATATATATCAAATAAAGCATAAATAATTATGAAGATATACCAAAATGACGTTAATAAGGTCAAAAGTATAATTGAAATAATAATAATTGTATGACCAATCATAATAGGATGTTGTAGCTTACTCAAAAATTTAAGATGATTCATTTCATTTTTTGAAAAAGTACTTATGAAATCAATGCTTAAGCCTACGATAAATATAGCTGGAGCTAAATAAGGGATAGACATATAGACTGATTGATCGCTAGATTCAAAAGTGATAAATAATGAGCAACTAATCATAATTGCAAAAATGAATGCAAGAGATTTATACTCTGAAATCATTAAGTATATATGTTTACGATTTAAATAATATTGTAAGATTGTCCAACTTAAGAAAAATATAATTGAAGCAAATGTTATAAAATTGAACTTTTCAATCACAATACTATTAATAATAGCATTGATAACAATGGATAATAGAACGGAGTTAAACGTTAGTTGTTTGAAATGATGCCGATATAAATCAAAACCCAGAACACATATGGTAATGGCTATATTAATAAATACATATATAATCATGGTGTACTCCTATCACGTGTGTGTAGTTCATTAAAATATTATAGCAATTAAAATAAACTTAATCATTTCAAAACACTTAATAAATAATATTCTATTATAATTTACTAATTATACACCTTTCTTATTACTCCATAACAATGTATGTAACTGAGGTAAAACATACACGTGATTCATATCACTGCTATTCATTACTGTGTCTACAAGGGTTTCATAGCGACCAAGTAATTTTTCGGTATGATGTTCAACATCATCATCTAAATAAGGGTTTCCTACTTGCAAATAAAATGGAATATTAGGATAACGATGATGAATCATTCTAGCAAATTGATAATCTTCTTTATCAAAAACAACTACTTTCAAGTTCAATGTTGATGGTATACATTGTTCTATGACATCATCTAATATTTCTAAATTAGGCACCATATTAGAGCTAGGCGGTTTAGGACTAATTGTTAAATCGTTAATTTGTCGCATCCAAGGTTGAAATTTACTGCCTTGGGTTTCTAATGCCGTAAAAATATTTTTTTCTTCAAATAAATCTACTAAATCTTGAATTCCTTTGATTAATGCAGGGTTACCTCCAGAAATAGTGACATGATCAAATTGATTACCGCCAATTTCTTTTAAACGATCATAAATGTCTTGAGCAGTTAATAACTCTATATCATCTTTAGCGCTACCATCCCACGTAAAGGCGGAATCGCACCAACTACAACGATAATCGCATCCTGCTGTGCGGACAAACATTGTTTTTCGTCCTATAACTCGTCCTTCTCCTTGAATAGTAGGACCAAAAATTTCTAAAACTGGTATTTTTGAAGGCATTATTTATTCTCCTTTGGACGATAGACAACATAACTTGATGGTGTTTCACGTAAATACACTTGTACACATTTAGGTTTATTGTCATACTCGTTAAGATGAGCTTGTACGATTTCAAAAATTGTCTGTGCCACAATTTCAGTAGAAGGACTTTTATCTTTAAATTGAGGTAAATCATTTAATAAATAGTGATCAAATTGGTCATGGACCAATCGTTTTAATTCACTAAAATTAATTAAAAATCCATTATGGTCGAGTGTATCTCCAACAATAGTTAAGTTAACAAAATAAGTATGTCCATGTGTTCTCATGCATTTTCCAGCATCTTCACTAGGAATAAAATGTGCCGCAGAAAAATTGAAATCTTTATTTAATTCAAATGTATAAGGGTGATTCACTGTAGGATAAACTTGTTGTATCATAATGACGCATCTCCTTTTTGTTCTAAATATTGATGAAGTCCACGTTGTCTTAATTTACAAGCTGGACATTCTCCGCATCCATCTCCAATAATACCGTTGTAGCATGTAAGCGTATTGTGGCGCACATAATCGAGGACACCTAATTCATCACTGAGTTCCCAAGTTTGCGTTTTATCTAACCACATTAAGGGTGTATGAATAACAAAGTCTCTATCCATAGATAAACTAAGTGTGACATTCATAGATTTAATAAAACTATCTCGGCAATCTGGGTAACCAGAGAAGTCTGTTTCACATACACCCGTAATGATGTGTTTCGCATTCACTTGATAAGCAAGAGCTCCAGCAAATGACAAGAATAATAAATTACGAGCAGGTACAAAAGTATTTGGTATACCATCTTCTCCTGTCTCAATTTTCATGTCATGTTTTGTTAATGCATTTGGAGTAAGTTGAGATAGTAAAGACATGTCTAAAATATGGTGTTTCAACCCTTGATCTTTTGCTATTTTAGAAGCTACTTCGATTTCTGTATTATGTCTTTGCCCATAATTGAATGTGACAAGTTCAACCTCTTTAAAATGTCTTTTGGCGTAGAAAAGACAGGTTGTACTATCTTGACCACCACTAAACACAACAATTGCTTTTTCAGAATTCAAAACACTGTTTGGCATAACGTTTCTCCTTTAAAAGTTAATATTTTTAATTTATGATGAAATAGAATGAAAACATTGGATATAAAATATAAAAAAAGCCTATCTCTATAAAAAGATAGACTTAAAAGATGTAGAACATATGTACATTAAAAAGCTTATATAAATATTTCTACAAAGGTCTAGTTTTTTATAGAGGGTTTCAGCTAGGAACCTCTTTATATTCGAATTATACGATAGATAGCTTAATATATTCATATCTTAAAATCAAGTGCTAGTTTATAGAATATTAAAAAAAGCGCTTATATAAAATTGTATTTTAATATATTATTTTGAAGGTTGGAAATAATTATGATTATAGTCATAGATAATAATGATTCATTTACATATAACTTGATTGATTACATAAAAACAAAAACTTCTCATTGTGTAAAGGTAATAAAGGTAACAGAAGTGACTGTAGCATTACTTGAAGAATTAACAATTGAAGCTATTGTCATATCTCCAGGTCCGGGAAAACCAAGTGACTATCCAATTTTGAAAAGCGTTTTAGATAGATACGCCTCATCGGTGCCTATATTAGGTATCTGTTTAGGGTTTCAACTCATCTATGAATATTATGGAGGGGAAATTATGCATGGGCCAAAGCCCGTTCATGGTCATACAACACCTATAATGCATACAGGTAAAGGACTTTTCAAACAGTTACCTCAAAATTTTAATGTCATGCGTTATCATTCTTTAATTGCTAATAGGCAACAATTACCTTCTCAATTAAATATTACAGCTACAAATAATGAAGGTATTATGATGGCATTTGAACATGATACACTACCTATTTTTGCAGTACAGTATCATCCTGAATCTATATTAAGTGAATATGGTCATCAGCAGATTCAATACTTTATAGAGAGAGTAGGAAAAACACATGAATATTACGTTTAATTACCGTTATTATACTAATGAAGATGACTACATCAATTATCAATTGCGATTTGATCAATATATTTCAAAATCAATTGCCTATTCTTTAGAAGAAGTAGGTGAAGTTATTCAATTTGCTGAAGAACAACAGACAAAGGGGCATTATGTAGCGTTATATTTAACTTATGAATCAGCGCCATTTTTTAATAATCAATTAGAAACGTATCACTTAATAGAAAAAGAAGTATATGCTGCTGCATACGCTTTTAATCAACCCTTAAATTCTGATAATAATAAGGACAATATACAATATCATTCAGTACATCACTTTCAATTCCAAGAAAGTGACGAACAAATGAGAAGAAAAATTATTAAAATACAAGAAGCTATTACAGAAGGAGATACTTATCAAGTTAACTATACTACTCGTTTATCCAGTAAAGTGCATTATCCTATTTCAATGTTATATACCTATTTAACTCACAACAATAACGGTAGCTATACAGCTTTATTAGATACTGAAGAAGTAAAAGTTGCGTCAATTTCTCCAGAGTTATTTTTTCAAAAAGGTACATTTAACGATAAAGCAAACGTGATTGTTAGTAAGCCGATGAAAGGAACAATGCCACGTGGGAAAACTAGTGTAGAAGATCAGTTGAATTATGAAAAATTAATGTATTCTCATAAAGATAGAGCAGAAAATGTAATGATTGTTGATTTATTACGTAATGATATGTCAAGGATTTCAAAAACTGGAACCATCGAGGTTTATAAATTGTTCTTTATTGAAACGTATCAAACCGTATATCAAATGACAAGTATGGTAACAGGGCAACTAGAAGATGCTATATCTCTTCATTCGATTTTAACAGCAATGTTTCCATGTGGATCGATCACTGGTGCGCCTAAACAAAGTACAATGACTTATATCAAACACTTAGAAACCAGTCCAAGACATATTTATTGCGGCACAATAGGTTTATTGTTACCAGATGATAAAATGATTTTTAACATTCCAATTAGAACAGTAGAATATCGAAATAATCTGGCTCTTTACGGGGTAGGTGCGGGAATTACCATTGATTCTGTTCCATTAAATGAAATTCAAGAATTTCGAGACAAAACCAAAATATTGGAGGAGTTATGATTGAAATTATTTGAAACAATGCGACTTAATCATGGTCATATACCAAGGCTAAACTATCATACGCGTCGTTTACGTCAATCTTGTTCACAATTAGGTTTTCAGTTTTCAGAGATTGCTTGGTATAGTTATATTGAAAATTTAAAACAAAATTATAATGACCACTTATATCGTTTGAAAATAGAAATTGATAAAGACGGACAATTTACCCACGTTATTCAGCCATTATCTTCTAAAGACAATTTTACTGCACGTTTTAAAAAGTCTAACAATGATTATCCACAAAAATTTATTATAAATAAAACAACAGAAAGAACATATTTAACGCATAATCATGAAACAGATTTGATACTACTGTATGATGATAGTGGTAAAATTTTAGAATTTGATATTGGAAATATTATGATTAAAGAAAATGGAAACTATTATACGCCACGATATAATAAAGATTTTTTACGAGGATGTATGAGAGAAAGTTTATTAGAAAATCATAAACTTAAGCTGAAAGATTATACTAAAGATGAATTAATGATAAAACTGGAAAATGAAGAAGTAGAAGTTTATTTGCTGAATAGTCTACGTGAAGTTGCTCGGGTATCTATTTATATATAAAATACATTTGATAAATATTGTGAAATTTAATTTAGTTAATAATGGAGAAGATTATGGCATTATTATGGTTAATACTTATCGTACTACTCAATAGTTTAAGTAAATATATAATCAATCGATATTTGAAGGATAATCTAATCATGCTACCGCGTATTGTAGGCACAATGACTGTGTTGTTTCAATTTGTACTAGTATATCTTTTAATTCAGTCTATCATGCCATATGCTACGCATTTATTAAATTTATTTTATCATCAATAAAATAGATTCAAATAATTTAGAATGTAATAAGAGGTGCAATAATGAAAATTTATAGTCAAGGAGACCAAGCGATTATTATAGATATTGAACAAGAAGTCGCTGAAGATGTAACAAAAAATTTAATTGCTGTACGTACACATTTATTAAATAAAGACTTACCTTTCATCACTGATATTGTACCTACAGAGTCTAGTATGATGATTTGTTATGATGCTCGAGATATGATTAAACATTATAATATTTCATCGCCATTTCAATATATGAAGGCACTTGTAAATTCAATTCAGACTGAATTAGAACATATCGAAAATAAACAAATAGCGTGTCATTTTCATAATATTCCTGTGGTTTATGGTGATCAATTTGGACCTGATTTAGAAGCTCTATTAAAATACTATCGTCTATCCAAAGAGGAATTTATTCAACTTCATTCAAAATCACATTACTTTGTCTCTATGATGGGATATTCTCCAGGCTTTCCTTATTTAACAGGAATGAATGAAAAATTATATGTTAATCATACCAGTCACAAGAAAAAAAGAGTACCTGCAGGTTCTGTCATTATTGAAGGGAAAAAATGTGGCATTGTAACGACAGATACTTATAACGATTGGTTAGTCATTGGCTATACCCCAATTAAATTATTTTCACCAGAGCGCGATAACTTTAATTTATTAAAATTAGGAGATAATGTCTTATTTCATCCTAAAAATCCAAATGATACTGAATTAGGAGATTTTAAATAATGTCAATCATAATAGAAAAACCTGGACTTTTTAGCACGTTCCAAGACTTTGGACGCCAAGGGTATGAATATGAGGGAGTCATCCCTGGCGGTGCATTAGATACATTAGGACATGAAATTGCGAATCGTCTTGTAGCAAATGATAAAAACGAAGCAACTTTAGAAATGACACATATTATGGCGAAAATTAGATTCACAGAGCCTACTTTAATTGCCTTAACAGGTCATCACTTTGAAGCGTGTACAGAAAATATGAAAATTAAACCTTATAAATTGTATTTAGTAGAAAAAGGAGAAGTATTGTCTTTCAAAGAAACGAGTACAACATCTCGTGTTTATTTAGCTATTGGAGGAGGATTTAAATTAGATTCTTGGTTAAATTCAACGTCAACAGATTTAAATGTTGGTGTTGGAGGGTTTCATGGAAGAACACTTCAAGAAGGCGATGAAATTGAAATGAAACGTGATTATACATCACGACACCGTAAACTTTTTGAAAATTTAGCACATCAGCGAACAACAAGTTGGGGAATTGATGGTTATGCTTTATCGTTTAATTATGTTTCTGATGTATTTCATGTCATTGCTAATAAAGGAACAAATGATTTTGATACTGAAACACAACAAACATTTATACATGGAGAGTACAAGGTAACGAATAAGTCTAATCGTGTAGGGATGTTATTAGAGGGTCCTAGTATTAAAGCATATTATGAAGATATGCCTGAGTATCAACCAGTAAAAAAGGGCACTATTCAAGTAAAACGTGATGGTACACCTATTATTATATTAAATGATCATTACACTATTGGAAGTTATCCACAAATAGGTACTATAGCAAGCTATCATTTAACTAAACTTGCTCAAAAACCACGAGGATCTCGTTTGAAATTTCAATTTATAGATATTGAAACGGCTGAAAAAAATACTGTGAAGTTTAGTAATTGGATGAATCAATTATTTCACGGTATCGAATTTCGAATGCAATTAGAAATGTTAAAATAAAAAATATCATCAAAATATTGAATATTAATATTTAATGATATTTTTTAATGTAAAGGTATAGGACTATAGTCTGATTAAATTGAATAGATTAGACGTTATAATATATCAATCAGTTTAATAGTTTAGAAATGATTAGGTATATAAATGGAAAGGCTAAACTTGAGCTTTTTCTTGATAAATAAGTAAAAATACTTTATATTTATATATTGAACTATGAAGTATTATTACAAAAATATTACAAAATTCATATTTTTTTAATAAATAGTTAACAATTAAATGTAGTAATAAAAAGTGTTCTTTTATTAAATGATAATTAAAAATTTTATTGTTTTAAAAATATATTAAATTTTAAAAATAGCATTTGTAAATGGCCGTATTTGAATAACTATAAACGGAGGAAACATTCATGAGTTTACACAAAAGAAAAATAAGTCTTTTTGCGTTTTTCTTAATGACTGTATTTACAGTAACCTTGAAAACGTATTTCTCATACTATGTAGATTTTTCTTTAGGTGTTAAAGGATTAGTTCAAAATTTAATACTATTGATGAATCCATATAGTTTAATCGCGCTTATTTTAAGTATCTTTTTGTTCTTTAAAGGTAAGAAAGCATATTGGTTTATTTTTATTGGAGGATTCTTATTAACATTTTTACTCTATGCTAATGTTGTTTATTTTAGGTTCTTCTCAGACTTTTTAACGTTTAGTACATTAAATCAAGCGAGTAACGTTGAATCGATGGGGGGCGCAGTAAGTGCCTCTTTTAAATGGTATGACTTTGTGTATTTCTTAGATACTATTGTTTATCTGTTTATTTTAATTTTTAAACGAAGTTGGTTAGACAAACGTGTATTTAGTAAAAAGTTTGTACCAGTAGTGATGGCAGCATCAATTGCATTGTTCTTTTTAAACTTAGCTTTTGCTGAAACTGATCGACCTGAATTATTAACTCGTACATTTGATCACAAATATTTAGTTAAATATTTAGGCCCATATAATTTCACTGTATATGATGGTGTTAAAACGATTCAAAACAATCAACAAAAAGCATTGGCTTCTGAAGATGATTTAACTCGTGTTTTAAATTATACGAAACAAAAAAATACGGAGCCAAACTCTGAATATTATGGTATTGCTAAAAGGAAAAATATCATAAAAATACATTTAGAAAGTTTTCAAACATTTTTAATTAATAAAAAAGTAAATGGTAAGGAAGTTACACCTTTCTTAAATAAATTATCGACTGGTAACGATGACTTTAGATATTATCCAAACTTCTTCCATCAAACAGGACAAGGTAAAACTTCTGATTCAGAATTTACAATGGATAATAGTTTATATGGTTTACCTCAAGGATCTGCGTATTCATTAAAAGGAGATAACACATATCAATCTTTACCAGCAATTTTAGATCAAAAAGAAGGTTACACTTCTGATGTTATGCACGGGGACTACAAAACATTTTGGAACCGTGATCAAATTTATAAACATTTTGGTATAGATAAATTTTACGATGCAACATATTATGATATGTCGGATGAAAATGTCGTGAACTTAGGGTTAAAAGATAAACCTTTCTTTAAAGCATCAGCAGAATATCAATCTAAAATGAAACAACCTTTTTACTCTCATTTAATTACACTAACTAACCATTATCCATTTACTTTAAATTCAGAAGATGCAAGTATTGATAAACCGAATACAGGCGATTCTACTGTAGATGGATATATTCAAACGGCGCATTACTTAGATCAAGCTTTAGAACAGTATATTAATGATTTGAAAGCAAAAGGATTATATGATGATTCAGTCATTATGATTTACGGTGACCATTATGGTATTTCTGAAAACCATAACAATGCAATGGAAAAATTACTGGGTGAGCAAATTACACCAGCTAAATTCACAGATTTAAATCGTACTGGCTTCTGGTTAAAAATTCCTGGCAAAAATGGAGCTATAGATGAAACATATGCTGGACAAGTGGATGTTATGCCTACTATCTTACATTTAGTTGGTATTGATTCGAAGAATTATTTAATGTTTGGTACAGATATGTTATCTAAAGATCATAATGATGTAATTCCATTCCGTAATGGTGATTTCATCACAAAAGATTATAAATTTGTGAATGGTAAAGTATATTCAAATAAAAATAATGAATTAATAACAACGCCACCTAAAGATTTAGAAAAAAATAAAAAACAGGTGGAAAAAGATTTAGAAATGAGTGACGACGTATTAAATGGTGACCTATTCAGATTCTACAATAATCCAGATTTCAAAAAAATTAATCCATCAAAATATGACTACAAAATAGGTCCTTATGGAAATCAAAAATAATTCAATATTAGAGAGTGTGTAAAATCAACATTCTATATTAAATGCCCGTAGATAAGTTTTATCTACGGGTTTTTTATAGTTGCATTAAAAATAAACAAAAAAGAAAGGGAGTGGGACAGAATTCATTTTGAATTCCTCGTTTTACTGTGGTAACGCATTCTTAACTTGCGTTAGACGTAGACTTTCTTATTGAAAATTTTTATGTTGGAGTCCCGAGACTAGAATTGACTGCCAATATATTAAAAATGCCTAAGACAATTTATTATGTCTCAGGCCTATTCTTTAATTTAATTATCCTAATGATACGTCTAATATCATCATTATTACAAAACCAAGCATTAAGCTTAATGTAGCTAAATCTGTATTATTACCCGATTGAGAATCAGGAATAAGCTCTTCTACAACTACAAAAATCATTGCTCCTGCTGCAAAAGCTAATGCATAAGGTAGTACTGGAGTGATAAAAATAATTGCAATGGCACCTATAGTTGCAAAAATAGGTTCTACTATTGCTGATGCTTGACCATAATTAAATGCTTTAAAACGTGTTGCACCAGCGGCTCTAATCGGCATAGACAAAGCAGCTCCTTCTGGAATATTCTGAATACCAATACCAATTGCTAAACCAAGGGCTCCAAAAAAGGTAGCTTGTCCATTTCCAGTTGCAATTCCACCAAATGCTACACCAATTGATAAACCTTCAGGAATATTGTGTAAAGTGATAGCTAATACTAGTAAAGCATTTTTACTTAAAGAAGTTTTAACGCCTTCTCGATATTGACTTTTATCACCGATTTTTTGGTGTATATGTGGAATGACTGCATCAAGTCCTCTAATAAACACACCACCTAGAATAAAACCAATCGCAGCAGGTAACCAAGCAGGTAAATGACCATTTGTACCATAATCAATGGAAGGTTGTAATAAAGACCAAAAACTTGCAGCAATCATAATTCCAGCGGCAAAACCTTGCATAGAAGTTAGAATTTTTTTGTTTACAGTCTTAAAAATAAAGACTGATGCAGCACCTAAAGCAGTTAATAACCAAGTGATAATACCAGCAATAAGTGCTTGAAGATAAGGTGGTAAATTTTCGAAAAAGTCTATCACATCTATTTTCTCCTTATATCATTTAGCATTAAAAAGGTGTATAATATATAGAACTGAATTAAGCTTATCAGAAATATATTGAAATTTCGATATTAAAAAGGAAGTAAAAATATGGAAGCGTATAAAATAGAACAACTAAATAAATCATATGCTGATAAAGTTATTTTTGATGACTTAAATCTTTCTATTTCTGAACATGAAAAAATTGGACTTGTAGGTATAAATGGTACTGGTAAAAGTACTTTATTAAAAGTCATTGGTGGTTTAGATGAAGATTTTTCAGCCGATATAACTCATCCTAATCAGTATCGTATTCGTTATTCTTCACAGAAGCAACATTTAGATGGTGATATGACAGTGTTTCAAGCTGTTCTAAGTTCCGATACAGATACTTTACGTATTATTAAAACATATGAAGAAGCTGTGACTATATATACAGAACATCAAAACGATGCGAATTTTAAAAAAATGATGGAAGCTCAAGAACTTATGGATCAACACCATGCATGGGATTACAATGCTGAAATTAAAACTATTTTATCAAAATTAGGTATTAATCATACGACTAAAAAAGTTAAAGAATTATCAGGCGGACAACAAAAACGTGTTGTCTTAGCTAAGACGCTTATTGAACAACCTGATTTGTTATTGTTAGATGAGCCTACAAACCATTTAGACTTTGAATCAATTAATTGGTTAATTAACTATGTTAAGCAATATCCACATACAGTTTTATTTGTGACACATGATCGCTATTTTTTAAATGAGATTGCTACACGTATTGTGGAATTAGATAGAGGAAAACTTAAATCTTATCCAGGAAACTATGAAGATTACATTGCAATGAGAGCTGAAAATGAAGTGATTGAACAAAAACAACAAGAAAAGCAAAAAGCACTTTATAAACAAGAACTTGCATGGATGCGTACAGGCGCAAAAGCAAGAACGACAAAACAACAAGCTCGAATTAATCGATTTAATGATTTAGAGACAGAAGTTCAATCTCATCATCAAAAAGATAAAGGTCAACTCAATCTTGCTTATTCTAGATTAGGCAAACAAGTATTTGAGTTAGATCATTTAACGAAAAAGATTCAAAATAAAATATTATTCAAAGATGTAACAGAAATCATTCAAAGTGGTCAAAGAATTGGTATTGTTGGCCCAAATGGTGCAGGGAAGACGACAATGTTAAATATTTTAAATCAAGATGATACTGATTATTCTGGAGAATTAAAAGTTGGCCAAACTGTAAAAATAGCTTATTTTAAACAAACAGAAGAAACTTTGGATAGTGATATACGTATGATTGACTATTTGAGAGAAGAAAGTGAAGTGGCAAAAGAAAAAGATGGTACTTCAGTTTCAGTTACTCAATTGTTAGAGCGATTTCTATTTCCGAGTGCTGCTCATGGTAAAAAGATTTATAAATTATCAGGTGGAGAGCAAAAACGATTATATTTATTGAGATTGCTTGTTCATCAACCTAATGTTCTGTTACTTGATGAGCCAACCAATGATCTTGATACTGAAACATTAACAATTTTAGAAGACTACATTAGTACATTCGGAGGGTCAGTAGTTACTGTAAGTCATGATCGTTATTTTTTAAACAAAGTAGCACAAGAATATTGGTACATTCACGATGGCCAATTAGAACGTATTATTGGAACATTCGAAGATTATGAGGCCTATAAAAAAGAAAAAGATCGACAGGATACACTTGAAAAACAAGCTCAACAACCTAAAACTAAATCAAACATTCGTAAAAAGACGGGACTGTCTTATAAAGAAAAACGGGAATATGAAGCCCTAATGGAACGTATTGAAACGACAGAACATAGACTAGAGCAAATTGATGCTGAAATGGTAGAAGCGAGCGCTGATTACGCTAAAATAAAAGAATTAAATGAAGAAAAAGAACATCTAGAGCAGTCATATGATGTAGACATCACGAGATGGAGTGAATTAGAAGAAATAAAAGAGCAATAAGGGGAATGTAAGTATGGAAGCAACTTTGTCACATTATTTTGGTTATGATACGTTTAGACCAGGTCAAAAAGAGATAATTTCTAAAATATTAAATCATCATAATGTATTAGGTGTCTTGCCTACAGGTGGTGGTAAATCAATATGTTATCAAGTGCCTGGTTTAATGTTAGGTGGTACAACGATAGTAATAAGTCCATTGATTTCTTTAATGAAAGACCAAGTGGATCAGTTAAAAGCAATGGGTATCAAAGCAGCCTATCTAAATAGTAGTTTAAATAAAAAACAACAATCTGAGATTGAAAATAAGTTAATCACTGAAGGCATTCAATTTTTATATGTGGCACCTGAACGTTTTGAAAGTAACTATTTTTTAAAGTTGCTTAGTCAAATTGATATTAACTTAATTGCATTTGATGAGGCTCACTGTATTTCAAAATGGGGACATGATTTTAGACCTAGTTATCAAAGCGTCATAAACAAAGTGTTTACACTACCTCAAGATTTTACGATTGTAGCTCTTACAGCTACAGCTACGGCCGAAGTTCAACAGGATATTATGGAAAAATTAAATATCCGAAAAGAAGATGAAATTAAAACAAGTACCAAAAGACGTAATCTCATTTTTAAAGTAAATCCGACATATCAAAGACAAAACTTTGTTATTGAATATGCTAAAGCTCATAAAGATCAAGCAGGTATTATTTATTGTTCTACACGTAAACAAGTAGAAGAATTACAAGAATCTCTAGAATCTATAAATATTGCTTCTGCTATTTATCATGCAGGTTTAACAAATAAAGAAAGAGAAGAAGCTCAAAATGACTTTGTATACGATCGTATTAAAGTTGTTATCGCAACAAATGCATTTGGAATGGGTATTGATAAATCTAATGTTCGTTATGTTATTCATTACAACATGCCTGGAGATCTTGAATCATACTATCAAGAAGCGGGTCGTGCAGGACGAGATGGCTTAAAAAGTGAATGTATTTTATTATTTAGTGAAAGAGATAAAGGATTACATGAATATTTTATTACTGTTTCGCAAGCAGATGATGATTATAAAGATAAAATGGGCGAGAAACTAACTAAAATGATTCAGTATACTAAAACGAAAAAGTGCTTAGAAGCGACAATTGTACATTATTTTGAACCGAATGCGCGTCTAGAGGAATGCGGTCAATGTAGTAATTGCATTCAACAAAATAAAACTTATGACATGACCAATGAAGCAAAAATGATTATTAGTTGTATCGCACGCATGCGTCAACAAGAAAACTATCATGTTATTATTCAAGTGTTACGTGGAGAATTAAGTGATTATATTAAATACAATCATTATCATCAACTTACAACACATGGATTGATGAAAGACTATACTACTTCAGAGTTAAGTCATTTAATTGATGAGTTACGGTTTAAAGGCTTTTTAAATGAATATAATGAAATTCTAACGTGTGATGAAAGTGTGAAAGAATTATTGAATAATGACGTCACAGTGTATACGACGCCATTTAAACATAAAAGTAAGGAAAAAGTTTTCATTAATACAATAGAAGGCGTTGATCGTGCTTTATATAGTGAATTAGTAGAAGTTCGCCGTCAATTAAGTGAAAAGTTGAATATTGCGCCTGTGAGTATTTTTTCTGACTATACATTGGAAGAGTTTGCTAAACGTAAACCAGAATCTAAACAAGAAATGATTGCGATAGATGGTGTAGGAAGCTATAAGTTAAAACATTATTGTCCTAAATTTCTTGAAACAATCCAATCATATAAAACGAATATCTAACAAAAAATTAAATATGACTTAATAAAACAACTTAGAAGCTAGAAAAATGTTTTAAGTTGTTTTATTTTTTATTGTTAAAAAATAATTAGTATTTAAATCTATTAAGTATGAATTTATCAATAAACATGATTTAATAGAAAATAAGCAATATAAATTTTATAGTGATGTGAAGGAAATGAAGGTGACAAGATGATAGAGTTTAAAAATGTAACAAAACGTTATGGAACGAATGTTGCAGTTGATGATGTGAGTTTTAAGATTAATGAAGGAGAATTTTTTATTTTAATCGGACCTTCAGGTTGTGGAAAAACAACTACTTTAAAAATGATTAATCGATTAATATCGTTAAGTGAAGGATACATTTATTTTAAAGATAAGCCAGTGAGTGATTATCCAGTTTATGAGATGCGTTGGGATATTGGATATGTACTACAACAAATCGCATTATTTCCACATATGACGATTAAAGAAAATATCGCACAAGTTCCTCAAATGAAAAAGTGGAAAGACAAAGATATTCATCGACGTGTAGATGAATTATTAGATATGGTTAGATTAGATCCAAATACATACCGAGATCGTAAACCAGATGAATTATCGGGAGGACAACGTCAACGTGTAGGCGTGGTAAGAGCATTAGCAGCTGATCCTCCAGTAATATTAATGGACGAACCTTTTAGTGCGTTAGACCCCATTAGTAGAGAAAAATTACAAGATGATTTATTAGAATTACAAACGAAAATTAAAAAGACAATTATTTTTGTAACACACGATATACAAGAAGCAATGAAATTAGGAGATCGTATTTGTTTATTAAATGATGGTCGTGTTGAACAAATTGACACACCTGAAGGATTCCAAGAGCATCCTAAAAATCAATTTGTTCGAGAGTTTATGGGCGATCACTTGCATAAAGATATCAATCATTCAAAAATCTCCGATCTAAATCTTACAAGAACACTTACTGAATATGACGAAAAACAAGGATACCCAATTATAAAAGATAGTATGAAACTTCAAGATATTTACGAGATACTTGCTAAACATGAAGCAGTCATTGTAGAAAATAATCATGCTTTAACACAGTCATTATTAAGAAGAGAAGATGTTTTTGACTATCTATCTAAAAATGATAAGGAGGGTTAAAGCATGAACGAATTTTTAACAACGCTCAATGATCGTAGAGGAGAATTACTAAGAACAATTTTTGAGCACATACAAATTTCTTTTATTGCTTTATTTATCGCAATTTTAATTGCAGTACCACTTGGTATTGCTTTAACTAAAACAAAGCGTTTATCTGAAGTTGTAATGAATATCGCAGCGGTATTACAAACTATTCCATCCCTTGCTTTACTTGGATTAATGATTCCAATTTTTGGTATAGGAAAAGTTCCAGCAATTATTGCATTAGTAGTATATGCGCTATTACCTATTTTAAGAAATACATATACAGGTATTAAAGAAGTAGAGCCTTCTCTAACAGAAGCAGCCAAAGGTATCGGTATGAAACCAATGCGACGTTTAACTAAAGTCGAGTTACCTATTGCAATGCCAGTCATTATGGCAGGTATACGTACAGCTATGGTGCTTATTATTGGTACTGCTACATTAGCTGCATTAATTGGAGCAGGTGGATTAGGGGATTTGATCTTATTAGGCATTGATCGTAACAATACAGCACTTATATTGATTGGCGCTATTCCAGCTGCATTATTAGCTATTTTATTTGATTTTATATTGCGTTATATGGCGAAATTATCTTATAAAAAACTTCTTATTACACTAGGTATTATTCTATTAATTATCTTACTTGTTATTGTTGTTCCACTCTTTGGTAAAAAAGGTGCAACGATTACTATGGCAGGAAAATTAGGTTCTGAACCTTCAATTATTACGAATATGTATAAAATATTAATTGAAGAGGAAACACATGATACAGTTAATGTTAAAAGTGGTATGGGTAAAACCTCATTCTTATTTAATGCGTTAAAATCAGACGATATAGATGGGTACTTAGAATTTACAGGTACAGTACTAGGAGAACTTACTAAAGAGGATCTAAAATCTAAAAAAGAAGCTGATGTATATCACCAAGCTAAAGCAAGTTTAGAGAAAAAATATGATATGACGATGCTTAAACCAATGAAATATAATAATACCTATGCTTTAGCTGTTAAAAGAGATTTTGCTAAAAAACATCATTTACAATCAATTGGTGATTTACGTAAAGTACAAGGTCAACTTAAACCAGGATTTACTATGGAATTTAAAGATAGAGATGATGGTTATAAAGCAGTAGCTAAAAAATATAACTTGAATCTTTCTAATATTAAACAAATGGAACCTAAACTACGTTATACGGCAGTAGAGAAAGGCGACATTAATCTTATTGATGCGTATTCTACAGATGCTGAATTAAAACAATATGATATGGTAGTACTTAAAGATGATAAACATGTTTTCCCACCTTATCAAGGTGCTCCAATGTTTAAAGAAAAGTTTCTAAAAGAACATCCGGAAATTAAAAAAGCTTTAAATCAATTATCAAATAAAATTACGGATGAACAAATGCAAGAAATGAATTATAAAGTGACAGTGAAAAATGAAGATCCATATAAAGTTGCTAAACAATATTTAGAAAAAGAAGGATTATCACATTAAATTTGTAAAAAGCTCATAGATACATTTTATCTATGAGCTTTTTAACACATAAAGTATAAATCGATAATTTATGGTACTATTTTAATTAATAAGTGAAAAAGGAAAGTAACTTAATTTATATAGGAGTGATCATAAATGAAAAAACAATTACAACAATTATCGGCATATCAACCTGGGTTATCACCGCAAGCACTTAAAGAAAAATTTGGTATAGAAGGTGAGTTATATAAACTAGCATCGAATGAAAATTTATATGGACCATCACCTCGTGTAAAAGAAGCAATTGAAGCGCACTTAGATGAGTTATTCTACTATCCGGAAACAGGCTCTCCATCATTACGAAAAGCAATTAGTAAGCATTTAAATGTTGATGAATCTCGAATTTTATTTGGTGCAGGTTTAGATGAAGTAATACTTATGATTTCTAGAGCAGTTTTAACACCAGGAGATAAAATTGTGACAAGTGAAGCTACTTTTGGACAATATTATCATAATGCGATTGTTGAATCAGCTGAAGTTGTAAAAGTACCGTTAAAAAATGGCGGATTTGATTTGGAAGGCATTTTAAAAGAGGTTAATTCTGATACCTCATTAGTATGGTTATGTAATCCTAATAATCCTACAGGTACATATTTTAGTCATGATGAATTAGAGTCATTTTTGGAACGTGTTCCAAGTCATGTGCCAGTCTTAATTGATGAAGCGTATTTCGAATTCGTCACTGCTGAAGATTATCCTGATACATTAAAACTACAAGAACGCTTTGATAATGCATTTTTATTAAGAACATTTTCTAAAGCATATGGATTAGCAGGTTTACGTGTAGGATACGTTGTGGCAACAAATGAAGCTATTGAAAAATGGAATATCATTCGTCCACCATTTAATGTGACACGAATTTCAGAATATGCAGCGATTGCAGCATTAGAGGATCAAGATTATTTAAAAGAGATTACTAGAAAAAATGCAAAAGAACGTGAAAAGTTTTATGACATTGAACAAAGTAAACACTTTTTACCTAGTCAAACGAACTTTGTATTTGTAGTAACAGATAAGCCACAAGCATTGTATAATGCATTACTAAACGTTGGCTGTATCACTAGACCATTTCCTAATGGCGTACGTATTACAATTGGATTTGAAGAACAAAATAATAAAATGATTGAAGTATTAAAACAATTTAATTATTAAACTAATGAAAAACCTTTAATTACGATTCATGACGAATTAAAGGTTTTTTGCTATACTTTGAAAATGTGCAAAAGATAACTAAGGAAGTGATAGCATGGCATGTAAATCTATAGCAATAGATATGGATGAAGTATTAGCAGATACTTTAGGTGCAATTATTGAAGCAGTTAATATTGAAACTAAATTAGGAATTACAATGGAATCATTAAATGGTCAAAAATTAAACCATGTGATTCCTGAACATGATGGGTTAGTAAGAGATATTTTAAGAGCGCCAGAGTTTTTTAGACATCTTAAAGTGATACCACATGCTCAAGAGGTAGTAGAAAAACTCAATGAGCATTATGATGTATATATCGCTACAGCGGCAATGGACGTACCCACTTCATTTCATGATAAATATGAATGGTTATTAGAATATTTTCCATTTTTAGATCCACAGCATTTTATTTTTTGTGGAAGAAAAAATATTGTTAAAACAGATTATTTAATAGATGATAATCCTCGTCAGCTTCAAATTTTCGAAGGAGAACCTATTATCTTTACGGCTGCACATAATATAAATGAAACACGTTTTAAACGAGTGAATGGCTGGAAAGATGTAGAAGCAATGTTTTTAAATAACAATTAAAGTAAAAAGGTATGTATGAAGCTTGAAGCAATCATACATACCTTTTGATTATGATATAGTTGTTATTTCTCATCATTCGAAAAAGTAAGGATATTGATTGCTTTAGGTAACACATCAATAGTGATAGGTGTTTCTAAATTAATTTCTCCATCAATATCTACTTTCATAGTTGGTTCAGTGCGTAATGTTATGTGAGAACCTGGAATATGATTAATTCCTTCGGTAATTTCATTCCAATTCATGCTATCTCTTTTTTTGAAAATATCGTTTAAAATACTAAAACTTTGTTGTTCAAATATAAAACTATTTAATTTTCCATCTTGTGGAGAAAGATCTGTAAGTGGAATGCGACTGCCTCCAATATTAGGTCCATTTGCTATCACTAGCATAGACGTATTTCCTTTATATTCTTTGTCGTCTACTGTCATTGTATAGTCAAAATGGTCGGGATTCATGAGTGTTTTTACAGTAGAACCAACATAGCTTAATTTTCCAAAGATATCTTTGCGTCCTTCTTGAACATTTTCAGCATTTTGCACGATAAGTCCTAGCCCGACAAAGTTAAGTACATAATTATCATTTACTTTCATAACATCATATGACTCAACATGTGAAGACAACAATTGTTCACTAGCTTTTTTGAAGTCAGGATTTAAGTTTAATGTTTTAGTAAAATCGTTAAATGTTCCACCTGGAATGATACCTATAGGAAGGTTTAGATCATATTTCATCACACCATTAATCAATTCGTTAACTGTACCGTCTCCTCCCAATATAAAAACGATATCGATATCATTACTATAAGTATGGTCTTTTATTTCTTTACAATATCTTTCAATGTCACCTTCATTTTCACTTAATTGTATTGAAAGATGCTTACATAACTGAGTTAGTGATTTAGCGACTTCTCCCAATCCATCATATATATCTTTAAGCCCACTATGTTCATGGTAAAATAACACCCCATGATTATACTGTTGCTCCATAGTTCAACCTACTTTCATTTAAAATTATATTATAAATAATTACCCTGAATTTTATAATTTTAAATATATAAGTAAAAAATACTTCTAGATGTTATAACTAGAAGTATTTTTTACTATTTTGTATTTAATTAGTGAATACCTTTCATAGCTTTCGTAATCTTAGGTGAGAAAACTAAAATGATAAGAGTAATAACAATAGCAACTGTGCCTAAGAAAATAAAATAATTCGTTTGACCAAGTGGTTTAATTAATTTTACTAATGTACCGTTAATTGCTTGCGCTGAAGCATTTGTTAATAGCCATACACTCATCATTTGAGCATTAAATGCTTTAGGTGCAAGTTTAACAGCAGCACTATTACCTGTAGGTGATAAACAAAGTTCCCCAATAACACAGATTACATATGATAAAATAACCCAGTTAACTGAGAATTGTGTATGTCCATAACCTAAACCAACTAATCCAATTAGAATGTATGATAAACCTGCTAGTAATGTACCAATACTAAATTTAATAGCTAAAGAAGGTTGCTTTTTACCCATTTTTAACCAAATCATAGAAATAACTGGTGCAAATAATAAAATAAATAATGGATTGATAGATTGGAACAAAGCTTCCCCAAATCGAGTTGTCCAACCAAATAAGTTGAGTTGCATGTCAGAACGTTCCAAACCATAAATATTTAAAACGTTAGAACCTTGTTCTTGAATTGACCAGAATAACATACCTAAAATAAATAAAGGTATAAATGCTTTTACTCGAGAATGTTCTACATCGGTAATGTCTTTACTACGAAGCATAGTTGTAAAGTAAATGATTGGTAAAGCTACTCCTAGAACTAATACAGTATTACTAATTAAATCGAAGGAAAGTGTATGGGTATAATATGTAACTAATAATACGACAATCACAATTGCTACTATGATACCGATAATCATTCCATATTTACGCTTTTCTTCTTTAGATAGTGGATTAGTAGGTTTCATTCCAACACTACCTAAATTTTTTCTATTAAATAATAAATACCAAACAAGACCTAATGCCATACCAATAGCTGCAAGAAGGAAGCCACCATGGAAATTACGTATATCTACAAAATGTTGCAGTATGATAGGTGAAATTAATGCACCTAAGTTAACAGACATATAGAAAATAACGAAACCTGCATCAATACGTGTATCATTTTCAGGATATAAACGACCTACAATATTTGAAATATTAGGTTTCATTAAACCTGATCCGATAATAATAAAGAACATTGATGAGAATAAACCAAATAAGGCGAATGGTAAACTTAAACAGATATGTCCAATAATAATAAGTACAGCACCTAATAAAGTAGCACCACGTGTGCCTGTAATTCTATCAGCAATCCATGCGCCAGGAATAGAAGACATGTAAATCAGTGCTCCATATACTGACATAATTGACATTGCTGTAGTTTTATCAATACCTAATCCATTCTGGTGTATTGCGAAATACATATAAAATATGAGCATCGCACGCATACCGTAGTAACTGAATCTTTCCCAAAACTCTACGAAAAAGAGCACACCTAGTCCTCTAGGATGACCGAAAAATCCTTTCTGTGGTATTGATTGAATTGTTTGTTCATGGGAGTTATTTGTTGCCATTAACATCCCACTCCTTTCTTTCCTAATATGACTGATTACTATGTAAATATGATTGTACAATTAAATTTCACAAGAATTTCTTAAAAATATAAATTTTTAGAATTTTCAGTCAAATAAAATATAATAACTTATAAAAATAAAAGTTTTTATTGCTCATGAACTTATATCTTTATAAATTTTAGCGATAATATTAAAATACGCTTTAATTTAATAAATCGCAATAGTTTATTAAAAAAATCTAGAATAAAAATGACTCCTTTTATATTACATTAGTAAAAATAAAAGGAGTTAAAAACATGTTATCGATTGTCTATTTTTTCAGGATACATATCGTGATTCATTAAACGATGTTCGGCCATCTTTTCATATTTAGAGTTTGGACGACCATAATTTGTATATGGATCTATTGAAATGCCTCCACGTGGCGTGAACTTACCCCATACTTCTATATAATGAGGATCCATTAAGTCAATTAAGTCATTCATGATAATATTCATACAATCTTCGTGAAAATCACCATGATTTCTAAAACTAAATAAATATAATTTTAGTGATTTTGATTCTACCATTTTTATATTTGGTATATATGAAATATAAATTGTAGCAAAATCGGGTTGTCCAGTGATAGGGCAAAGAGAAGTGAATTCTGGACAATTAAACTTTACAAAATAATCTCTTCCTTGATGTTTATTATCAAAAGTTTCGAGTACTTGGGGTGTATAGTCAAATTCATATTTATTCTTTTGATTGCCTAATAATGTAATATCTTGTAATTCTTCTTTATTGCGACCTTGTGTCATAATTTGCCTCCTAATTGTTAGATGTATTAGATTGTCTACGTGCTTTTTCAAACATAAAGTAACTAGCGCCAATAATGATGATATAACCTATAAATGCATAGAAATCTGGTGTTTCTCCGAATAATATAAAGCCAAATAATGCAGTAAATAATATAGAAGCATACGTAAAAATAGAAATGTCTTTTGCTGGAGCAAAACTATATGCTAATGTAATACCAATTTGTCCTACTGCCGCTGATAATCCAGCTCCTAATAAATATATAATTTGTAACTTTGTCATCGGTTCATATGTTGCAATAGAAAATGGAATCAGAACGATGACTGAAAATAATGAAAAATAAAATACAATAGTATAAGGTGCTTCACGTTTACTTAATGCTCGTACACAAGTATATGCAGATGCAGCGAAGATACCTGAGAATAAACCGGCTAAAGAAGAGAACATAGTTGAAGAAAATTCTGGTTTAACAATGAATAACATACCAAAAATAGCAATTAACATAGCTATAATTTGATACCTTTTAATATTCTCTTTTAAAAATATTAAACTTAATAAAATAGTCCAAAAAGGGTTAAGCTTCATTAAAGTATCAGCATCACTTAACACCATGTGATCAATAGCGTAAATATTTAATAATACCCCTATAAGACCTAACGTCGATCTAGTCATTAAAAGGGGTTGACTACTCATTTTACCCAATATAGGTTGCCTATATTTTATTATGAAAAATAATGGAATAAACATGGCTACCAAATTTCTTGCTAAAGATTTTTGAAATACGGGTAAGTCTCCGGCTAGTCTAAAAAAAACAGACATAAAACTAAAACCAATAGCAGAAATTAAAATAGCAATGATACCTTTTACCTTAGGATTCAAAGTATATCTCCTCATTTATAAAAATTTAACGTCTATATATTAGCATAATTTATTTGTGGATGCATAAGTACTTGCAAAGATAAAAAAGAAAAATTATAATGATAACGAACATATGTTCTTAATATGGTTAAATATACTCTAAATTTTTAATTCGTAAAATAGAAATTTATTCGGCTTTTAATATAAAAAATGAGTTATTTTTTTAATAAATGGCTAACAATATATTATGATTTACATTCTTATGTATTGGAAATCCCGAATAAATAAGGTTTAGTAATGGTAGGCAAAAAATCAAGTGAAATACCTTAAAAAAACTAAAATAAAATTTTCTTAGTTTTTAATATAGCTATGATGCACCTTTAACCGATTTCACGAACATTTGACATCAAATATTAACTTTTAATTAGGGTACCATTTATGTATAATGAAACACAGAATATAGTGTTGGGTTTTGAATTGAGACACAATATGTTGTGTTTGAGGAAAATAGAAAGATTGTATGAATAATTCATTTTAGTAGCAATTTCACACTTATTTGGATTGGTTTTTTCGGAATCTACACTATTTACATGAACGATTTATAAATAATGATTTTTAAAGATTAATAATTAGAAACACAATATGTAGTATTAACTTGATTAAGTTAACGAAATGATATTCGTTCTAAAAGTAAGTTTTCTTATAAGACTAAGAGAACTTCTTTTTAATTAATAAGATTGTCGAAAGAGGGCGTTCCTATGAAAGTAGTTTATTTCTCTTTTTCAGGAAATGTACGAAGATTTATAAAACGTAGTGAAATTAAAAATGTATTAGAAATCAATAAAGACAATTGTAAGGATAGTATAGAAGAACCTTATATTTTAGTTACAGGTACAATTGGTTTTGGTGAAGTTCCTAAGGAAGTACAGTCTTTTCTAGAAGTTAATCATGCTTATATACGTGCTGTTGCTGCTAGTGGTAATCGTAACTGGGGACAAAACTTTGCGAAAGCAGGTCGAACAATTTCTGAAACATACCATGTGCCTTTATTAATGAAATTTGAGGTTCAAGGTACAAATAAAGATGTTATCGAATTTAGAGATAAGGTGGGGCATTTCAATGAAGATTATGGACGAGAAAAAGTACAATCATATTGAATTAAACAATGAAGTAACTAAACGTAAAGACAATGGCTTTTTTAATCTTGAGAAAGATCAAGAAGCTTTAAACGTTTACTTAGAAGAAATTAGCGATAAAACAATTTATTTTGATAGCGAAATTGAACGTTTACATTACTTAGTAGATAATCATTTTTATTTTAATGTATTTAAGAAGTATAGCGAAGAAGATTTAATAGAAATTATCGAATTCGCAAAATCTATTAATTTTGAATTTGCTAGTTATATGTCTGCAAGCAAATTTTATAAAGATTATGCTTTAAAAACAAATGATAAATCTAAGTACTTAGAAGACTATAATCAACATGTTGCCATAGTTGCTCTATATTTAGCAGATGGTAATAAAGAACAAGCTAAACAATTTATTTTAGCGATGATTGAACAACGTTATCAACCTGCTACACCTACATTTTTAAATGCAGGACGCGCACGTCGTGGAGAGCTTGTTTCATGTTTTTTACTAGAAGTTGATGATAGTCTAAACTCAATTAATTTCATAGATTCTACTGCTAAACAATTAAGTAAAATTGGTGGTGGCGTGGCTATCAATTTATCTAAATTACGTGCACGTGGTGAAGCAATTAAAGGTATTAAAGGCGTAGCTAAAGGTGTATTACCTGTAGCAAAAGCATTAGAGGGTGGATTTAGTTATGCTGATCAATTAGGTCAACGTCCTGGAGCTGGAGCAGTATATTTAAACATTTTCCATTATGATGTTGAAGAATTCTTAGATACTAAAAAAGTAAATGCCGATGAAGACTTACGTCTATCAACAATTTCCACTGGTCTTATTGTTCCATCTAAATTCTTTGATTTAGCTAAAGAAGGTAAAGACTTTTATATGTTTGCACCTCATACTGTAAAACAAGAATATGGAGTGACATTAGACGATATTGATATTGAAAAATATTATGATGAACTTGTAGCTAATCCTAATGTTCTTAAAAAGAAAAAAGATGCACGAGAAATGTTGAATATGATTGCTCAAACACAACTGCAATCAGGCTATCCATATTTAATGTTTAAAGATAATGCGAATAAAGTACATGCGAATTCAAATATTGGTCAAATTAAAATGAGTAATTTATGTACTGAAATTTTCCAATTACAGGAAACGTCAATTATTAATGACTATGGAATTGAAGATGAAATTAAACGTGATATTTCATGTAATTTAGGTTCATTGAACATAGTGAATGTAATGGAAACGGGTAAATTCAGAGATTCAGTACATACTGGAATGGATGCATTAACAGTAGTAAGTGACGAAGCAAATATTCAAAATGCACCAGGTGTGAAAAAAGCAAATAATGAGTTACATTCTGTAGGTTTAGGTGTAATGAACTTACATGGCTATTTAGCGAAAAATAAAATTGGCTATGAATCTGAAGAAGCCAAAGATTTTGCTAATATTTTCTTTATGATGATGAACTATTATTCAATTGAACGTTCTATGGAAATTGCTAAAGAACGTGGAGAAGCATATCAAGATTTTGATAAATCAGATTATGCAAGTGGCAAATATTTTGATTTTTATACATCACAAGAGTTCGTGCCACAATTTGAAAAAGTAAAAGAATTATTTGCTAATATGCAAATTCCTACATCAGAAGACTGGAAATCATTACAACAACAAGTACAAGAATATGGTTTATATCATGCTTATCGATTAGCTATTGCACCAACTCAAAGTATTTCATATGTTCAGAATGCAACTAGTTCGGTCATGCCAATCGTAGATCAAATTGAACGACGTACGTACGGAAATGCTGAAACATTTTATCCAATGCCTTTCTTATCACCTGAAACAATGTGGTACTATAAATCAGCATTTAATACTGATCAAATGAAACTTATAGATTTAATTTCAACAATTCAAACACATGTGGACCAAGGGATTTCAACAATTTTATATGTTAATTCTGAAATTTCAACACGTGAATTGTCACGATTATACGTATACGCACATCACAAAGGATTGAAATCTTTATACTATACACGTAATAAATTATTAAGTGTTGAAGAATGTACAAGTTGTGCAATTTAATTAATAGTGAAATAAATATTTAGAGGAAAGATTAAATTATTCTCATAGAGAAGCATTTTAATCTTATCCTCTTAAATAATGTAATGGTTAATAAATAGAGGAGGATTTTATTAATGAAGGCCGTCAATTGGAATACTCAAGAAGATATGACAAATATGTTTTGGCGTCAAAACATTTCACAAATGTGGGTAGAAACAGAATTTAAAGTTTCAAAGGATATAGCAAGTTGGAAGACACTAACAGAGGATGAAAAAAATACGTTTAAACGTGCTTTAGCAGGTTTAACTGGATTAGATACACATCAAGCGGATGATGGTATGCCATTAATTATGCTACATACAACAGATTTACGTAAAAAAGCAGTTTATTCATTTATGCAAATGATGGAACAAATTCATGCTAAAAGTTATTCACATATTTTTACAACGTTACTTCCATCTAGTGAAACAAATTATCTATTAGATACTTGGGTAATTGAAGAGCCTCATTTAAAATATAAATCTGATAAAATTATCTCTAATTATCATAAACTTTGGGGAAAAGAAGCCTCTATTTTTGATCAATATATGGCAAGAGTTTCAAGTGTTTTCTTAGAAACGTTCTTGTTCTATTCTGGTTTCTATTATCCACTTTATCTTGCGGGTCAAGGAAAAATGACAACTTCTGGTGAAATTATTAGAAAAATTTTACTTGATGAATCAATTCATGGAGTTTTTACCGGTTTAGATGCTCAAAGTTTACGTAATGAGCTATCAGAAAATGAAAAACAAAAAGCTGATAAAGAAATGTATAAGTTGTTAGAAGAACTATATAAAAATGAGGTATCATATACACATATGTTATATGATGATATCGGTTTAACTGAAGATGTTTTAAATTATGTACAATATAATGGGAATAAAGCTTTATCAAACTTAGGATTTGAACCTTATTTTGAAGAAAAAGAGTTTAATCCTATTATTGAAAATGCATTAGATACATCAACAAAAAATCATGACTTTTTCTCAGTAAAAGGAGACGGCTATACATTAGCACTTAACGTGGAAGCTTTACAAGACGAAGATTTTATTTTTGAAGATTAGAATAATAACTAATTTTAGAAAAACTAATTGTAGAATCATCACTGCAATTAGTTTTTTTAATTTCTCTATAAAAAATAAAAGAATATTAGTATTACTATTGAAAAATTTATTATGACAATTTAATATATAGTTAAATGATAATCATTTTCAATGGAAATGGTATATATACTAAGGAGCATTACGAATGAAGTTTCTATTCAAAGGTTATACATTATTAATCATTTTAGTGATATTAAGTATACTTTCTTTATTTATTGGCGTAAGTCAATTATCAATAACTGATCTTTTTCATTTGTCAGATAATCAGAAAAATATTTTATTTTCTAGTCGTATTCCTAGAACTATAAGTATTCTTTTATCTGGAAGTTCTCTTGCTTTAGCAGGACTAGTTATGCAACAGATGATGCAAAATAAATTTGTAAGTCCTACTACAGCTGGAACAATGGAATGGGCAAAATTAGGAATATTACTTTCACTCATATTTTTCCCAAAAGGTCATATATTGATCAAATTGACTTTTGCAGTTGCATTAAGCCTAGGAGGAACATTTTTATTCGTTAAACTAATCAATTTTATAAAAGTGAAAGAAGTTATTTTTGTCCCGCTCTTAGGTATTATGATTGGTGGCATTGTTTCAAGTTTTACCACTTTTATAGCATTAAGAACGAATGCACTACAAAGTATTAATAATTGGTTGAATGGGAATTTTGCTGTTATTACAAGCGGCCGTTATGAAATTTTATATTTAGCTATTCCTTTATTAATTATCGCTTATATATTTGCCAATCACTTTACGATTGCTGGAATGGGCAAAGATTTTAGTCATAATTTAGGTGTTAAATATGAACAAATTATAAATATTGCGCTTTTAATCACTGCAACATTGACAGCATTAGTTGTCGTGACAGTTGGAACATTACCATTTTTAGGTTTAATTGTTCCTAATATTATTTCAATGTATAGAGGCGACCACTTGAAAAATGCATTACCTCATACATTAATGCTAGGTTCTATATTTGTATTGTTTTCCGATATTATTGGTAGATTAATTGTTTACCCTTATGAAATAAATATTGGTTTAACAATAGGAGTATTTGGAACGATTATTTTCTTAGTTTTATTGATGAAAGGTAGAAATAATTATGCAAATTAGTGCTAATAAAAAAATATTAATTCTCTTTCTTTTTACGATTTGCATGGCTGCTTTCTACTTACTAGTAGGTTTGGATTTTGAAATTTTTCAATATCAGTTTGAAAGTCGAATAAGAAAATTAGTTTTAATTTTACTTGTTGGTGGATCTATTAGTACGGCAGTTGTTATTTTCCAATCTATCACTGCGAATAGATTACTTACTCCTTCAATTATGGGATTAGACTCAGTTTATTTATTTATTAAAGTCTTGCCTGTGTTCTTATTAGGTACACAAGCCAGTGTAGTGACAAATACTTATTTGAATTTTCTTCTAACTCTCGTAGTGATGGTTCTTTTTTCTTTAGTATTATTTCAAGGCATGTTTAAATTAGGACATTTTTCGGTTTATTTTATTTTACTTGTTGGGGTAGTATTAGGAACATTTTTCCGTAGTATCACTGGATTTATTCAACTTATTATGAATCCAGATGACTTTTTAACCGTTCAAAGTGCGATGTTTGCAAGTTTTGACGCTTCTAATTCTAAACTTGTTCTTATTTCAAGTATACTTTTAATTATTTTAATTGTAATTGCTTTTATATTAAGACCTTATTTAGATGTGTTATTACTAGGGAAAGATCAGTCTATTAACTTAGGTGTATCATATGAAAAAATGACAAAACTTTTATTAATTTTAGTGGCTTTATTAGTATCAATATCTACTGCTTTAGTAGGTCCTGTTACATTTTTAGGATTATTAACAGTCAATTTAGCGCATGAATTCATGAAAACATATGAACATAAATATATTTTACCCGCAACGATTCTTATAAGTTGGATTAGTTTATTTATAGCTCAGTGGATTATAGAAAATATGTTTAAAGCTACCACTGAATTTAGTCTTATTATAGATTTAGTTGGAGGTATTTACTTCATATACTTACTTATTAAAAGGAGGAATGAAGATTGATTCAGATTAGAAATTTAGATAAAAAAATTCAGAGTAAATCTATTTTGAAAGATATAAATGTTGATATACAAAAGGGTAAGTTAACCTCTTTGATAGGTCCAAATGGAGCAGGAAAAAGTACACTTCTATCAGCAGTAAGTCGATTATTTGAATATCAGAACGGTACAATTAATATTGAAAATAAATTAATTGATGATTATAAAAGTGATGAATTAGCAAAAAAGTTAAGTATTTTAAAACAAACAAATCATACTGATATGAATATCACTGTAGAACAGCTTGTAAATTTTGGGCGTTTTCCTTATTCAAAAGGTCGAATGAAAAAAGAAGATCATGAGAAAGTTGCATATGCCATTGATTTACTACATCTAAGGGAAATCAAAGATAGAAATATAAAAACACTATCTGGAGGACAAAGACAACGTGCGTATATTGCTATGACAATTGCTCAAGATACAGAATACATTTTGTTAGATGAACCGTTAAATAATTTAGATATGAAACATTCAGTTCAAATTATGCAGATACTTCGAACATTGTGTCGCGATTTAAATAAAACGATTGTTATTGTACTCCACGATATTAATTTTGCATCTTGTTATTCAGATTACATTGTTGCACTAAAGAAAGGTGAAATTGTTAAATCTGGCCCAAAAGATAGTATAATTGAAACAAATGTGTTAAGAGATTTGTATGAAATGGATGTTCATGTAGAAGAAATTAGAGGCCAACGTATTTGTTTATACTATGATGAGGTTATCTTTTAAAATGAGATAAATATTTTTATATTTAAAGGGGTGATGCTTAGAAAATATAAAAGAAAATAGTTGAAAAATTGAGTGCCAAATTTAACTTATAAAAGGAGAAATACATATGAAGAAAACAGTCTTATTTTTAGTCTTAACTTTAGCTTTAGTATTATCAGCGTGTAGTAATAATTCTGGTAATAAATCAAATAATGAAAATGATTCAAAAGATACAGTTTCAATTAAAAATAGCTTTTCAGCAAGTGGAAATGACGAAAGTAGTAATGAGGATAAAAAAATTAGTAACACTGTGAAAGTGCCTAAAAATCCTAAGAACGCGGTTGTTCTAGATTATGGAGCATTAGATGTTTTGAAAGAAATGGGTGTAGCTGATAAAGTGAAAGGCTTACCAAAAGGCGAAAATAATGAATCTTTACCAAGTTTTCTAAGTGAATTTAAAAAGGATAAATATATTAATACTGGTAATTTAAAAGAAATAAATTTCGATAAAATAGCTGAAGCTAAACCGGATGTTATTTATATTTCAAGTAGAGCAGCCACTCAGAAAAATCTAGATGAGTTTAAAAAAGCAGCGCCTAAAGCTAAAGTTGTCTATGTAGGCGCAAGTGAAGATCATTATATTAAAGATATGAAAAAGAACACAGAAAATCTAGGTAAAATTTATAACAAAGAAGATAAAGCAAAAGATATGAATACAAAATTAGATCAAAAAATTTCAGATATGAAAAAACAAACTAAGAATTTCGATAAATCTGTAATGTATCTTTTAGTTAATGAAGGAGAACTTTCTACATTCGGACCAGGCGGAAGATTTGGTGATTTGGTATTTAATACACTAGGCTTTAAACCAGCAGATAAACACGTTAAAATAAGTCCACATGGTCAAAACATTAATAATGAATATATCAGTAATCATGATCCAGATATCATTTTAGCAATGGATCGCGGGTCAGTTGTGGGTGGAAAATCGACAGCTAAACAAGTATTAAAAAATGATGTTATTAAAGATGTAACAGCAGTTAAAAATAACAATGTTTATGAATTAGATCCTAAATTATGGTATTTTGCTTCAGGCTCAACAACAACAACAGTAAAACAGATTGATGAATTAGAAAAAGTAATTGATAAAACTAAAAAATAAATCTAGGATATTAAGTTTAGAATAAATAAAAGAGTGGGACATACATCCTAGAAAAATAGCCAGTAAATGAGTTTATTATAAATTCATTTACTGGCTTCTTTATTTACAATACTTCGTATGGTTGGCTCGATTTGTTAGGGGACAACTTTAGTCTGTAGTCTTTAGTTTGTCCTGTTCCCTCAAGAGTCTTGCCAAAATACTTTGTCTTTATATGTTATTCTATATATCATTTAATTTAAGTATTAAATTTCAAAATATAAATGATAGTGAAATTTACAACGTGAATTAAAATGTGCTTGGCAATTTGGACATGTTTCAGTCATCATGTATTCATGAATAGAGAGTTCATTTTGACAAACTCCACAAAGTATCGCCTTTTTATGAAATTCCTCTGCTGACCAACGCTGAATGTTATGAGATTCATGTTCGTTATGACATTGATAACAAGGATAATACTTTTCACAACATTTAAATTTAATCGCTATAATGTCAAGAAATGTATGATAGTGAATACAACGTGTTTCATTGTCTACGAGAGAACCATAAACTTTTAGCATTGTTTCACATCTCCTAACATTGAGAATTTACTCTGACTCTGGATATTCGCCAATGATTCGAACTTCACGATGTAATTCAACATCAAATTTTTCTTTCACGACTTTTTGTACGTGATGAATTAAATTCTCATAATCTGTTGCTGTACCATTATCGACATTTACCATAAACCCAGCATGTTTAGTTGAGACTTCTACGCCACCAATACGATGACCTTGAAGATTTGAATCTTGAATTAATTTTCCAGCAAAATGACCTGGAGGACGTTGGAATACACTACCGCATGACGGGTATTCAAGTGGCTGTTTAGATTCACGACGTTCTGTAAGATCATCCATTTTAGCTTGAATCTCGTTCAAGTTACCTGGTTCTAAAGTAAATGCTGCTTCAAGAACTACTAAATGTTGTTTTTGAACGACACTGTTTCTATAGTCTAAATGTAATTGTTCTTTAGTAAGTTGTATCAAATCGCCGTGTTCATTTACACATAAAGCATAATCGATGCAATCTTTAATTTCTCCTCCATATGCGCCTGCATTCATATAAACAGCACCACCAACAGAACCAGGAATGCCACAAGCAAATTCTAAGCCGGTAAGAACGTGATCTCTTGCCGCTCTCGATACATCTATAATTGCTGCACCGCTTCCTGCTATAATTGCATCATCTGAGACATTAATATGATTAAGAGATAATAGACTAATCACAATACCTCTGATACCGCCTTCGCGAATAATAATATTTGAACCATTCCCTAAATATGTAACAGGTAATTGATGTTCGTGAGCATAACGTACGATAGTTTGTACTTGCTTATTTTCAGTAGGTGAAAGGTAAAAATCTGCATTTCCACCAGTTTTCGTGTATGTATAACGTTTTAACGGTTCATTAACTTTAATAATATTGTCAGGTATTAAAGATTTTAAATCTTTTAAGATGTCTTCTTGTTCTAACATAAGTACATCCTTTCTTCTCTTCTATAATCTAAACTTTATTATAGCAACTTTACATATGTTTTGCTAAAAGAGTTTAAAACAATTTGTATATCATTAAAGTGTATGATACAAATTATCAAAAAATTTCTGTTTTTGGTTTTCGTAGTATCGGATTGTTGAGTTTAGATTGATAAATTTATTTTTCTGATTAGAAAACATCTGTGCTACGTGTTTTTGTGTAGACAGTACGTGATCTATAGCTAAATATTGAGTGAATAAGGGCGTATCTATTTGAATAATATGTAATCGTATTATTTGCTTAAGATTGATCATATTATCAAATTTTGCCATCATCACTTTCTTTTTATAAGGGTGGTGTAATCGATAAAAGCCTACATAATTCAATCTCTTTTCATCAAGAGAGGTAATATCATGGAGATTGTTGACTCCAACTAAAACATCTAAAATCGGTTCTGTGGGATAAGAAAAATGTTTTGTTCCTCCGATATGTTGTGTAAATTTTACTGGAGAATCTAACAAGTTAAATAACAGAGCTTTAGTGTCTTCGTACAACTGATGATAATCATTGCCGTTGGAACAATTTATAAATGATTGAACAGATGCATACATGTGTAACTCCTTCAATTAAATTATTATACAAATTCTGAAATACTATAACATAATTTATTTTCAATATAAATAACTTTATGTATAATACGGGTGTTAGGAGTGCAAAAATGAAAAAATTAATAATACTTTCATTATGTTCACTATACTGTTTGATACTTTCTGGTTGTGGTCAGAATAATAACGAAGATTTAAATCGCTTCAAACAACACCTATCTAAAGTAGAGACCAAGCAAAAAAGCGTGGAAAAAGTGATGAATCAATTAGAGCTGAACCGTTTAAATGATATAAGTAAAACCGATACAACAGATAAAAATAAAAAGTCATTTGAACGACTACAGAAAAATATAAATCACCGTTTAGTGCCTGAGTTTAAAGAGTATGAAAAAGAAGCTAAACATCTTCCGGCTAAGACAAATAAAACTCGTCAATTAAAGAAAGATTATTTAAATCATGTGAGTAATCAACATCAATCTATAAATGAAATTAAATCATTTGTAGATTTATATAATCAATCAGTTGTGGAAAATGAAAAAATTCTAAATTATACACATTCATTTGAAATAAATAGAGCACTAGTAGAAAAAGATATACGTAAAACAAATAATCAAGAAAATGCACATCTATTAAAATCTAAAATTGAAAACAATAATCGTAATTTACGAAAAACTGCTCAAAAATATTTAGAAAAGGATAATTATCCTACTTCAAAAGCAATTAATGAGCATATAAAACCACTGATACAAAAACAGATTAAAGATTTAAATCAGACTAATATTACAGATTCACATGTAAACAATGCTCGTAAAAATGCGATAGAAATGTACTATAATTTACTTGATTATTATGAGACACGTGAAACAACTATTAAGATTGAAGATCAACTTTCAAAAATTAATGTTGAGAAACTACCTAAAACGGGTAAAGATTTAAGTAAGGGAAATCACAACTTTAAAACAAAATTAGAAAAAGTATAGCAAAACGAATAAAACCTAAATTTAAATTTTTGGTTAACATTATATGATGAAATGTGTATAATTGTAGCCATTGAGAAGTTTAATTTAAAAAAAGGGACAAAGTTAAAAAATTTAGAGGTGAATAGAATGGCTATAAAGCTGAGTTCGATTGACCAGTTTGAACAAGTATTAGAAGAACATAACGATGTATTTGTATTAAAACATAGTGACACATGTCCAATTTCAGCTGCAGCATTTGATCAATTTAATAAGTTTTTATATGAAAGAGACATAGATGGATATTATCTAGTAGTTCAAGAAGAAAGAAAACTTTCTGATTATATTGCTGAAAAGACAAATGTGAAACATGAATCACCACAAGCTTTTTATTTTGTAGATGGAAAAGCTGTATGGAATGCTAGTCATAGTGATATTAATGTATCTACATTAGCACAAGCTGAAGAATAAGAAAGATAATATATCGATTTAAGAGTCTGGTACATTTTTTGTTACCAGCTCTTTATTATATCTACATTTTTATCATTTTAAATGACTTTTATATTTATAAAATGTAAAAAATGAAATATGCGATGAACCTATGTATAATGTGAAAGTGAAGTTATAACGTATGAATTTAAGAAAGATAGAAAGTGGCATGAGGTGAAAATAGAATGAAAATTTTAGTAGCCATGGATGAATTTAACGGTATTATTTCGAGTTATCAAGCGAATCGTTATGTGGAAGAGGCAATAGCAAGTCAAATTGATCATGCAGATATTGTACAGGTACCTTTATTTAACGGACGTCATGAATTATTAAATTCAGTATTTCTTTGGCAATCAGGTACAAAATATAAAGTGAATGTTCATGATGCTGATATGAATGAGATTGAAACGATATATGGACAAACTGAAGAAGGTACTGTAATTATTGAAAGTAATTTATTTTCAAAAGGTCATAAAGCAATTGAACAACGTACTAGTTTTGGGTTAGGAGAAGTTATTTTAGATGCATTAAACAAGAACACAGATCATATTATTATATCTTTAGGTGGTATGGATAGTTTTGATGGTGGCGTAGGGATGCTGCAAGCTTTAGGAGCTAAATTTTATGATGATGAAAATAGAGAACTTGACGCACGAGAAGGCGCACAAATGATTAAGTTCATTCGTCATATTGACATTTCTGGACTGCCTAGTACATTGGAAAATGTCAGACTACAAGTGATGACGGATTTTTCTAGTAAGTTGTATGGAAAAAATAGTGAAATTATGAAATTAAGCTATAACCATCAAATTCCACACAAAAAAGCAGTGGAAATTGATAATTTAATTTGGTACTTAAATGAGATTATGAAAAATGAATTACATATTGCTTTAGGGCCAATTGAACGTGGCGGAGCCGGTGGCGGTATTGCTGCGGTGTTGAAAGCATTATACAACACAGAAATTTTAACGAGTCATGAACTAGTAAATCAAATTACACATTTAGATGAGTTAGTATCTCAGGCAGATTTAATTATCTTTGGAGAGGGTTTAAAAGAAGAAGATCATATGCTTGAAACAACCACATTGACTATTGCGGAACTTACAGAAAAATATCACAAACCATCTATTGCAATTTGTGCGACTAATGATAAGTTTGATATATTTAATCATCATCGCGTAACAGCCATGTTTAACACATTTATTGAAATGCCGAAAACATACACAGATTTTAAAATGGGTCTTCAAATTAGACATTATACAGTTCAAGCTTTGCGATTATTAAAAACTACAGCTAATGGAATAAAATAAATAAAAAAGTTTAGTTCAAAGAATGAACTAAACTTTTTTTATTTATTATTTTTCATATTGTGTTACTTCTTGAGCAATACCGATAATCACTTGTACTGCTTTTTCCATTACATCGATAGAAGCATATTCAAATGGGCCATGGAAGTTTCCACATCCTGTAAAAATATTAGGTGTAGGTAAACCTTTAAATGAAAGCTGAGAACCATCAGTACCACCGCGTATAGGCGCAGTATTTGGTTTTATCTCTAAATCTGCAAATACTTTTTTAGGAATATCAATAATATACGGATGTGGCTTAATTTGTTCAGCCATATTATAGTATTGGTCTTCGATATCTACTTTTACTGGATAACCTTCATAATGAATATTAATATCATCACGAATTTCTAAAAGTTTTTTCTTTTTAAGTTCAAAAGATTTTCTATCATGATCTCTTATAATATATTGTAAAGAAGCTTTTTCAACTGTTCCTTCTATTTTCATTAAATGATAGAATCCTTCATAACCTTCTGTACGTTCTGGTACTTCATTAGCAGGTAGTAGACTATGGAATTGATGTGCTAATCCAATAGCATTAACCATAACGTTTTTTGCAGAACCAGGATGAACGTTTACACCATGTGTAGTGATTGTTGCTTCTGCTGCATTAAAACTTTCGAATTGTAATTCTCCAAACTCACTGCCATCCATAGTATAGGCGAAATCGGCATTAAAGCGTTTCACATTAAATTTGTGAGGACCACGACCTATTTCTTCATCAGGTGTAAAAGCTATACGTATGCGACCATGTTTAATTTCTGGATGGGTCTGCAAGTATTTTACTGCTTCCATAATTTCTACAACACCTGCTTTATCATCGGCACCTAGTAAAGATGTACCATCTGTAATCATTAGAGTGTGACCTTCTAATTTTTTAAGTTCTGGAAATACATCTTGACTTAATACTCGATTTGTTTGACCTAATTTAATAGGTTGACCATCATAATCTTCTATAATCTGAGGATTAACATTTGTCGCATTAAAATCTGGTGATGTATCTACATGTGCTAAGAAACCTACCGTAGGAACTTCTTTTTCTATGTTACTTTCTAAAGTAGCAAAAAGATAACCATTATTATCCAATTCTGTTTCTAATCCAAAGTTTTGCAGTTCTTTTTGTAATAAATGTAATAAATCCCATTGTTTCTCAGTAGAAGGCGTCGATTTCGATTCGGGATTTGATTGTGTATCTATTTTCACATATCTTGATAATCTATCTATAATCTGTACTTTCATGACGAAACATCCCCTTAGACTCTATTGTTCATATTGTAAGATTTTCTGTACGTTTTTCCTTTGATTTTACCATAAAATTGCTTAATACGTGTGTAAATATAATAGAGAATTTCTGCTACTAATATTCCAAAAGCAATTGAACCAGAAATTAATGTGACCTCTAGAAATGTATTCACAGCATGAGTATAGTCATTAGATACTAAAAATCGTGTTGCTTCATATGCTGTACCACCAGGAACAAGAGGGATTATACCTGGCACAATGAAGATAATCACGGGTCTTTTATAGCGTCGACTCATCACATGACTTAATAAACCAAGAATTAAACTACCTAAAAACGCAGCGCCAACTTTTCCTAAATCCATATCTACGGTATATTGATAAATTGTCCAAGCTAAGGCGCCGACAAATCCACAAGCAAGTAAAAGTCGTTTAGGCGCGTTAAATATAATAGAAAAAAGTACTGTCGAAATAAAACTTATAACAAAATGAAATAAATAAAATAACATACATAAACAGCCTTTCTTAAAGAATTAATAAAACAATCGCTACGCCTGCACCAATAGCGAATGATGTTAGTGCAGCTTCTACACCACGAGACATTCCAGCAAGTAGCTCGCCAGCCATTAAATCTCTAATAGCGTTACAAATTAAAATTCCAGGTACTAAGGGCATAACACTAGAAATTGTTATAATATTTTGATTTGTAGCAATGCCTAGTTTAGTAAATGTAACAGCAATTGTAATGACTACTGCTGATGCTACAAATTCAGAAAAGAATTTAATTTGAATGAAACGCTGGACAAAGCTAAAAGTTAAGAACGCAGCACCGCCAGCTAAAATAGCAATCCAGCAATCAGAAACAACACCGCCAAACATGAGTAAGAAAAAGCCACATGCAATTGCCGCAGCAAAAAAATTCAATAAAAAAGAATATTGTAATGAAGCTTTACTTAGATGAATCAGTTCTGATTTAGCTTCATCAATAGTTAACTCATTTTTAGCAATCTTTCTAGAAAGACTATTTGTAAGAGCAATTTTTTCTAAATCTGTAGTACGATCTCTAATTCTTATAAGCCTTGTATTTGTTCGATCATTAAGTGAGAAAATGATAGCGGTCGATGTGACAAAGCTATATGTATCATTTAAACCATAACTGTGAGCAATTCGATTCATAGTGTCTTCAACACGGTAAGTTTCAGCTCCAGATTCTAAGAGAATACGACCAGCTATTAACACAACATCAATCACCTTATTTTCATCGATAATAGTGATTGAATTATTCATAAAAGCACCTCCACAATAATTAAAATATATAATGATTTTCGTGTATATCTATAATATTCTTCGCTTGTATTAATACTTTATTACTAAATCAGTCATTTTAAAAGTAGAATAACAAATAAATAATATAGATGTTAAATGAGTATAAAAAAGAGATGCAACAGAATTCATTTCGAATTCCACGTTCCATCTCAAATTAAATCGTAACGTCTATAATTTAATTATAGGATTAAACATTACTTGATTACGACCTTCTTTTTTAGCTACATGGACCATATCATCGGCGTCTTTAAATACTTTACGTTGAGATTTATATTCATCTTGAGATAAATAACCAACGCCAATAGATACAGATAATTTTATAACTTCCTTATTAGGTAAATGGAACGAAGATTTTTCGACTGCCATCCTAATATTTTCAGCAAGTTTCACACTTTGATCTAAAGAATAATCGAAGATAACGATAGAAAATTCTTCACCGCCATTACGGAAGATTTTAAATTGATGTGGTACATAATTTTTAAGCAATTGAGACATTTGTTTTAGTACAGCGTCTCCTGCTTTATGAGTATATGTATCATTAACATCTTTAAATCCGTCAATGTCAACGAGTAAAAGTGCGAGACTAGTATGTTCTATTTCGGCTTTTTGAGAAATCTTATTTAAATGTCTATCAAATTCTTTTACATTACCTAAACCTGTTAAATAATCGTACTTATCCTCGTTTTCGTACCGTGTAACAAGCGAAAAGAAATGCCAGATATCAACAAAGGTAATAGCAGAAGTAATCGTTAGTACGAATGAAATAGGTATAAGCATAATTAATTCAGTTAAATCATATAAAGTTGTGAAGATAGATAAAACAAAAATAATAACAATACTGATAGCATTTAAAATAATTAAAGCAATAATATCATTTTTTTTAAGAAACGGCCCAATTAAACTAACAATAATACCTATTATAATAAGAACGACGCCATAAAAAAATGAATTTCCGAATAAAAATATATCCACTAGACTTATGATAAGTGAGGCAATAAAAGTGTAACCGACGTTTGTATAGCGACCAAGGAATAGTAACGGAACGAAAGTTAGGCGAATAAGATATTGATGATGAAAAGGAATAGGGTAAGCTGTTAATAGTAATGCCACCAAAGTCATTAAAATTGTGACATAACCTTTAGAAAATATCACGATTTTATTTTCTGAATATTGTAATCGATGGAATAAATAAATTCCAGCTACCATAACGGCAATATTGTAAATAATTGCTTCAATCATATTGGGATCGACTCCTTTAAATTAACCATTAGTAATTGTAAGTGAAAACTTACTATTTGTCATTAAGTTGTTTGTTATAAAATATATATTATGAATTTCAGATAGACTTTCATGTTCAAATTTATAACAAAATGATATGATATAAAAAATACGTATCTTTACAAAAAATTTACAATTAATTTTAATTAGTTTATGATACATGATTAAAAGTGGTCTATTTAATGAATAGATTATTACGAAGAAAATAAATAGACTAATAATATATAAAATTGAAAAAGTATATATACTACTATAGTCTAATTTAAAAAATTAATAATAATTGTTTAAATAGTATAGATGAAAAAATAACAGGAATATATTGAAGGTGAACTGATGTATACTTTATTACTTATTGTTGTAACATTGGTAATCAGTTTAATAATAACACCTATTATAATAAAGGTTTCTTTTAAATTTAATTTAGTAGATCGACCTAACTATAGAAAAGTACATACAAAACCAGTATCAGTCATGGGAGGTACTGTCATACTACTTTCATTTCTTATTGGTTTATGGTTAGGTCATCCCATAGAGAGAGCAGTCAAACCTTTGGTAATTGGTTTAATTATTATGTATTTTGTAGGCATCATTGATGATATTTATGATTTGAAGCCAATTTTAAAATTAATTGGACAAATTATAGCAGCGTCAGTTGTCGTTTTTTACGGGATTACCATAGATTTTATTTCTTTTCCAATTGGTCCAACCATTCATTTTGGTATTTTAAGTATACCGATTACAATTATATGGATTGTAGCAATAACAAATGCAATAAATTTAATAGATGGTTTAGATGGTTTGGCATCAGGTGTGTCAGTTATTGGTTTAACTACCATTGGTTTCATAGCTATATTACAAGGAAATGTATTTATCATTATGATTTGTAGCTTGTTGATTGGCGCATTACTTGGCTTCTTATTCTTTAATTTCCATCCTGCTTCAATCTTTTTAGGCGATAGTGGAGCATTAATGATTGGATTTATTATTGGCTTTTTATCCTTACTAGGTTTTAAAAACATCACATTTATTTCTTTATTCTTCCCAATTGTTATTTTAGCGGTACCATTTATTGATACCTTATTTGCAATGATTAGAAGAGTGAGAAATGGTCAACACATTATGCAAGCAGATAAATCACATTTACATCATAAACTTCTTGCATTAGGATATACACATCGTCAAACAGTATTACTGATATACTCTATTGCGATTATGTTTAGTTTATCGAGTATTATATTGTATTTATCTCAACCATTAGGTGTATTACTAATGTTTATCTTAATCGTCATCACAATTGAACTCATCGTTGAATTTACTGGCTTAATAGATGATAGCTATCGTCCTATTCTTAATTTAATTTCTAAAAAAAATGACGATGCATCTCGCCATAAGACAAACCATAAATAATACTTTTATTCACTTATTTACAAAAGCCAGCAATCTTAAGCGTTTGCTGGCTTTTGTAATTTAATTAATTTGTTTCAATATCAAAAGGTAATTGCTTAGGTGTATCTTTTTCTAAATCATATTGACTTGCTGTATTACGGTTTAAAAATTCGATAAATGAGTCGTATTCTGTTTCTACAACATCAATCTTATAACTCACTTTATCAGTGTAAACTTTGTCTCTTAGAAAAAAAGAGGTTGAAGCAAGTTCATACTCAAATTTACCTGTTAAGTCATAATTAATGGTAACAGTAGTGGGAATAGCATTTCTTAATTCTACACGGCCGATATCGTAAATCACATCTCGTACTGCACCACTATATGCACGAATTAATCCGCCACCGCCAAGTTTAATGCCACCAAAATACCGAGTAACTACTACACAAGCATTGTGAATATCCAGTTTTTTTAATATTTCAAGCATAGGAATACCTGCTGTTCCTGTTGGTTCTCCATCATCGTTGGCTTTTTGTATATTCATTTGATTGCCAACAGTATACGCAGAACAATTATGTGTTGCTTCTTTATGAGTTTGTTTTACTTCTTCTATAAACATCTTAGCCTCTTCTTCTGAGAAAACAGGTTTGATATGAGCAATAAATCGAGATTTATTAATTGTATTTTCAATAATATGTTCTTTTTTTATAGTAATAACATGATCACTCAATTGATAAATACCTCCACGATATGATTAATATGAATTTTATTATACACGTTTGTTTTCTTTTAGATAAATAATTGATTATGAATTTCCTTTTTTATTAAAATAATTTATAATACTGTTGAGTATAATTGAGGAGGACGATTATGAAAATTGCAGTAATGACAGACTCTACTGCGAATCTGCCAAAACATATTATTGAAAAATATCAGATACCAGTTGCACCACTGAGTGTAACATTTGATGATGGAGAAACATTTACTGAACATCCAGATCTTTCAAAAGAATCTTTTTATAAAAAAATGGCCGCATCTAAAACAATTCCTACAACAAGTCAACCAGCTATTGGTGAATGGATAAAGAACTATGAGGAATTAAGAGATAAAGGTTATACAGATGTTATCGTCTTTAATTTATCAAGTGGGATTAGTGGTAGTTATCAATCAGCAACACAAGCAGGTGAAATGGTAGATGGCATTCAAGTCCACACATTTGATACAAGATTAGCTTCTATGATTGAAGGCAGCTATGTGATTTATACATTAAAATTGATTGAAGACGGAGCAACCCCTAACGAAATTATTGATGAATTAACGTCTATTCGTAAAGATACAGGTGCATACTTATTTGTTGATGATTTAAAAAACTTACAAAAAAGTGGTCGTATTACTGGTGCCCAAGCATGGATTGGAACACTTTTACAAATGAAGCCAGTGCTTAAGTTTGAAGAAGATGGAAAAATTCATCCTTTAGAAAAAGTACGTACACGTAAGCGAGCTTATAATTCTATAGAACAACATGCACTTGATATTGCGAAAAATATTAATGATGTAACAGTGTTTGTGATTAATGGCGATAAAATAAAAGAGGGTAAAGATTTTTGTGCTAAATTAAAAGAGAAATATTCAAACATTAATATTCAATATTGTGAATATGGGCCAGTCATTGCATCTCATTTAGGTTCAGGTGGAATCGGAGTTGGATATTTCCCAAGAAAAATTGTAATCGAATAAGATGAAGGTCTAATCGTTAAAAGTGAGAACATGGAGGGCTAAGGTACCCATCTCCTTTTCGATTAGACTTTTTTTATTTTAATAAGGAAGTGATGAAATATTAAATATTATGGAAGATTAGTATCTTCAGAAATAGAATTAAAAGATGAAATAATCAGTGAGAAAACGTTAGGTATCGTAAAGAGTTCAAAAGGATATCGATGTATTCAATGTGGTAATGAAGATAGTGCTCATTTCTATCAATATTTTTCCTCTATTCTTAATAAAGAAGTAATATATTGTCGACAATGTATACATCTAGGAAGAATGGATAATATTACTGAATATAAAATCATTAAAAGTAAAAATGTTAAATCAGAGGGATTATATACATTATCTTTTAAATTATCTGAACAGCAATGTTATGCATCTGAAAAAATCTTATCTGCTATAGAAAACTGTGAAGACTTATTATTATATGCGGTAACTGGTGCAGGAAAAACAGAGATGATATATGAGGGTATTAGCTTATCACGTAAAAGAGGATTTAATGTAGCAATCATCTCTCCAAGAGTAGATGTAGTAGTAGAGATTAGCCAGCGTATTAAAGAAGTTTTTTTGAAAGAAGATATTGACGTATTGCATCAATCAAGTAAACAACAATATAACGGACATTTTGTAATTTGTACTATCCATCAACTATATCGATTTAAAAATCACTTTGAAGTTATTTTTGTCGATGAAGTTGATGCATTTCCGCTGCCTATGGATCATCATCTACAAAATGCTATTAAACAAGCGGCTAAACCGCTATCTACATTGATTTATATGACTGCAACGCCACCTAGACATTTACTGCGTCAAATACCAAAACATCGCATTATACAGTTACCTGCTCGCTTTCATAGACACCCATTACCAGTTCCAAAATTTAAATATTTTAAATTAAATATGAATCGTACTCAAAGTTTTTTAAAGTATATGTTATTAAATCAGATTGAACATAAAAGATTTACGTTAGTATTTTTTAATAATATAGAAAAGATGATTAAGATATCCGAATACTATAAAAAAATATTTTCAGATTTGATATGTATTTCAAGTGAAGATGCTTTACGTTTTGAAAAAGTGAAAGCACTTCGTGAAGGAAAACATCGAATTGTTTTTACAACAACAATTTTAGAACGTGGATTTACTATGGCTCAATTAGACGTTATCGTAATTAATGCAGATACATTTGAAAAGGCTGCATTAGTACAAATTGCTGGAAGAGTTGGACGTAAACAAGAAGCTCCCACAGGAATGGTATTATTTCTTCATGAAGGTGTGAGTATATCAATGTTGATGGCTAAAAAAGATATTACAAGAATGAATAAATTAGGGATTCAAAGAGGGTGGATCGATGAATAAATGTATTCAGTGTGCTACTTCTATTCACGAAGAGTTATCTATATTTAATTTTTATAAACCACCACAACAATTTTGTGAAACATGCAAAAAACAATGGCAAGCCATTAAGCTTGATATCAATGATGAAAAAAGATGTACAAGATGCCTTAATTATAAAATAAATACAGGTGATGAATGTTTAGACTGTAAATGTCTCAATCAGCAATTTACGCTAATGTCACAACTGTATTGTGATTATAAATATGATGGAATAATGAAAGAAACGATTCATCATTATAAATTTATGAAAGATTATTATTTAGCTGAGGTTTTAGCTTCAAAGTTAACATTGCCTAAAACGTCATACGATTATATTGTCCCTATTCCATCCCCTTATAAAAGAGATGAACATCGAACGTTTAATCCAGTAACCACTGTTTTGGACAAAATGGGTATAAGCTATATAGAATTATTAGGCACACGTTCACGACCTAAGCAATCAAGACTTGGAAAAAAAGAACGATTTAAAGCTGACAATCCGTTCTATCTTAAAGAAAATATAGATATTACAAATAAAAATATTTTACTGATTGATGATATCTATACTACAGGTTTGACAGTTCATTATGCGGGGAGTGTATTATGTAATAAAAAAGTCAGAAAATTCAAAGTGTTTGCGTTTTCAAGATGACTTAAACATGATATTATAATAGTAAGAATTACCAATATTAGAGGTTAAAGGAGAGATAACTATGATTAGATTTGAAATTCATGGAGATAACCTCACTATTACAGATGCTATTCGCAACTATATTGAGGAAAAAATTGGTAAACTTGAACGTTATTTTAATAATGTGCCAAATGCAGTTGCACATGTAAAAGTTAAAACGTATCAAAATTCAGCTACTAAAATCGAGGTAACAATTCCTTTGAAAAATGTTACATTGAGAGCTGAAGAACGACACGACGATTTATACGCAGGAATTGATTTAGTTACAAGCAAATTAGAACGTCAAGTTCGTAAATACAAAACGCGTGTGAATCGTAAAAATAGAGATAATGGAGAACAAGAACCATTTATTGCTGAGCAACAAACAGTAGTGAATGAGGATGTGGAAGATACTTCAGAATCATCAAATGAGAATGAAATAGAAATTATTCGTTCTAAACAGTTTAGTTTAAAACCAATGGATTCTGAAGAAGCAGTATTACAAATGGATTTATTAGGGCATGATTTTTACATTTTTACAGATCGTGAAACAGATGGTACAAGTATTGTGTATCGACGTAAAGATGGTAAATATGGTCTGATTGAAACAACTGAATAGTTGAATGTAGACGTTCTTTACGAAAGTTAAGTATGAGGAACTATGACTAGAATTGAAAATACATGACATAAGCACGTGTTCAATTCAGTCAATGACTACTTCCTTGTTTAAAGGTACCTGAGACAAGTTGATGTCCCAGGTACTTTTATTATTTAGAAGAGAATAATAAATATTATATGTATCGTACAATGTGAAGAATAAGTATGAAGCTACTATCGACTAGCTACTTTTACACTTATTCATGGACGGTATAATCATGCTATGCTAATGTAATGAGGTAATTAAAAATTAAAGGATAGTAAGTTTTTTAAAATAGAAAGAAAGTATAAATATAAAAGTAATTATTGTACACAATTAAGCATATCATTTATATGAGTATTTAAGTATAAATTTGAACTTATAAATGATATTATAAATTGTTGTAGGCCAAACAGTTTTTTTAGCTAAAGGAGCGAACATAATGGGATTTTTATCAAAAATTGTTGACGGCAATAAGAAAGAAGTGAAACGTTTAAGTAAAAAAGCTGATGAAGTACTTGCTTTAGAGGAAAAAATAGCGATTTTAACTGACGAAGAAATCAGAAATAAAACGAAACAATTTCAAGAAGAAGCACAAGCAATTGAAGATGTAAAAAAACAAAATGACTATTTAGATAAAATTTTGCCGCAAGCATTTGCATTAGTACGTGAAGGTGCAAAACGTGTATTTAACATGTCACCTTATAAAGTTCAGGTTATGGGTGGTATTGCTATTCATAAAGGTGATATTGCAGAAATGAGAACTGGTGAAGGTAAAACATTAACTGCGACAATGCCAACGTATTTAAATGCTTTAGCAGGTCGAGGTGTTCATGTTATTACAGTCAATGAATACTTATCTAGTGTTCAAAGTGAAGAAATGGCTGAATTATATGAGTTTTTAGGTTTAACAGTTGGTTTAAATCTAAATAGTAAATCTACAGAAGAAAAACGAGAAGCATACGCAAAAGACATTACTTATAGTACAAATAATGAATTAGGCTTCGATTACTTAAGAGATAATATGGTGAATTATGCGGAAGAACGTGTAATGAGACCATTACATTTTGCGATTATTGATGAGGTTGACTCTATTTTAATAGATGAAGCAAGAACACCGTTAATTATTTCAGGTGAAGCTGAAAAGTCAACGTCTCTTTATACTCAAGCGAATGTTTTTGCTAAGATGTTAAAAGCAGATGAAGATTATAAATATGATGAAAAAACAAAAGCTGTTCATTTAACAGAACAAGGTGCAGATAAAGCAGAACGAATGTTTAAAATCGATAATTTATATGATGTTCAAAATGTAGATATTATTAGTCATATTAATACTGCTTTAAGAGCACATGTGACTTTACAACGCGATGTCGATTATATGGTCGTAGATGGAGAAGTATTAATTGTAGATCAATTCACTGGTCGTACAATGCCGGGACGTCGTTTTTCTGAAGGATTGCATCAAGCTATTGAAGCTAAAGAAGGCGTGAAAATTCAAAATGAATCTAAAACAATGGCTTCAATTACTTTCCAAAACTACTTCCGTATGTATAATAAATTAGCTGGAATGACTGGTACTGCTAAAACTGAAGAAGAAGAGTTCCGTAATATCTATAATATGACAGTAACTCAAATTCCAACGAACAAACCTGTTCAACGTCAAGATAAGTCTGATTTAATTTATATTAGTCAAAAAGGAAAATTTGATGCAGTTGTAGACGATGTAGTTGAAAAACATAAACAAGGACAACCCGTTTTATTAGGTACTGTTGCAGTAGAAACAAGTGAATACATTTCAAATTTATTGAAAAAACGCGGTATACGTCATGATGTATTAAATGCGAAGAATCATGAAAGAGAAGCTGAAATTGTAGCAAATGCAGGACAAAAAGGTGCAGTTACTATTGCTACTAATATGGCTGGACGTGGAACAGACATTAAATTAGGTGAAGGCGTAGAAGAAATAGGTGGCCTTGCCGTAATAGGTACTGAACGACATGAATCTCGTCGTATTGATGATCAATTACGTGGTCGTTCAGGTCGTCAAGGAGATAAAGGGGATAGTCGTTTCTACTTATCATTACAAGATGAATTAATGGTTCGTTTTGGTTCTGAAAGACTTCAAAAAATGATGAATCGTTTAGGTATGGATGATTCAACGCCAATAGAATCTAAAATGGTTTCACGTGCAGTTGAGTCAGCTCAAAAACGTGTTGAAGGAAATAACTTTGATGCACGTAAACGAATTCTCGAATATGATGAAGTATTACGTAAACAACGTGAAATTATTTATAATGAACGTAATAGCATTATAGATTCAGAAGATAGTTCAGAAATTGTTATGGCGATGATGCGTACTACTTTACAGAGAGCTATTAACTACTATATTAACGATGAAGATGATAATCCTGATTATGGACCATTTATAGATTATGTTAATGATGTGTTTATTCAAGAAGGAGAATTAACTGAAGAAGAAATTAAAGGTAAAGATTCTGAAGATATTTTTGAAGTGGTATGGGCTAAAATTGAAAAAGGTTATGAAATCCAAAAAGAAAAAATTGGAGATCAAATGCCTGAATTTGAACGTATGATTTTATTACGTTCTATTGATACTCATTGGACTGACCATATTGATACAATGGATCAGTTACGCCAAGGTATACACTTACGTTCATATGCACAACAAAATCCACTTCGTGATTACCAAAATGAAGGACACGAGTTATTTGACTTAATGATGCAAGCTATTGAAGAAGATACGTCTAAATATATATTAAAATCTGTTATTCAAGTAGACGAACAAGTTGAACGTGAAAAAACAACAGATTTTGGTAAGGCACAACACGTATCTGCTGAAGATGGCAAAGAAAAAGCAAAAAAACAGCCTATTGTAAAAGGTGAAAAAATTGGACGTAATGATCCTTGTCCTTGTGGTAGTGGTAAAAAATATAAAAATTGCCATGGTAAAGAAGATTAATATCAAGTAATTATAATTAGGCGAGATCGAGACGTATATTGCTTATCATTTAAAAGCTTTTGTCACGATCTCGTATTTTATTTAAAGAATTTATAAATAAAGGAGACATATATAGTGGAATTATCAGAAATCAAACGTAATATTGATGAATATAATAATGATTTAGAACAAATTAGGGGGTCTCTTTGACTTAGAAAATAAAGAAACAAATATTCAAGAATATGAAGAAATGATGACAGAACCGGACTTTTGGGATAACCAAAATAAAGCTCAAGATGTTATTGATAAAAATAATGCATTAAAATCGATAGTTAATGGTTACTATGAACTCAACCATAAATTAGAAGATATGGATGCAACATGGGAATTACTTCAAGAGGAATATGATGATGAAATCAAAGAAGATTTAGAACAAGATATTGTAACATTCAGAGAACAAATCGATCAGTTTGAATTACAATTATTATTAGATGGCCCACATGATGCAAATAATGCTATTTTAGAGTTGCATCCTGGTGCTGGAGGGACCGAATCTCAAGACTGGGCTAGCATGTTATTAAGAATGTACCAAAGATATGGTGAACAACAAGGTTTTAAAGTAGAAACCATCGATTATTTACCAGGTGATGAAGCGGGAGTAAAAAGCGTCACATTATTGATTAAAGGTCATAATGCCTACGGTTACTTAAAAGCAGAAAAAGGAGTACATCGACTTGTAAGAATTTCACCTTTTGATTCATCTGGAAGACGCCATACGTCATTTGCTTCTTGTGATGTTATACCAGAATTTGATAATGATGAAATAGAAATAGAAATTAATCCTGATGACATTACAGTAGATACATTTAGAGCATCAGGTGCAGGTGGACAACATATCAATAAAACAGAGTCTGCAATCCGTATTACTCACCATCCAACTGGAATTGTAGTGAACAACCAAAATGAACGTTCTCAAATCAAGAACCGTGAAGCTGCAATGAAAATGTTGAAATCTAAATTATATCAATTGAAGTTAGAAGAGCAAGAACGTGAAATGGCAGAAATTCGTGGTGAACAAAAAGAAATAGGATGGGGTAGTCAAATTCGTTCGTATGTATTCCATCCATATTCTATGGTAAAAGATCATCGTACAAATGAAGAAACTGCTAAGGTAGATGCAGTAATGGATGGAGATATTGCGCCATTTATAGAAGCTTATTTACGACAAACGATGTCACAAAATGATTGATTGAGTTGTTTATTAATAAAAAATAAAATTTTAAAATCTAAATAAATCTAACTTTAAAATGTAATTCGTGACTTGTAATATTACTAATTTAATCAATTTAAACTAATTTAGGAGTGTTATTTAACCTTTATATTACAAGGTTTTAACATTCCTCTTTTTTAATGTTGTTTATGCTAAAGTATTAATGAACAAGCATACACTACAGCAAAGGAATGACAACATGTTAAAAAAATCAATAACTGTAACATTTGCTTCAATTGCAGCAATTACAGGTTTAAATACGTTAGCACATGCACAACAAACACACATTGTTAAAGAAAAAACAAATGTAGAAGCAGTGGCACAACAATTTTCTACAACTGCAGATGAGATAAAAAAATTAAATCATATAGGTAATGATGAAGTTGAAAAAGATGTTTCAATAGTTGTACCTGATAAAGATATTGTTGAAGTTAAATCTGGTGATACATTAAACAACATTGCGAAAGCTCATCATTTAACATTAGATGAATTATATGCATTTAATCCAGGAGTAAAACCGTTAATTCATCCTGGTGATTTAATCGCAGTAAGTGACAAAGGTTCAGCAACATTAGAAAGTCACTTGATAAGTGATAGTAGTGTATATGCTACGCCTTATTCAAGTGAAACTGCACCATTAAGTTATAATAGCGCTGAAACTACGCCGTATGTAGCGTCTCCATCATATGTTACTAGTAGTAATGACAATACAGAAACAGTCAGTGCACCAGTATATTATAATAATAGCGCTTTAAATAACCAAGGTAATCATTATTATTTTGGTAACTGTACATATTATGCATTTGATCGTAGACAACAATTAGGACGTTCAGTAGGGAGCTATTGGGGAAATGCAAATAATTGGGCAAGCTCAGCTAGAAATGCTGGTTTAGTGGTCGATCATCGTCCTGAAGTAGGAGCGGTTTTCCAAACATCAGCGGGTTACTATGGTCACGTAGGTATCGTAGAACGTGTGAATAATGATGGTTCGTTTTACGTTTCAGAAATGAATTGGAATGGTCATTTCAATGATGTTACAAATAGAACAATTTATAATTCGTCTATTTATAATTTTATACATTAAATTTTTCAAAGGATTTATAATGTTAAAACATCAACAAAGCTTATGTTTTGTTGATGTTTTTTAGTTATTAATAATGCAATGTATTATTTAAAAGAAGAAATAAAAGTTACGAAATTATCACAATTAAAAATTTTTACTAAACGATTGATTGATATAATAAATACAAGTATAATTTCTATTTAATAATATAAGGAGGTATAACCGCATTATGGGGGTTCATCAATACTTTAAACGTTTATCTGATCTTGAAAAATTAATAAGATTGCCAGGAAAATTCAAATATTTTGAGCATAATGTTGCAGCACATTCATTTAAAGTGACTAAAATAGCTCAATACTTAGCAACAGTTGAAGAATATCATGGTAATTCAATTGATTGGAAAAGCTTGTATGAAAAAGCCCTTAACCATGATTTTGCAGAAGTATTTACAGGGGATATTAAGACACCAGTTAAATATGCAAGCAGAGAATTAAAAATGTTATTTTCCCAAGTCGAAGAAGAAATGGTAGATACGTTCATTAATGAAGAAATTCCGAAGCCATACCAAGATATTTATCGTAAAAGACTTCAAGAGGGAAAAGATGATTCTTTAGAAGGCCAAATTTTATCAGTAGCTGATAAAATTGATTTATTATATGAAACGTTTGGTGAAATTCAAAAACGTAATCCGGAAGATCTGTTTTTTGAAATTTATGAACATAGCCTAGAAACAATAATGCAGTTTGATCATTTAAGTTCAGTACAAGATTTTATCGATCACGTTATACCGGAAATGCTTACGGAAAACTTTATTCCTCGTGCTGAACTACGTGAAACAACAATGTCAATCTTAGAACGACGAAGACGAAATGAGTGAATATAATGATATGGTATACTTTAGCTGCCTTCTTTCCTTGTATCTTAGTTATTTTATTCAGTGTAATTACCAGAAGTAAATGGGTAGGCGTCATTGTAACATTGATATTAATTGCCGCTTCAGTGTATAAAGGATTTTTTCATAATGAATGGATTATATTTTTAGATGTAGTATCTATCCTAGCTGGTTATGTGATTATTGATAATTTAGAATTTCACAAACATCAAGACTAAGCTAAAAAAATTGCAGTACGATACCATTTGTTTTATATTATTAATACATATCTAATAAAAATACGTCAACATATTAAGATGAGGCATAAATATAGAAGTGAATTTATATTTGTGTCTCATCTTTTATATATGTATAAAAAGTGATGGCAAACGTAAGCGAACAAACGTTTGTTTTTTTATTCGCTTTTTTGTTAAGATAAGTATAAATAATTTTATTTTTACTGAAATAAACATTTAATAAAATAAACTGAGGAGGCGCTTGAAAGAATGGTAGAACATCATCCTTTTAAATTAAATTCTGAATTTGAACCACAAGGGGACCAGCCTCAAGCCATAAAAAAAATTGTTGAAGGTGTTAAAGCTGGTAAACGTCATCAAACATTACTTGGTGCAACGGGTACTGGTAAAACATTTACCATGAGTAATGTAATTAAAGAAGTTGGAAAACCTACATTAATTATAGCGCATAATAAAACGTTAGCAGGTCAATTGTATAGTGAATTTAAAGAGTTCTTTCCTGAAAATAGGGTAGAATATTTCGTAAGTTACTACGACTATTATCAACCTGAAGCATATGTGCCATCAACGGATACATTTATCGAAAAAGACGCCTCAATTAACGATGAAATCGATCAGTTACGACATTCAGCTACAAGTGCTTTATTCGAACGTGATGATGTGATTATTATTGCAAGTGTAAGTTGTATTTATGGTTTAGGTAATCCAGAAGAATACAAAGATTTAGTTGTTAGCGTTCGAGTAGGGATGGAAATGGATAGAAGTGAGCTTCTTCGAAAATTAGTCGATGTTCAATATTCAAGAAACGACATCGATTTTCAACGTGGTACATTTAGAGTAAGAGGAGATGTTGTAGAAATCTTTCCTGCTTCAAGGGAAGAAATGTGTATCCGAGTAGAATTCTTTGGCGATGAAGTTGATAGAATCAGAGAAGTAAATTATCTAACTGGTGAAGTGATACGTGAAAGAGAACATTTTGCTATATTCCCTGCTTCCCACTTCGTTACTAGAGAAGAAAAAATGAAAGTCGCTATTGAACGTATTGAAAAAGAACTTGAAGAGCGATTAAAAGAATTGAAAGCTGAAAATAAATTATTAGAAGCACAACGTCTAGAACAACGTACAAATTATGACTTAGAAATGATGAGAGAGATGGGCTTTTGTTCAGGAATAGAGAATTATTCTGTTCATTTAACATTAAGACCACTTGGTTCCACGCCTTATACGTTACTTGATTATTTTGGTGATGATTGGCTTGTAATGATAGATGAGTCGCACGTGACGTTACCACAAATTAGAGGTATGTTCAATGGAGACCAAGCACGTAAAAAAGTACTCGTAGATCATGGTTTCCGTTTACCAAGTGCTATGGATAACCGTCCACTTAAATTTGAAGAATTTGAACAAAAAACTAAACAGCTCGTTTATGTTTCTGCAACACCTGGTCCATATGAAATTGAACATACTGATAAAATGGTAGAACAAATTATTCGACCAACTGGTTTATTAGATCCTAAAATTGATGTTCGACCTACGAAGAATCAAATTGATGATTTACTCAGTGAAATTCAAGAAAGAATTGATAGGAATGAACGTGTGCTTGTTACAACCTTAACTAAAAAAATGAGTGAAGATTTGACAACATATATGAAAGAGGCAGGAATTAAAGTGAATTATCTTCATTCTGAAATCAAAACACTTGAACGTATAGAAATCATACGTGATTTAAGAATGGGCACGTATGATGCTGTAGTAGGTATCAATTTGCTTAGAGAGGGTATTGATATACCTGAAGTGTCGTTAGTAGTTATTTTAGATGCAGATAAAGAAGGATTTTTACGTTCAAATCGTTCACTTATTCAAACTATCGGACGTGCTGCACGTAACGATAAAGGAGAAGTTATCATGTATGCCGATAAGATAACAGACTCTATGCAGTACGCAATTGATGAAACACAGCGTCGTCGAGAAATACAAATGGCACATAACGAAAAATATGGTATTACTCCTAAAACAATCAATAAAAAAATACGTGACGTCATTAGTGCTACAGTGGATAATGATGACACAAATGAAAAACAACAAACTGAAGTACCTAAGAAAATGACAAAGAAAGAGCGTCAGAAAACAATTGAAAATATTGAAAAAGAAATGAAAAAAGCAGCTAAAGATTTAGACTTTGAAAGAGCAACAGAATTGAGAGATATGTTATTTGAACTAAAAGCAGAAGGGTGATTATTAAATGAAAGGTCCAAGTATCGTAGTTAAAGGTGCAAGAGCACATAACTTAAAAGATATCGATATTGAGTTACCAAAGAACAAACTTATAGTGATGACTGGTCTCTCTGGGTCGGGAAAATCATCACTTGCATTTGACACAATATATGCTGAAGGACAACGTCGCTATGTAGAATCGTTAAGTGCCTACGCACGACAATTTTTAGGACAAATGGATAAGCCGGATGTTGATACCATTGAAGGACTATCACCTGCAATTTCAATTGACCAAAAAACGACAAGTAAAAACCCACGTTCTACAGTAGCTACTGTGACTGAAATATATGATTACATTCGATTATTATATGCACGTGTGGGGAAAGCATTTTGTCCATATCATGGAATCGAAATCGAATCGCAAACCGTGCAGCAAATGGTAGATCGTATATTAGAATTAGAAGAGAGAACTAAAATTCAAATTTTAGCTCCTTTAGTTTCACATAGAAAAGGAAGCCATGAAAAATTAATTGAAGATATTGGTAAAAAGGGATATGTCAGATTACGTGTCGATGGTGAAGTAGTCGATGTAAACGACGTTCCTGCACTAGATAAAAATAAAAATCATACTATTGAAGTAGTTGTAGATCGTTTAGTTGTAAAATCAGGAATAGAAACAAGATTAGCAGATTCAATAGAAACAAGTTTAGAGTTAGGTGAAGGAAACCTTATTGTTGATGTCATTGGTGGAGAAGATCTCAAATTCTCTGAAAATCATGCTTGTCCAATTTGTGGATTTTCTATAGGTGAATTAGAGCCTAGAATGTTTAGTTTTAATAGTCCATTCGGTGCTTGTCCAACATGTGATGGATTAGGTCAAAGACTTACAGTGGATCTAGATTTGGTTGTTCCTGATACTAATAAAACTTTAAATGAAGGTGCGATTGAACCTTGGGAGCCTACAAGTTCCGACTTTTATCCAACATTATTAAAACGAGTATGTGAAGTTTATAAAATTAATATGGATAAGCCATATAAAAAATTGACTGATAGACAAAAAGGTATTCTTATGAATGGGTCAGGCGATAAAGAAATTGAGTTTTCATTTCATAGTCGAAATGGAGGCACACGCCGTAGAAAAATGAAATTTGAAGGCGTAGTCGCTAATATAGATCGACGTTATCACGAATCACCATCAGAATATACACGTGAAATGATGAGTAGATATATGACTGAACTTCCGTGTGAAACATGTCACGGTAAACGTTTAAGTAAAGAAGCACTTTCAGTATATGTTGGTGGATACAATATTGGAGAAGTTGTAGAATATTCAATTAAAAATGCACTCAAATTTTATGAGAATATAGAGTTATCAGAGCAAGACAAAGCGATTGCTAAACAAATTTTAATTGAGATTATTTCAAGATTGACATTTTTAAATAATGTAGGCCTTGATTATTTAACACTGAATCGTTCTTCAGGAACATTATCAGGTGGAGAAGCACAACGTATTCGTCTTGCTACTCAAATTGGATCACGATTGACAGGCGTGCTTTATGTATTAGACGAACCTTCTATCGGGTTACATCAACGCGATAATGATCGTTTAATCAATACATTAAAAGAGATGAGAGATTTAGGTAACACACTAATTGTCGTTGAACATGATGATGATACGATGAGAGCAGCAGATTACCTTGTTGATGTCGGACCTGGTGCAGGTAACCATGGCGGCGAAATTGTCTCAAGTGGGACTCCTAAAAAGGTAATGAAAGACAAGAAATCCTTAACAGGTCAATACTTGAGCGGTAAAAAACGTATTGACGTACCGGAACATCGTAGAGAAATCACGAATCGTAAAATATCAATAAAAGGTGCAAAAAGTAATAATTTAAAAGATGTTGATGTAGATATTCCATTGTCTGTAATGACGGTTGTAACTGGTGTTTCTGGATCAGGTAAAAGTTCATTAGTTAATGAAGTGTTATATAAATCATTAGCTCAAACAATTAATAATTCTAAAGTTAAACCTGGAGAGCATGAGGAAATTAAAGGTATTGATCAATTAGATAAGATTATAGATATTGATCAATCACCTATAGGAAGAACACCACGTTCTAACCCGGCGACATATACAGGTGTATTTGATGACATTAGAGATGTTTTTGCTCAAACGAATGAAGCTAAAATTAGAGGATATCAAAAAGGACGCTTTAGTTTTAATGTTAAAGGCGGTCGTTGTGAAGCTTGTAAAGGCGATGGCATCATTAAAATAGAAATGCACTTCTTACCAGATGTATATGTTCCATGCGAAGTGTGTGATGGCAAACGATACAATAGAGAAACTTTAGAAGTCACATATAAAGGGAAAAATATTGCAGATGTATTAGCAATGACAGTAGAAGAAGCGACTTATTTCTTTGAAAATATTCCTAAAATTCATAGAAAATTACAAACACTTGTAGATGTAGGATTAGGCTATATTACTTTAGGACAACAAGCAACCACACTTTCTGGTGGGGAAGCACAACGTGTGAAACTGGCTTCAGAATTACACAAACGTTCTACAGGACGCTCAATTTATATCTTAGATGAACCTACTACAGGTCTTCATGTTGACGATATCAGTCGATTATTAAAAGTATTAAATCGCCTTGTGGAAAATGGAGATACAGTGGTTATTATTGAACATAATTTAGATGTTATTAAAACAGCAGATTATATTATAGATTTAGGACCAGAAGGCGGCGAAGGTGGCGGTACTATCGTTGCAACTGGAACGCCAGAAGACATTGCAAGTGTGGAAGCTTCTTATACTGGTAAGTATTTAAAAACAGTGTTAGAACGTGATAAAGTGCGAGATGAATAAAATAGCATTTAATGTGCGATAGTGTTTTTTTAGAGTACAAATGAAGTAGAATATCATTTTACTGATTTTGAAAAAAGGAGTAGAAAAATCATTTTCTACTCCTTTTTTATATAACATATTGTTATATTTTTGATATGATAAGAGATGAATTAATTCAAGGGAATTTTGAGGTGAACTCATGTTAACGACAGATAGATTGGTTAAAGTATTAAAACTGAAGCTATTTACTGGAGAAAAAGGATTAAATAAAACGATTAAAAACATTGATATTTCTAGACCTGGTTTAGAAATGGCAGGTTATTTTTCTCATTATGCAGCAAATCGTATTCAATTATTAGGTACCACTGAATTATCATTTTACAATTTATTACCAGATGAAGAAAGACGGGGACGAATGAGAAAATTATGTCGTCCTGAAACGCCAGCAATTATTGTGACAAGAGGATTAGAGCCACCTCAGGAACTGATTGAAGCGGCTCAAGAAATGGATACACCTTTGATTGTTTCTAAAGATGCTACAACAAGTTTAATGAGTCGATTAACGACATTTTTAGAACATGAGTTAGCTAAAACGACCTCTCTACACGGTGTTTTAGTAGACGTATATGGTGTAGGAGTATTAATTACAGGAGACTCTGGCATCGGGAAAAGTGAAACAGCATTAGAATTAGTAAAGCGAGGTCATCGTTTAGTAGCAGACGATAATGTTGAAATTCGTGAAATTACGAAAGACGAATTGGTTGGTACACCACCTAAGTTAATTGAACATTTATTAGAAATACGTGGACTAGGAATTATCAATGTCATGACTTTATTTGGAGCGGGGTCAATTCTAACCCAAAAACAAATACGGTTAAATATAAATCTTGAAAATTGGGATAAGAATAAATTATATGATCGCGTTGGATTAAATGAAGAAACATTAAAGATTTTAGATACGGAAATAACTAAAAAAACAATCCCTGTAAGACCAGGAAGAAACGTTGCTGTTATTATAGAAGTAGCTGCAATGAATTATCGTTTAAATATCATGGGTATTAATACAGCTGAAGAATTTAATCAACGTTTGAATGAAGAAATTATCAAGAATGGGAATCAGAATGAAGGGAAATAGTATATGCTTTTTAATTTGAATTATATCAATCCTACTGCTATCGATATAGGTCCTTTATCGATAAAATGGTATGGAATTATTATTGCAGTAGGAATATTAATAGGATATTTTATTGCTCAAGAAAGCTTGAAATCTATAGGATTACATAAAGATACATTAGTAGATATTATCTTTTATTGTGCAATTTTCGGATTTCTAGTTGCAAGAATTTATTTTGTTATATTTCAATGGCCTTATTATATGGAAAATCCATCAGAAATACCTAAAATTTGGCATGGCGGGATAGCTATTCACGGTGGATTAATAGGTGGCTTTATTACTGGAATTATTCTATGTAAATTGAAAAATCTTAATCCTTTTCAAATTGGAGACATTGTTGCACCAAGTATTATATTAGCTCAAGGTATAGGGCGATGGGGCAATTTTATGAATCATGAAGCTCATGGCGGACCAGTATCAAGAACATTTCTAGAAAGCATGCATATTCCAGAATTTATTATTCGAAATATGTATATTGAAGGTGTATACTATCATCCTACTTTTTTATATGAATCTATTTGGGATATACTTGGATTTATTATATTAATTACCCTTAGAAAGCATCTACGCGTTGGAGAAACATTTTCATTATACCTCATTTGGTATTCAATAGGACGCTTCTTCGTTGAAGGATTACGAACAGACAGTTTAATGTTAACAAGTCATATTCGCGTAGCTCAACTTGTTTCAGTTATTTTAATGATTATGGGTATTATTTTAATTATCTATCGTCGAATCAAACATCAACCAGTTATTTATAAAAATGCTGGACCATTAACTTGGAATTCAAGAGTGAAGGTAAAATAATGAGACGATTAACTATTATTAATACACAGTCGATGAATCCCTTATGGCGCATTTACCAATTTGTTCGTTTTTCTAAAGTGTTAAAAAATACAGTAATAATAGAAATAAGTCGCTTTATTCCTTTTTTAAATGTAAAACGTTATATTTATATTCATTTCTTGAAGATGTCAATTGGGGAACGAACTGCATTTGCCTATAAGGTAATGCCTGATATTTTTCATCCCCAGTTAATATCTATTGGCAGTAATACTGTTATTGGTTATAATACAACAATATTAACGCATGAAATTTTAGTAAATGAGTATCGTTATGGACGAGTGGACATTGGTTCTCATACTTTAATTGGAGCAAATGTGACCATTTTACCTGGGGTGAAAATCGGTCATAACGTTATAATTAAAGTAGGTACTATCGTCTCTAAAGATGTTCCCGATGATACTATTGCTTTTGGAAACCCCATGCAAATTCATAATAAATAAGAAAGTGGTGACAAAGCATGGCACGAAAGGAACAAAAAATTATTCCAATGACTTTTGATGAGAATTTTTATCGAAAGATGGCAGATCAAAAATATAAACAGAGAGATTATAGAAAAGCAGCTGAATATTATAGAAATGTGCTAGATTTGTCACCTGAAGATTTTGATATAAGACTTAAGTATGCCGATTGTTTAAATGAATTGAATTTGAATAAAAAAGCAGAAAAAATGTTTTATGAAAGCATTATAAATGATCATAATGTAGCAGAAAGTTATTATCAATTGAGTCAACTGAATATTAAACTTAACGAGCCAAACAAGGCCTTCTTGTTTGGTATTAATTATGTAATTTTATCAAATGATGATTCTTTTAGAGAAGAATTAGAAAAAATGTTCGAAGTTTCTTATATTGAAGAAAATAAAATTGAAATGGAAGCACAATTATTTGCAGTTCAATTATTATTTCAATATTTATTCGCTCAAGGACGTTTACAAGAAGCACGAACGTATATTTTAAAACAAAACGATGATATTCAGTCGCATCGCGTTATTAGAAATTTACTAGCAATGTGTTATCTTTATTTGAGTGAATATGAGATTGCTAAAGAATTATTCGAAACATTGCTTGCTGAAGATAACTCGGATGTACATGCACTATGTCATTATACATTGCTATTATATAATACTAATGAAACAGAGAAGTATCACAAATATATAAAAATATTAAATAAAGTGATGCCGATGAACGAAGATGAAAGTTTTAAGTTAGGTATTGTACTAAGTTATCTCAAACAGTACAAAGCGTCTCAACAACTTTTATTACCTTTATATAAAAAGGGTAAGTTTGTTTCAATTCAAATGTTTAATGCTTTAAGCTATAACTATTATTACTTAGGAAATAAAAAACAAAGTAAATTATTTTGGGATAAATTATTGCAAATTTCTGAAGTAGATGTGGGGTATGCCCCATGGGTATTAGAAGAAAGTAAATATACATTTGAACAAAAAATATTACCTTTATTATTAGATGATGACAGTCATTATCGATTATATGGCGTATTTTTATTAAATCAGTTAAACGGAAAAGAAATACTAATGACTGAAGACATTTGGTCAGTATTGGAAAACATGAATGACTATGAAAAGTTATATTTAACTTACTTAGTTCAAGGATTACATTTAAATAAGCTTGATTTTATTCATAAAGGCTTAAAGAAAATGTATGACGTTGAAGAACTATCGTTTGATACAGAATTATTTGTCAGTTGGGTTGATAAAGGAGAAGCTTTAATCGTTGAAGGCGTTAATTTTAAAGAGTTAAATAGATATATTGCAGCACATGTTTATTTATATTACCGTTATCATAAAAAACATATAACTAAAAAGAAAATTATTGAAATTTTTAATACTACAAGATATAAATTAGATAACGCAATTGATAAATTATTGAGCATATAAATTTATGAAAAGCAAATAATACTATATAATGCGCGTATTAATATAAACGTAGGAGGTATAAAAATGAACGAAGTAGATTTTGATGTTGCGATAATTGGGGCTGGACCAGCTGGAATGACTGCTGCAGTTTATGCATCACGTGCAAATCTAAATACAGTAATGATTGAACGTGGTATGCCTGGAGGACAAATGGCAAATACGGAAGAAGTTGAAAATTTTCCAGGTTTTGAAATGATTACAGGTCCAGATTTATCAACAAAAATGTTTGAACATGCGAAAAAATTTGGTGCTTCTTATCAATATGGAGATATCAAATCAATTGAAGATAATGGCGATCACAAAGTGATTAATCTAGGAAATAAAACTATAACAGCTAGAGCAGTGATTATTTCAACAGGTGCAGAATATAAAAAAATTGGTGTTCCTGGTGAACAAGAATTAGGTGGCCGTGGCGTAAGTTATTGTGCAGTATGTGATGGTGCATTCTTTAAAAACAAAAATATATTTGTTATTGGTGGAGGCGATTCAGCGGTAGAAGAGGGCGCATTCCTTACTAAATTCGCTGATAAAGTAACAATTGTTCACCGAAGAGACGAATTAAGAGCCCAAAAAATTCTACAAGATCGTGCATTTAAAAATGAAAAAATTGATTTTATTTGGAGTCACACTTTGAAATCAATTAATGAAAAAGATGGAAAAGTTGGATCTGTAACGTTAGTTTCAACAAAAGATGCGTCTGAACAAACGTTAGATGCAGACGGTGTATTTATTTATATTGGGATGAAACCTTTAACAGCACCATTTAATAACTTAGGTATTACAAATGATATGGGTTATATTATTACAAAAGATGATATGACTACTTCTGTACCAGGGATTTTTGCAGCTGGAGACGTGAGAGATAAAGGATTACGTCAAATCGTAACTGCTACAGGTGATGGTAGTATTGCTGCACAAAGTGCAATTGATTATATCGAAGAATTAAAAGATAAAGAAGAAGCTTAAGGAATTAATTAAAGCTAGAATAATCACTTCTGATAGAAGTATTATTACTAGCTTTTTTCTTAGCAGTAAAGTCGATACAAATTGTTAGCAAGGTAAAAATATATGCTATGATGTTATATAAATACATGTATGCTTAAATGGATGGTGCTTAGAATGGTTAATCAAATAAATGATGAAATGAGCAAAAGTGAACTATTAGTTGTTACAGGATTGTCTGGCGCTGGTAAATCATTAGTTATTCAATGTTTAGAAGATATTGGCTTTTTCTGTGTAGATAATTTACCACCTATATTACTACCTAAACTTGTGGAGTTAATGGAGCAAGGTAACCCTTCACTTCAAAAAGTAGCAATTGCAATTGATTTAAGAGGAAAAGAGTTATTTAAATCACTTATAGATGAAATTGATGTAATTAAAACGAGAAATGATGTTATTGTAGATGTTATGTTTTTAGAAGCTACAACTGAAAAATTAATTTCTAGATATAAAGAATCACGTAGAGCGCACCCTTTAAATCAAAATGGTCAAATGTCTTTAATTGATTCAATTCTAGAAGAACAACAATTACTTTCAAATATTAGATCAATAGCGAATTATATTATTGATACTACAGAGTTAAAGCCTAAAGAATTAAAAGAAAGAATCAAACGTCATTTCGCCGATGAAAAAATGAATTCATTTAGTATTAATGTAACTAGTTTTGGATTTAAACATGGTATTCAGAAAGATGCTGATTTAGTATTCGATGTACGCTTTTTGCCTAATCCATATTATGTTGAAGACTTGAGACCGATGACTGGAGAAGATGAAGCAGTTTATAATTATGTGATGAAATGGAAAGAAACTGAAACTTTCTTTGAAAAACTAATGGATTTACTTATTTTTATGATTCCAGGCTATAAAAAAGAGGGTAAATCACAACTGGTTATAGCAATAGGTTGTACTGGCGGACAACATCGCTCTGTAGCCTTAGCTAAACGTATCGGAGAAGAGTTAAATGATATATTTGATTATAATGTGTATGTTCATCATAGAGATGCACATATTGAAAGTGGCGTGAAGAAATGAAACAGTTGAAAGTAGTACTAATCGGAGGAGGCACAGGACTCTCAGTACTAGCTAGAGGGTTACGAGAATATCCAATAGATATTACTGCTATTGTTACAGTTGCAGATGATGGTGGTAGTACAGGTAAAATTAGAGATGAAATGTCTATTCCTGCTCCAGGAGATATTAGAAATGTCATTGCAGCGCTAAGTGATGCAGAACCAATTCTAGAAGAATTATTTCAGTATCGTTTTGAAGAACATCAAATTGAAGGTCACTCATTAGGTAATTTATTACTTGCAGCACTTACAAATATAAAAAATGACTTTGGTCATGCAGTGAAAGAATTAAGTAAAATTTTAAACATTAAAGGAAAAGTGATTCCATCTACTAATACTAATGTTATGTTAAATGCTGTTTTAGAAGATGGTGAGATTGTTAAAGGTGAATCTAAAATACCTAAAAAAAATAAAAAAATTCGACGTGTCTATTTAGAACCATCTAATGTAGAACCCATGCAGGAAGCCGTTGATGCTTTACAAGAAGCGGATTTAATTGTTCTAGGTCCTGGTTCACTGTATACAAGTGTAATTTCAAATTTGTGTATTGAAGGTATTTCTAAAGCAATCATAAGTTCACAAGCACCGAAATTATACATTTCTAATATTATGACTCAACCAGGAGAAACAAATGATTATGATGTCTACGATCATGTTAAAGCTATTCATCAACATGCTGGTGAACCATTTATTGATTATGTTATTTGTAGTAATGATGCATTTGATGAACAGATTCTTCAACGATATAAAGAACGTAATGCTCATCCTGTAAGTACGAATAAAATAAAATTAACAGAAAATAATATTAAAATGATTACTTCTAAAAATCTTGTAGAAATTTATGACCATGTCTTTGTTCGTCATAATACAAAGGTACTTGCTAAACTTGTATATGATTTAGCACTTGAATTAACAAGTACAATTCAATTTAAACCTAAAAAATAAATTTTAATGAATTTAAAAATAATTTGATATAGAGTGTTATATATTTTGAGATGTTAATTACATATAATAATGATGATGAGAAAAGGAGGGAGCATCAATGAGTTTTGCATCAGATATGAAAAATGAATTGACCCGCATTGAAGTCGATGAAAGTAATGCTAAAGCTGAACTTAGCGCTTTGATTCGGATGAACGGTGCACTCAGTTTATCTAATCAACAATTTGTAATTAATGTTCAAACTGAAAATGCGACTACGGCTCGAAGAATATATTCATTAATTAAGCGTATTTTTAATGTCGAAGTAGAAATTTTAGTACGAAAAAAAATGAAATTAAAAAAGAATAATATCTACATTTGTCGAACTAAAGTACGTGCTAAAGAAATACTTGATAAATTAGGTATTTTAAAAAATGGTATTTTCGTTCATGACATTGATGCGAGTATGATTAAAGATGATGAAATGCGTAGAAGCTATTTAAGAGGGGCATTTTTAGCGGGTGGATCAGTAAATAATCCAGAAACCTCTTCCTACCATTTAGAAATTTTTTCTCAATATGAAGGACATGCTGAGGGATTAACTAAACTAATGAACAGTTATGGACTGAATGCTAAGCATTTAGAACGAAAAAAAGGAAGTATTTCTTATTTGAAAGAAGCGGAGAAAATTTCTGAGTTTTTAAGTTTGATAGGGGGGTACCAAGCACTATTAAAATTTGAAGATGTAAGAATAGTGAGAGATATGAGAAACTCTGTCAATAGATTAGTAAATTGTGAAACAGCTAATTTAAATAAAACTGTGAGTGCAGCTATGAAACAAGTACAAAGCATTCAATTAATTGATGAAGAAATAGGTTTAGATAATTTACCTGATCGTTTAAGAGAGATTGCAAAATTACGAGTAGAACATCAAGAAATTTCTTTGAAAGAATTAGGAGAAATGATATCAAATGGGCCTATTTCTAAATCAGGAGTAAATCATCGCTTACGAAAATTAAATGAACTCGCTGATAAAATTAGAAATGGAGAAAAAGTCGAATTATAAAATAAAATGTGTTTTAAGAAATAGGATGAAACATTAATATAACGTTTCATCCTATTTCTTAATAATAGCCCCCTCGAGAGGAATCGAACCTCTATCTTAAGAACCGGAATCTTACGTGTTATCCATTACACTACGAGGAGTATAATATAAAAACTAATTTCTGTACTAAATATATAATTAACAGTACAATTTGAATATATGAATAGTGTATAAAATTATAAAAAGCAACGTCAAATAAAAGTAGAAGTATTATTTTTGACCATTTTTGACTTTTGTTGTAAAATAAATATAACAGTTAATTACAAGGAGGAAATATAATGAATTTAATTCCTACAGTTATTGAAACAACAAATCGCGGTGAACGCGCATATGATATTTATTCTCGTCTATTAAAAGACCGCATTATTATGTTAGGCTCAGCAATTGATGATAATGTTGCAAATTCAATTGTATCACAATTATTATTCTTACAAGCTCAAGATTCTGAAAAAGATATTTATTTATACATCAATTCTCCAGGTGGTAGTGTAACAGCAGGATTTGCTATTTACGATACAATTCAACACATTAAACCAGATGTACAAACAATTTGTATTGGTATGGCTGCGTCAATGGGATCATTCTTATTAGCAGCTGGTACAAAAGGTAAACGTTTTGCCTTACCAAACGCTGAAGTTATGATTCATCAACCATTAGGTGGCGCTCAAGGTCAAGCGACAGAAATTGAAATTGCTGCTAACCATATCTTAAAAACACGTGAAAAATTAAATCGTATTTTAGCTGAACGTACAGGTCAAAGTATTGAAAGAATTCAAAAAGATACTGATCGTGATAACTTCTTAACTGCTGATGAAGCAAAAGAATATGGTTTAATTGATCACGTAATGCAACCTGAAGATATGTAAATAGAATTGTTTAATATGTAAAAAAGGAAGAGCATTGATGCTCTTCCTTTTTTATGGTTTTTTAGTTTTTAATAAATATTGTATAGCTACAAACCCTAATAATAATCCTATAATAATAAAGAAAAAAGATAAAAGTACCATAATGATACTCTTTTCGAAAGCAAAGACACCATTTAAAATTAAAAATATACTAGCGATAAGTAGTAAGATATACGTTAACTTGTTGTCATTCATCACTAAATCTCCAATTACTATTCGTTAATTAAGTCTTCAAGTGCAACTTTTAAATTATTATACCTAAAATTAAACCCTAATGCTTCTAATTTATTAGGTAAGACTTTTTGAGTATCGAGAACTACTGTCGACATTTCTCCTAGTACAGCACGCATAATTAATGATGGCACCCACGTTTCATGTGGTTTATGCATCGTACGTCCAAGCGTATAACCAAATAAATTTTGACGTTCAGGAATTGGAGAAGCCATATTAAATGGACCTTTTGCATTTGATTCGTCAATTGTAAATAAAATCGCACGCACTAAGTCATCTATGTGAATCCAAGAATACCATTGATGTCCAGAACCTAATTTACCGCCTACGTAGAATTTATATGGTAGTTTCATCGTTTGAAGTGCGCCACCTTCAGAAGACAAAATCATACTAAATCTTCCTAATACAACACGTGTACCAAAATTTTCGAAACGACGAGCAAATCGTTCCCATTGATAAACGACATCTGACAGGAAATCAAAAGGAAGTGTTTGATATTGTTCTGTATAAGTTCGATATAAACTTGGAGGATAATAACCCATAGCGCTTGCATTAAAAAGCACTTCAGGTTTATGTTGACGTTGCTCAAATAAATGAACTAAAGATTCAGTCGATTGAATACGACTTGTCATAATCGTTTGTTTGTAAGAGGGTGTCCAACGTTTATTTAATGTAGCGCCTGCTAAATTAATAACTACATCAATATCTGGCACTTGATTTTCCCATCCTTTTTTAGACCAGTTAACATACGTAATCTTAGGCTCATCACTTTGTTTATCACTACGGGTTAAAATTGTAATATGAGCCTCTCTTTTTTTAATTTCATTTACTAAATGACTACCTACCATTCCAGTTCCACCAGTAATTAAAAATTGTTTCATTTACTAACACCTCATTTTTTATAAAGAAAATAAATTTTTTAATGACAATGTAGAGAAAGATGCTCAAAAAGCATTCAAGATTTATTCAATAATATGTCATTAACTTTAGAAAATACGGTCATTAAATTTACCTAAATTTAGCTATAATATAAGTATAGCTTTGCCATAGAGAATAGTAGAATATTTAAAAAGTATGTTTATACCTTTAATAATATACAAAACAAAAGTCATTTTAATTTCTTTCTATTCTCTTTCAAGTTTCTATTATATTACTTTATAAATAAGATTAAGAATAATATGATTATAGGAATTAAAATGCCAATTAATATATCAAATTTTGAATTTTTACTTTCATCAAAATCATCATTACTTAACATCATAGATTTAATTTTATTGCTTGAAGGATTTTTAAATAATGTGTTAAAAGTATCTTTTTTCATTTTGTCACTCCAAAATTCACTTTATATTGATAGTGTAGTTATTTATATATGATGTTATCATATATAATTGAATGAGTATTTCATTTATATATGTACTTAAGTGTTTTTTTATTTTTTTAAAAGGAAATAATGTAAAATAGATTGCTATATTAAAGGATGAATAGATAATTAAGAAGTGAGGGAGTCCATGTCAAAAAAAAATAGAAATCTTAAAGACTATGAAGCACATGAAAAGAAAAAAATGAGTGGTATTTCTAAAATAATTAGTACACTTATTGTGCTTCTATTACTTGGTGGATTAGTGTTTGCAGTTTTTGCTTTTGTAGATAATTCAAACAGAGTCAATGAACGTTTAAATAATCAATCAACGGAAGAACATAAACATAAGAAAGATAAAGATACTGAAAGTGATAAAAAGAACGAAGAAAGTACGCAAGAAAATACAACAAGTGAAAACAATACAAATAATAGTAAGGAAAATAAATTAGATAATGTAAAAAATCCAAATGTCACTGATAACTATTCTAATGAGCAAAGTAATTCAATAAGAGTACAACCTACTAATCAAGGTAAAACAGCACAAACACAACAATCTTCTAAAGAAACACCTACAAAACAACCTAGTACAAATCAAATTCAAAGTACTCAACAAAAAGAAAACTCACAAACTCAAGAAAAAGCAACGCAAGAAGAAACAAATAAATCAACTGAAAGCACTCAGTCAAGTCAATCTTCTCGTTCTAATGCTTCAACTGAAACATCACAACATAATTCAAGTAACAATGACACAACTACTACACAAGAACGAGCTAATACAAATCAATCATCACAAACACAAAAATCAACGACGCAACCATCTACTGCCGAGCCTAAAACACAATCATCTAGTTCAACAACTTCAGAATCAAAAAGTAATACCCAACAATCTCAGAGATCTTCAAACGAAGAATAAAAAAAGACCTAGGTATATACACATTTTACCATGTGTGTATCTCTAGGTTTTTTTAAAATATCCAGTTGAGCAAGAACGTTAAGATAATTGAAAGAACAATCGATATAAAAATGGAAGAGAAACAACCAAAAGGACAACCACAACCATAGTGATATCGTATTGTATTGTGATGTTCAGACATATCTCGATATTCTTGTTCTTTTTTAAAATAGTCATCATCTTTATATCTATTATCAGAAGGATCTAAAACTTCTATATCCTTATTGTCTTTATATTTCAAAGTAATTCCTCCTATCTAGTTAATTTTCAATTATAATTCATCATTTTTGAAAAACCTATAAAGTTAACTCTATTGCATTTACTATACCCTATTTTAAATATTTAACAGATTATTTAAAATAATAAGGGTTTTCGCTTGCTTTTTTATAACGACAATAGTAGTATTGCAATTGTAAAGAGGTTGAATTTTGTCCCACCTGGGACAAAAAAAGTCAAACCCCCTCTAACTCTCGATTACCTTTTGAGAAAAATAGGAGGAAGGTAGTAGTGAAAGACCTGATTAAACTACAACAAAAGTTGGTTCCTGACTTAGTTGATAAAATGTATCGACGTTTCTCTATCTTAACGACAATTTCAAATAATGAACCTGTTGGGCGTAGAAGTTTAAGCGAACATATGGATATTACAGAAAGAGTCTTAAGAACAGAAACAGACATATTAAAAAAGCAAAATCTTATACAAGTAAAATCAACTGGTATGGAAATCACCGAGGAAGGTACAAAAGTACTTAATCAATTAAGTGATTACTTTAAAGTGTATAAAGATGATAATCATTATGCTAAACATATTAAGTCCAACTTTGGAGTTAAAGAAGTATATGTCATACCTGGAAATGCTGACATGCATGAAGAAGTTAAGTCTGAGATGGGTAGACAAGCAGGTCATTTACTAGAAGATATATTGTATGAAGATGCAATTGTATCAGTGACAGGCGGATCAACAATGGCTAATGTTAGCCGAGCAATGCATTTATTACCATTTAATGTGTTTTTTGTTCCGGCACGTGGTGGTCTTGGTGAAAATATGGTTTATCAAGCAAATACAATTGCAGCAAGTATGGCACAACAAAGTGGTGGGTATTATACTACCCTATATGTACCAGATAATGTAAGCGAATCAACATATAATACATTACTGATGGAACCATCAGTTGTGCACACATTAGAAAAGATTAAACAAGCAAATATAACAATACACGGTATTGGTGATGCGCTGAAGATGGCGCATCGTAGACAATCATCTGATGAGGTGATTGAAAGACTTCAACATCATCAAGCCGTCGGAGAAGCTTTCGGATATTATTTTGACGCTCAAGGTCATGTAGTTCAAAAAGTAAAAACTATTGGATTACAACTTGAAGATTTAGAAAGCAAAGAATTTATATATGCTGTTGCTGGCGGCATGTCTAAGGGAGAAGCTATCAAAGCATATCTCAGTATTGCTCCCCAAAATACAATATTAATTACTGATGAAGCAGCAGCTAAAGTAATACTAAATAAGGAATAAAAAGTTATTTAACTTTTTAAATATCATTTTAAAGGAGGCCATTATAATGGCAGTAAAAGTAGCAATTAATGGTTTTGGTAGAATTGGTCGTTTAGCATTCAGAAGAATTCAAGACGTAGAAGGTATTGAAGTAGTTGCAGTAAACGACTTAACAGACGACGAAATGTTAGCTCATTTATTAAAATATGACACTATGCAAGGTCGCTTTAACGGAGACGTAGAAGTTGTTGAAGGTGGTTTCCGTGTAAATGGTAAAGAAGTTAAATCTTTTGAAGAACCAGATGCAAGTAAATTACCATGGGGCGATTTAGATATCGACGTAGTATTAGAATGTACTGGTTTCTATACAGAAAAAGAAAAAGCTGAAGCACACATTAATGCAGGAGCTAAAAAAGTATTAATTTCTGCTCCAGCTAAAGGTGATGTTAAAACTATCGTATTTAACACAAACCACAAAGATTTAGACGGATCTGAAACAGTAGTATCAGGTGCTTCATGTACTACAAACTCATTAGCACCAGTTGCTAAAGTTTTAAATGACGAATTTGGTATTGTTGAAGGTTTAATGACAACTATTCACGCTTACACTGGCGACCAAATGACTCAAGATGGTCCACACAAAAAAGGTGACAAACGTCGTGCACGTGCAGCAGCACAAAACATCGTACCTAACTCAACAGGTGCAGCTAAAGCTATCGGTAAAGTAATTCCTGAAATCGATGGTAAATTAGATGGTGGAGCACAACGTGTACCAGTAGCTACTGGTTCATTAACTGAAGTAACAGTTGTATTAGAAAAAGAAGTAACAGTTGAAGATGTTAACAAAGCAATGAAAAATGCTGCTGACGAATCATTCGGTTACACTGAAGATGAAATCGTATCATCAGATATTGTTGGTATGAACTTTGGTTCATTATTCGATGCAACTCAAACTCGTGTCATCTCAGTTGGCGACAAACAATTAGTTAAAGTAGCTGCTTGGTATGACAACGAAATGTCTTATACTTCTCAATTAGTACGTACTTTAGAATATTTAGCTGAATTAACTAAATAATTTCGTAGCCTAGTTTAATAAAAACTTGTGCTCAGTACACTTATATAAAATGTTGAATGAAGTTAGCTTATGAGTAAGCGGGGAGCACTAACGCTTCTCCGCTTATTTTTATATTAATAATTCCTATTTAAAGGAGGAAATTATAATGGCAAAAAAAATTGTTTCTGATTTAGACTTAAAAGGGAAAGTTGTACTTGAACGTGCTGATTTTAATGTACCTTTAAAAAACGGTGAAATTACAAATGATAACCGTATTGTTCAAGCTTTACCAACAATTAAATATATTTTAGAACAAGGCGGTAAATTAGTATTATTCTCTCATTTAGGTAAAGTTAAAGAAGAAAGTGATAAAAAAGAGTTAACTTTAAAACCAGTAGCGGATTCATTAACTGAAAAATTAGGCAAAGAAGTTGTGTTTATTCCAGAAACACGCGGTGAAAAATTAGAATCTGCAATTAAAAATTTAAATGAAGGCGATGTATTATTAGTTGAAAATACTCGTTTTGAAGATTTAGATGGTAAAAAAGAATCTAAAAATGATCCTGAATTAGGTAAGTATTGGGCATCATTAGGTGATGTGTTTGTAAATGATGCATTTGGTACTGCACACCGTGAACATGCTTCAAATGTTGGTATTTCTACTCATCTAGAAACAGCTGCAGGCTACCTAATGGAAAAAGAAATTAAATTTATCGGTGGTGTGGTAAATGATCCACATAAACCAGTTGTGGCTATTTTAGGTGGTGCTAAAGTATCTGACAAAATTGGTGTTATTAAAAATTTAGTGAATATCGCTGATAAAATCATTATTGGTGGCGGTATGGCATATACATTTTTAAAAGCACAAGGTAAAGAAATTGGTCTATCTTTATTAGAAGAAGATAAAATTGACTTTGCTAAAGAACTTTTAGAAAAAAATGGCGATCAAATTGTATTACCTGTTGATTGTAAAGTAGCTAAAGAATTTTCAAATGATGCTAAAATCACTGAAGTGTCTATTGATGAAATTCCAAGTGATCAAGAAGCAATGGATATTGGACCAAAAACAATCGAGTTATTTACTAAAGAATTACAAGGTGCTCACACAGTAGTATGGAACGGACCTATGGGTGTATTTGAATTTAGTAATTTTGCTAAAGGTACAATCGGTGTATGTAAAGCAATTGCTAACTTAGAAGATGCAATCACAATTATCGGCGGCGGTGATTCAGCAGCGGCTGCAATTTCACTAGGATTTGAAGATGATTTCACTCATATTTCAACTGGTGGCGGTGCTTCATTAGAATACCTTGAAGGTAAAGAATTACCTGGTATCAAAGCAATTAACGATAAATAATATTTATTTGAATAATAAAAATGTTTCTTTTATGATTTTCATGGGAAAACAATAAAAGAACGTAAATATTTATAATTAAGTTTAAATTTATTAATAATAGGAGTGTCAATAATGAGAAAACCAATCATAGCTGGTAACTGGAAAATGAATAAAACAGTTCAAGAAGCTAAAGACTTTGTAAACAATTTACCTACATTACCTGATGAAAAGGAAGTTGAATCAGTAATTTGTGCGCCAACAATTCAATTAGATGCATTAATCTCTCTAGTGAATGATGGCAAAGCAAAAGGATTAAAAATTGGTGCTCAAAACACTTATTTTGAAGATAATGGTGCATATACAGGAGAAACTTCTCCAGTAGCATTAGCTGATTTAGGTGTTAAATATGTCGTTATTGGACATTCAGAACGTCGTGAATTATTCCATGAAACAGATGAAGATGTAAATAAAAAAGCACATGCAGTATTTAATCATGGAATGACACCAATTATTTGTGTTGGTGAAACAGATGAAGAAAGAGAAAATGGCAAAGCTAACGAAGTAGTAAGCAACCAAGTAAAAGAAGCAGTAAAAGGCTTGTCAGAAGATCAACTTAAAGAAGTTGTTATTGCTTATGAACCAATTTGGGCAATCGGTACTGGTAAATCAGCTACTTCAGAAGATGCAAATGAAATGTGTGCACAAGTACGTAAAACAGTAGCAGACGTGTCTAGTCAAGATGTAGCTGATGTGACTCGTATTCAATATGGTGGTAGTGTGAAACCAAATAATGTTAAAGAATATATGGCTCAATCAGATATCGATGGTGCATTAGTTGGTGGCGCATCACTTAAAGTAGATGATTTTGTACAATTGTTAGAAGGTGCTAAATAATTATGGCTAAACAACCAACATCATTAATTATTTTAGACGGTTTTGCTAACCGTGAAAGTGAACATGGTAATGCAGTAAAACAAGCGCATAAACCAAATTTTGATCGTTATTACAACACATATCCTACGACTCAAATTGAAGCAAGTGGTTTAGATGTTGGTCTTCCTGAAGGTCAAATGGGTAACTCTGAAGTAGGTCATATGAATATAGGTGCAGGCCGTATTGTCTATCAAAGTTTAACTCGTATTAATAAATCCATTGAAGATGGTGATTTCTACGAAAATGAAGTGTTAGGTAAAGCAGCTCAACACGTTAAAGATCACGATTCAGCATTACATGTATTTGGTTTACTTTCAGATGGCGGTGTTCACAGTCATTACAAACATTTATTTGCATTATTAGAACTTGCTAAACAAAAAGGTTTAGATAAAGTGTATGTACATGCATTTTTAGATGGTCGTGATGTAGATCAAAAATCAGCAATTAAATATATTGAAGAAACAGAAGCTAAATTCAAAGAACTTGGTGTAGGTCAATTCGCATCAATTTCAGGTCGTTATTACGCAATGGACCGTGATAAACGTTGGGATCGTGAAGAAAAAGCTTATAATGCTATTCGCAATTTCGAAGGACCTTCTTATGCGAACGCTAAAGAAGGTGTAGAAGCGAATTATGCAAATGATGTTACAGATGAATTTGTTGAACCTTTCATAGTTGAAGGACAAAATGAAGGTGTTCAAGATGGTGATGCTGTTATCTTCTTCAATTTCCGTCCTGATAGAGCAGCACAATTATCTGAAATATTTACAAATAAAGCATTTGACGGCTTTAAAGTTGAGCGTGTAAATGATTTATTCTATGCAACGTTTACTAAATACAATGATAATGTTGATGCAGAAGTCGTATTTGAAAAAGTTGATTTAACGAATACAATTGGTGAAGTTGCTCAAAATAATAATTTAAAACAATTACGTATTGCAGAAACTGAAAAATACCCACATGTTACTTATTTCATGAGTGGGGGACGTAATGAAGAATTTGAAGGTGAACGTCGTCGCTTAATCGATTCACCTAAAGTTGCTACGTATGATTTAAAACCTGAAATGAGTGCATACGAAGTTAAAGATACATTGTTAGAAGAGTTAGACAAAGGTGATTTAGATTTAATTATTTTAAACTTTGCTAACCCTGACATGGTAGGTCATAGTGGTATGCTTGAACCAACTATCAAAGCAATTGAAGCAGTAGATGAATGTTTAGGTGAAGTGGTTGATAAAATTTTAGATATGAATGGCTATGCAATTATTACAGCTGACCATGGTAACTCAGATCAAGTTTTAACTGATGATGATCAACCTATGACTACTCATACTACAAACCCAGTTCCGGTAATTGTTACTAAAGAAGATGTAACATTACGTGAAACTGGTCGTTTAGGTGACTTAGCACCTACATTACTAGACTTATTAAATGTTGAACAACCGTCAGACATGACAGGTGAATCTTTAATTAAGCATTAGTAAAACTGTAAATGATAAGATGATTTAATATTATTCTTTAATATTAAGTCATCTTAGTATAAATATTTTATTAAATAACAAAAAATAGTTATAATAATTAAGGAATCTAAATTTAAAGGAGATTATTTATTATGCCAATTATTACAGATGTTTATGCTCGCGAAGTATTAGACTCACGTGGTAACCCAACAGTTGAAGTTGAAGTATTAACTGAAAGTGGTGCTTTTGGTCGTGCTTTAGTACCTTCAGGTGCTTCTACTGGTGAACACGAAGCAGTTGAATTACGTGATGGAGATAAATCACGTTATAGCGGTAAAGGCGTTACAAAAGCTGTTGAAAATGTAAACGAAATTATCGCTCCAGAAATCGTTGAAGGTGAATTTTCAGTTTTAGATCAAGTATCAATTGATAAAATGATGATTCAATTAGACGGAACACCTAACAAAGGTAAATTAGGTGCAAACGCTATTTTAGGTGTATCTATTGCCGTTGCACGCGCAGCAGCTGACTTATTAGGTCAACCATTATACAAATATTTCGGTGGATTTAACGGTAAACAATTACCAGTCCCAATGATGAATATTGTTAACGGTGGTTCTCACTCAGATGCACCAATTGCATTCCAAGAATTCATGATTTTACCAACTGGTGCTGAATCATTTAAAGAAGCATTACGTTGGGGTGCTGAAATTTTCCATAACTTAAAATCAATTTTAAGTGAACGTGGATTAGAAACTGCTGTAGGTGACGAAGGTGGTTTCGCTCCAAGATTTGACGGTACTGAAGATGCAGTTGAAACAATCATTAAAGCGATTGAAAAAGCTGGTTACAAACCAGGTGAAGATGTATTCTTAGGATTTGACTGTGCTTCATCTGAATTCTATGAAAATGATGTATATGACTACACTAAATTCGAAGGTGAACATGGTGCGAAACGTAGCGCAGCTGAACAAGTTGACTACTTAGAAGAATTAATTAGTAAATATCCAATCATTACAATTGAAGATGGTATGGATGAAAATGACTGGGACGGTTGGAAACAATTAACTGATCGTATCGGGGATAAAGTTCAATTAGTAGGTGACGATTTATTCGTAACTAATACTGAAATTCTTTCTAGAGGTATTGAACAAGGTATTGGTAACTCAATCTTAATCAAAGTAAACCAAATTGGTACATTAACTGAAACATTTGATGCTATTGAAATGGCTCAAAAAGCTGGTTACACTGCAGTAGTATCTCACCGTTCTGGTGAAACTGAAGATACAACAATTGCTGATATCGCAGTAGCAACAAATGCTGGTCAAATTAAAACTGGTTCATTATCAAGAACAGATCGTATTGCGAAATATAATCAATTACTACGTATTGAAGATGAATTATTTGAAACAGCAAAATTTGACGGAATTAAATCTTTCTACAATTTAGATAAATAATTTTAGCACTATACTAAAATCAATAGAGTTCACGCGTTTGCCTGTCATAGAGTTGAGACTATGACAGGCTTTTTTTAATATAAAACTTTAAATAATAGTATAGAAGTGTAAGATTTAACTTCATTGATGAAACTGATATAATAATCTTGTAATTGAAAGAAGGAGAATTGAAGATGGATCAACAACTTAATCAGTCAAATAAAAGAGAACGTATTACTGGTCAATTGATTGGATATAGTTCGCTTGTATTTTGTATATTATTAATTATCCATAATTTTATTGCTTTAGATGCTCGCACTGCTAAAACACTGTTAACACTAGCACATCAAAAAGCGTCAAGCAGTGCAGTAGATAATATTTTAAATAGTTTTAGATATACAGGTATTATGTATATTCTTGCATATTTAGCTGGAGTGATTGCTTTATGGAATCGACATAAATATCTTTGGTGGTTTATGTTTGCCGTATATGTATCAAATGTATTATTTACACTTGTCAACTTAACAATGGTGTTAAATGCTATTATTGAAACAAAATCGGTTTTATTTATTTTACCTATTTTAATCGTCGTGATTGGTTCAGCAATATTAGCCATATATATGTTAATTATTTCAATTGTACGTAAAAGTACATTTAATCGATAGTATTTGATAACTATATTAAGAATATGTTATAATTCGGAACGTATATAATGAACGGAGGACAATTTTCATGCATACATTATTTATGGTCTTATTAATTATTGATTGTATTGCATTAATTACTGTTGTATTACTCCAAGAAAGTAAAAGTAATGGACTTTCGGGTGCGATTAGCGGGGGCGCTGAACAGTTATTTGGTAAGCAAAAACAACGTGGCGTCGATTTATTCTTGCATAGATTAACAATTGTGTTAGCCATCATTTTCTTTTTAATAATGATTGGAATAAGTTATTTTGGTTTATAAGGTCCGACGATATCAATGTCGGGCTTTTTTATTTATAATAGAGTTAACACATTTTATAAAGAAATCATTATTTTAATATAATCATCAATGCATATTTTTAAGCTATTCAGGGAATAAAATAGATTGATTATATAATGAATGCAGTCTATTAGTACAAAATAAAAAAAGTAATCATATTATAATTTTTGTTAGAGAGGGATAAAAAATGCAAATTAAGTTACCTCAACCTTTCTTTTTCCAAGAAGGTAAAAGAGCAGTCTTACTCCTACATGGATTCACAGGTAATTCCTCAGATGTAAGACAACTTGGTAGATTTTTACAAAAAAAAGGTTATACTTCTTATGCGCCACAGTATGAAGGTCATGCTGCACCGCCAGAAGAAATATTAAAGTCTAGTCCATATGTATGGTTTAAAGATGTACTTGATGGCTATGATTATCTTGTAGAACAAGGTTATGAAGACATAGCGGTAGCTGGATTGTCATTAGGCGGCGTATTTGCATTGAAGTTAAGTTTAAACCGTCCTGTAAAAGGTATCATAACAATGTGTGCACCTGCCGAAGTAAAAACAGAAGGTACAATCTATGAAGGTTTTTTAGAATATGCACGTAATTTTAAAAAATACGAAGGTAAAGATCAAGCAACGATTGATAAAGAAATGGAAGATTTTCATCCTACTGAAACACTCAAAGAACTTAGTGATACTTTAAGTCGTGTGCGTAATGATGTAGATGAAGTCTTAGATCCCATTTTAGTAGTTCAAGCTGAAAAAGATGAAATGATTGATCCTCAGTCAGCAAATTATATATACGAAAATGTAGATTCAGATGAAAAACAAATTAAATGGTATGCAAATTCAGGACATGTCATTACAATTGATAAAGAAAAAGAGCAAGTGTTTGAAGATGTATATGCGTTTTTAGAAGGATTAGACTGGTCTGAATAAATCATAAAAATAATTGATTGAAGAAAGGAGGGGCATGATGAATTTAAAGCAATCCATTGAAGAAATTGTAAAACAACCTGATTATGAACCGATGTCTGTATCAGACTTTCAAGATGTTTTAGGTCTTAGTAGTGCCGACTCATTTAGAGAATTAATAAAGGTGCTCGTTGAACTTGAACAAGCAGGATTGGTAGAGCGAACAAAGACAGATCGCTATCAACGTAAAGTATCAAATAAGAATTTAAGTTCAAAATTAATAAGAGGTACTTTAAGTCAAAATAAAAAAGGCTTTGCTTTTTTACGCCCAGAAAACGAAGAACTTGAAGATATTTTTATTCCACCAACAAAGATTAATCGTGCTTTAGATGGAGATACAGTAATAGTTGAATTACAAAAATCCAGAGGAGAACATCGTGGAAAAGTTGAAGGTGAAGTAAAATCTATAGAAAAACACTCTGTCACACAAGTGGTAGGTACGTATAGTGAAGCAAAACATTTTGGTTTTGTCATTCCTGACGATAAACGTATTATGCAAGATATATTTATACCTAAAGGACAGAGTCTTGGAGCTGTAGATGGTCATAAAGTACTTGTCCAAATCACAAAATATGCTGATGGCACAGATAATCCAGAAGGACATGTGTCTGCTATTCTAGGTCATAAAAATGACCCAGGAGTAGATATTCTTTCAATTATTTATCAGCATGGAATTGAGATTGAATTTCCTGATGAGGTATTAAAAGAAGCGGAATCAGTCCCTGAAGAAATAAAACCTGAAGAAATTAAGGGACGAAGAGATTTAAGAAACGATCTTACAATTACAATAGATGGTGCAGATGCTAAAGATTTAGACGATGCAATTAGCGTTAAACGTCTAGATAATGGCCATACGGAATTGACAGTAAGTATTGCAGACGTAAGTTATTACGTAAAAGAAGGCTCTGCGCTAGATAAAGAAGCTTATGATAGAGCAACGAGTGTATATTTAGTAGACCGTGTTATTCCAATGATTCCACACCGTTTAAGTAATGGTATCTGTTCATTAAATCCTGAAGTAGATCGTTTAACGTTAAGTTGTCGTATGGAAATAAATGAGCGTGGCGAAGTGGTGAATCATGACATATTTGATAGTGTTATTCATTCAAACTATCGTATGACATATGATGCAGTAAATCAAATTATTACCGAAAAAAATACAGAAGTGCGTCAACAATACAGTGAAATTGTCCCAATGTTAGATTTAGCACAAGATTTATCTAATCGACTTATCCGTATGCGTAAACGTCGTGGTGAAATTGATTTTGATATTAATGAAGCAAAAGTGTTGGTCAATCAAGAAGGACTACCTACAGATGTAATAATGCGAGAACGTGGTGAAGGAGAGCGTTTAATTGAATCATTTATGTTAGCAGCCAATGAAACAGTTGCTGAACATTTTAACAAATTAGAAGTGCCATTTATTTATCGTGTTCATGAACAACCAAAATCAGATCGATTACGCCAGTTCTTCGACTTTATTACTAATTTTGGTATTATGGTTAAAGGCACAGGTGAAGATATTCATCCTTCAACATTACAATCTATCCAAGAAGAAGTTGAAGGTCGTTCTGAGCAAATGGTTATTTCAACAATGATGTTACGTTCGATGCAACAAGCACATTATGATGATACAAATTTAGGTCATTTCGGCTTGTCAGCAGAATATTATACACATTTTACTTCCCCGATTCGTCGTTATCCAGATTTAACTGTCCATCGCTTAATTCGTAAGTATCTTGTCGATCACTCTATGAATCATAAAGAGATGCATAAATGGGAAGAAACATTACCAGAATTAGCAGAACATACATCTCAACGTGAACGTCGCGCAATTGAAGCAGAGAGAGATACAGATGAGTTGAAGAAAGCAGAGTATATGATTCAACATATTGGTGATGAATTTGAAGGTATTGTAAGCTCTGTTGCCAATTTTGGTATGTTCGTTGAATTACCAAATACGATAGAAGGTATGGTTCATATTTCTAATATGACAGATGATTATTATCAATTTGATGAAAGACAAATGGCGTTGATAGGTGAACGACATGCTAAAGTGTTTAGAATTGGTGATGAGGTAAAAGTTAAAGTTACTCATGTAGACGTAGATGAACGCATGATAGATTTCCAAATTGTTGGCATGCCATTACCTAAAAATGATAAATCACAGCGTCCTGCTCGTGGAAAAACGATTCAAGCTAAAACGCGTGGTAAATCTTTAGATAAATCCAAAGATAATCATCATAAAAACAAAAAGAAAAAACGTAAACAACGTAAGGGTAAAAATCAACGTCAACGTGATAAACAAAGCTCAACTAAGCATAAACCTTTTTATAAAGATAAAAATATTAAGAAAAAAGCGCGTCGTAAGAAAAAATAATCAGCAAAGAGGTGACATACAGTAATGGCCAAGAAAAAAACAAAATCACCAGGTACGTTGGCTGAAAACCGTAAAGCAAGACATGATTATAATATTGAAGATACCATTGAAGCAGGTATTGCGCTTCAAGGTACAGAAATTAAATCGATTCGACGTGGTAGTGCGAACTTAAAAGATAGTTATGCACAAGTGAAGCGTGGAGAAATGTACATTAATAATATGCATATTGCTCCATACGAAGAAGGAAATCGTTTTAATCATGATCCATTACGATCAAGAAAGCTGTTATTGCATAAAAAAGAGATTATCAAACTCGGCGAACGTACAAGAGAAATTGGATATTCGATTATTCCTTTAAAATTGTATTTAAAACATGGACAATGTAAAGTTTTATTAGGCATAGCTCGTGGTAAAAAACTGCATGATAAACGTCAAGCATTGAAAGATAAAGCAATGAAACGAGATGTTGATCGTGCAATGAAAGCCCGTTATTAAGCATAATTGTTGCTTAATCGGGCTCTATTTGTTATGATAAGTAAAGTTGTTTAAATTAAACTGTATCTTATATTTTATTATATTGCGGGGGCGTTTTTGGATTCGACAGGGGTCCCCCGAGCTTATTAAGCGTGTCGGAGGGTTGTCTCCGTCATCAACACATTCGGTTAAATATAACTGACAAATCAAACAATAATTTAGCAGTAGCTGCGTAATAGCGCTCTGCATCGCCTAACAGCATTTCCTATGTGCTGTTAACGCGATTCAACCCTAATAGGATATGCTAAACACTGCCGTTTGAAGTCTGTTTAGATGAAATTTAATCAAACTAGCATATTGTTGGTTGTCTATTGCTTACCAATATGCGAAATGAATCAATAGACTACACACGTAGAAAGATTTGTATCAGGACCTCTGGACGCGGGTTCGAATCCCGCCGCCTCCATCTCATAGCTTGTAACCCTATTGGTTGCAGGCTTTTTATTTTTATTGCTCCAATACAGCTCCAAATATGCCCCAATAAAAATGCACCCTATAATTAAGATGCAATATTTTTGTATAAAACTATTTCATTTTTATCATTGTGAATTTCAAGGATAATATCATGAATTTTCTCATCTTCACTATAAGTATCTTTCATTTCATTATATTTAAAATATGCTAACTGTCTATTTGTCCTTTGTCCCAGTTATGTTGAGTTTTTATTGATTTTTTTGTTCTAAATCCGTAGAAGCGGTTTATCTTTTTAGGTGGGTTTTTAATAATTAAATTTCCTAGTAAAATCATAAAAATACTTGAAGGAAATAAAAGCATTTGATAACTTCCTTTTTCATGTTTTTGAAGAGCTTCTTTCTTAATATTATATAGAAATAATGTAACGAAAAAAATAATGTAAGTATGATGTTAATAAATTAAAGAATGATGAATACTTTTGACTAACACTAGATATAAGTCAGTTAGTCTAAGACAAAATAGAAATAACGAACTTTTATGATTGGTAAATCAACTGTGGTGATTAAATGTAATGCAATTTATATTTACATTTATGTGATAAATCATTTTGCCTCAAATATACAATGTTTTTAAATTTCAATTATTTATTGTAATAACATTAAAACGTTGATATATTAATGTTTGTAACGTTTTTTTTAATATATATTAGGGTAGTTTTAAAGAAAATAATTTATAATTTAATTGTTTGGAGAGAAGTAATGAACAATCAATCAAAATATTTTCATCATGTAGAACATAGGAAATTTCAAAGTAGTTCAAAAGCAACGCTTTGGTCTTCTTTGATTATTACGTTGATTTTTACAATTGTAGAGTTTGTAGGTGGGTTATATGCTAATTCACTTGCTTTATTATCAGATTCATTCCATATGTTAAGTGATGTTTTGGCACTAGGGTTGTCTATGCTTGCTATTTATTTTGCAAGTAAACCTCCAACGAAACATTATACGTATGGATTTTTAAGATTAGAAATTATTGTAGCTTTCTTAAATGGTTTAGCATTAATTGTTATTTCGTTAGGTATTATGTATGAAGGCATTTTGAGAATCATACATCCTGAATCGGTAGCAAGTGGTATCATGATATTTGTAGCTGTATTAGGTCTTATTATAAATATCATTTTAACACTTATTTTATATAGATCTTTAAGAAAAGAAGATAATGTTAATATTCAAAGCGCATTATGGCATTTTTTCGGAGATTTATTAAATTCAATTGGCGTTATCGTAGCAGTAGTACTTATTCATTTTACTGGATGGGAAATTATTGACCCAATCATTAGTATCATCATTTCTCTTATCATTTTAAATGGTGGATATAAAATAATTAAAAATGCTTGGAAAGTGTTAATGGAGAGTATTCCAGATGGATATGATTCAGATGAAATTATTAATGCAATGAAAAGCGTTGAAGGCGTTATAGATGTGCATGAATTTCATTTATGGAGTATCACTACAAACCATAGTTCATTGAGTGCTCATGTTGTTTTAAGTGATGAATATACTAAATGGCCATATTCAACGGTTAATAAAGTTTCTGAATTGTTGAAAGAAAAATATAATTTAGAACATGTTACACTACAAATTGAAAATATTCATCTTAACCATTTAGATGAAGATTACTTTAAACAATACGAAGAATGATAATTAAATAAGAGTAGAAGCGATGGATAGTAAGAGCGCTTCTACTCCTTATTTTTAGTTTTTATTTATTTTTTTACTATCTACGCGTTCAGAATTGCCTTTAGATTTGTGTGCTTTTGGATTATTTTTTTTATGTGCACTTTCGTTTACATCTTTGACTGTATCATTACTATGACTACATGCACCTAATACTAGAAAGCTTGAAAGTGTTAGTAAGGCTAATTTTTTCATTGTCTCATCCCTTTGTTTTAAGTCGTATCATATTTTAGTATGGCATATTAAATGTAATATTCAATAAATATTTATAAGTTTTAAAAAGAAGTCGAAAATAAAAGGTAGAGCCTCAAAACTCTACCTTTTTTATTATTAATTGTTTATTTGGTTTATATTATTATTCGTATTACCGCTTTGTGTATTTTGAGTTGTATTTGATGTGCTATTTTGATTTACATTATTAGTGTTGTTTTTTGTTGTATTAGATTCATTTGTATGATTATATTGAGTACTATTTTGACTATTCTGGGTTTGAGTAGAATTTGTTTGTTTTAAATCATTATTTGCTGAATTCGTCTGATATTGAGATGTGTCTTGTTGGTGTGTTGAAGGTTCTTGGTGTCGTTGTGTAGAATTTTGGTTATTTGTAGTCGCATTATTTTGTTCAGTAGTTGGGTTTTCTTGTTGTGTAGTTGGTGATTCTGATGACTGAATTGAATGTTCTTCTGTGGCGGGTGTGTTTTCTTGAGTGGCAGGAGTGTCCTGAATAGACTCATTTGATGTATCCTTATGATCTTTCTTAGAATTATTATCTTTTTTATTATTATTTTCTTTATTTGTTTTATTATCTTTAGGCTTTTCTTTTTTTACAGGAGTGATGTCACTTTTAGAGGGATTATTACTCTCAATGACTTTATGAATACCCAGTGCAAGCATACTTAATAAGATAATAATAATAGCCATAGCAAGCATTTTTAAGTAATTTTTATTCTTAAAAATAGCAATAATACCAAAAATAATGACTATACATGCGATTAAAAATAAAGTAATGCCTAGATAGAATATAATGTTATCCATAACTGACCTCCATAATTACAACATATCAATCAAATATTACTATAATTATTACATAATAAATATTAATATTTATTTAACATTTTATTATTTTTTTAAAACAATTTAGTTAATAAAATTATTAATATAATAGTGTTATTCATTCGATTTATTGTAAATGTTAATTTCTTCATTTTTAAAATTGATTGAAACATATAACTGGTCATCATATGTATTAATAGGAAGAGACGGTGTATTCAGTTTAAACTCTGATAGAATTTTAAATGAACCATTATTTAAAGGTTCAACTATAGATACATCATTTTCGTTTTGTTGTATAAGTAGATTTCTATTCGTCATATTATTAATTTTCCAATGATTCATGTAAACTCACCTCTATTAAAAATAAAAAGCCTGAAACATACTCAATACATATGTGCAGGCTTTAAAAGTTATATTCATAGTTAAATAAATATATTTATTTAAGACTTTTAAGCAAAGATCCTTGAATAGGAATAACTTGAAAAAATTAGATATTTTTAATTAAAGCTTTGTTCAATTTCAGTAAAAGCTTTATTTGTAACTTTAATATTATAAATTCTATCAGACATAATATTACCATCTAGATAGCCATGATCAATAAGAACTTTACAATTTTCTAAGAAATCGCTATATTTTCTATCGCAAAAATAATCATCTTGAGCTGTAATACTATCTTTAAAATTATTTGCTTCTTCCTCTGTTTGACCACTATTTGAACGTTCCATATATAGCTTATAAAATTTTGCTACTGTATATTTTTGTTCGTTAGTTAATTCGTCCATAGAAACGCCTCCTAAACTCATTACTTATATATACCCAATTTAATTTAATTAAAAAACTAAAAAAACGATATTACATTTATTGAGCTTTTTTAATACCTTGATCTACTGCTTCGGCAAATCTATAAAATGTTCTCGTATAATTTTTGGGGGATCGTCTATTATTTTTATCCAAGTTGTTATGTTTAAAAAACAAAGCTCGTTGGCGAGTCGTCAATTCTAGTTGCACTCCTGTATCTTTTTTATCTCTATTAATAATATTATTATTGGAAAGGGCCTCAATTCCTTTAGGCGTTTTTTGTACTGTAAATCCATGATCAGTTAATGAATGACGTAATGTTTGAACCAATTTTTTATCTTGACCACCTACGTAAACAATGGGTTCATCGCCTGCATATCCGTGAATAGATACTGTTTTTGACGAATGGTTGAGCATATCTAATAATTGAGGTTCATCAAAAACAGTAGAAGTAATATGTAGTTGAGCATTATTATCTGAACGTAGACCTTCAAATGAATAAAAATTATATTGACCAATATTTGAAATACGACGAGCGAGTTCAGTGGTTCCAGGTTCAATACTTCCACCATGAATCGCTGTAATTAAGGTATCGCTGTGCTTACGGTGTTTTGTGATTATTTTCCAATCTTTATTTTTTGTTGTATGTTGTTTTAAATCATTAAAGTTAGCATAGTAATCTAAAGATTGATTTTGTTTTAAATCAAAATGTTTATAAAAGTAAAGAAAGAAAAGAATAAATAATATAATAATAAGAGTTAAAAAGATGTAATAAAAAAATCGATAATTTAATTTTTTGTTTTTCATAAAAATAAGTTGTTCCTTTAAATATCATTTCTTAGTATAGAAAAGTATAGCGTAACGCCATAGTCTTTAACTATTAGTATGTTTTTACAAGCTTAAGGCGATAGTCATTATTAAAATTATCAACTAAAGCATATGGAGAGATAATCAGTAAACCATGATCATTTATCGTATCTTTACTTACACCGTATTTATATGCTTGATAAATAATTTTAGTACAATATGTAAAGCGTTCACTTTTTAAATTAAGTGTAACTAAATAAGTTTTATCACTATTTTTATAATGAGCTTTTGCCCAATCAGCTGCTTTTTGACCTGCATTAGGATATTCACAACGATATATTTTAATCCAATCATTTTTTTTAACGCCAAATCGCTGTTTAAATGATTCGAAAGATTCAGTAATAGGCTTATCGCCAGGTCCTTCAATTTGTAAAACAGTATCATGATCTAAAGCAATACTTGAATGTCCAAAGAAACCAAATAATACCGGACCTTTTGTAAGAATAATGTCACCAGGTTGTAATTTGAAATCATTTCCTTTTCCTGAAGATGAAGAAGTGGAACTTATAGATGCATAAGTATGAGAAGGGAACGCGAAAAATAGTAATGAAGTGAAAATAACAAATATAATACGCTTCAATTGAATAGTCTTCAATTTATATCTCCTTAATTGTTTTATAGAGGAATATATAAAAAAGAACAAAATAAGATTGTATTTTGTTCTTTTAAACTCTATTTATAAAATACCAAATATTAGTACATATATCAGTAAAGCAAAACCAAAAATATAAAAGATGACTGTAAAGCCTAAATATGATTCTTTACGTTCTTCTTTTTTAGATTTTAGCAATAACCCTAATATAATTGAAGCAGCAACAACAAATATAATACCGAGCCAAAGTAAAATCGTTAAATGTGTACTCATTTGTAAACCTCCCACATTTTAATTAAAAAAAGTTATATATCAGTGGATATATATAATATAAAAAAATTATTTCGCTTATAAGGTTTTTATCCAAAATAGCGGCAATTAAACTGAATGAAATAGTAAGGCCACATATGATTAAACCAGGTATGAGCCAAAAATAATCATCTAACTTAGGAAAATAGGTGACAGTAATATTAAAACCTAGAAATAAAAGGGTAATCATAATATTAATCCAAAATAATTTATTAATATTCATAGGTAGTGTCACCTCTATAACAATGATGTCTTTTTTATCATCATATCACTTCTTTAAAAGAAAGGTAAAACTTTAATTCTTATTAAAAGAATTACTTCGTAAATACACAGAAAAAAAGCTGGCGATTAAACTAAAATATACTCATCGGCAGTCATAAATATGTATGATTACACTAATAAACATATCAATTAAAAGGGAAAATCAGAAAAGTAAATAGAAGAGTATAAAAGTTCAAAAAATCATCACATTTACAGAAAGTTAATATCCGCATAGAATGTTTTTAGTGAATAATTAAAAATAAAGTGTTTTAATTATTTTAATAAAACCAATTAAAACATTACAACTTTTATAAAAATCTAACTTACTGATTTGCTTATATAAATAAACATCACTCATTTAGAAATAATAAGATGATAGGAGATACTGAAATGTTGTAATGTGAGGAGGAAAAAATGACATTTTATGATTTTGTTATTGGATTTATTAATGATGATACACCACTAGGAAGTTTAGCAAACTACATTGTAAATGATCATAAATTTCCCAAAAACGAACGCAATAATAAAGAAATTAGAGCATATGTTATGTCAAATTACGTTGATCACCAACTTATCGAAAGCGCTAATCGAGCAATTAGCCTCTATAAATTAATTTGAATTAGGATAGTACCAATTTTGTTGCTTTAGCGCATTCCATATATCTTTAGTTTTAAAGTTTAATTCATTATCTCTAATTGAAAAAGGTTCTATAATTTCTCTATCTAACCACGAATGAATAAGTTCACTAGGAACTCCATCAAGTAACATTTCTGATTTACTTATTACAAAACATTCCCAATCTAATGAGAGGTTATTAGGATTGACATAATTGTATTGATTATGATCATTCATAATGAACGCTCCTTTATTTATAAAACTTATAATTCATTATACCCCTTATAATGAGAATCAAACGAGTAGTAATTAATTTTTTACCTTTAGTTATTTTTAAGTATAAAAAAATTAAGGTATACTATGTATGGATTATAAAGTGGTGTAAAAGAAAGTTGCCTATATTATTTAAAAAATATATTGAGGTGAATGTAATGAGTAAAATACTCTATTTAATGAGACATGGACAAACTATGTTTAATTTAAGAGGGAAAGTACAAGGTGCAAGTGATTCTCCACTTACTAAATTAGGAATATCTCAAGCGAAGCAAGCAGGTCATTACTTTAAACATAATCATATTACTTTTGACGAAGCATATTCATCTAGTTCGGAACGAGCATGTGATACGTTAGAAAATGTTTTACCTGATCAAGCATATCAACGTAATAAAGGATTAAAAGAATGGAGTTTTGGGCTATTTGAAGGGGATAGTGTTCAATTATTGGATGCAGTTTGGGATAAACACGATATTTTTGGAACTAGACTACGCCCTTTTGGAGGAGAAACGAAAAATGAAGTTGAACATCGTATCGTTACGACATTAAGTAATTTATTAGAGTCCTCTAATGGAAAAACATTCTTAGCGGTAAGCCATGGTACAGCCATTCAGGTTTTTTTAAGAAAATGGATAGGTGATGATATGGCAAATCAATATGTCATTGGAAATTGTTGTATTTTAAAATTTATTTATACACATGGAAAGTTTAAATTTCTCGATATGGTTGATCCTACAATCGATGATGCCAATAAATAAATCATTATCCTGGCTATTTAATATCATAGAGTAGCCAATGAACATCGAAATAAGTATCATCTACTTTAAATGAGTTTTTTTCAATCCCTAAAGTTTCAAAACCAAGTGCAGTGAAAAAAATCTTTGCACTAATATGATTGGACGTAATACAAGTCATTAGTTTTTCAATATGACGAGCCTTTGCATAATTAATCACTTCACAGATTAAATTTTGCAAAGTAATCTCGTCTTTTTTGTCTTTTAAAAAGAGATTTTCTAACATTGCTTTATGTTGTGTGCCTACTTGTTTGAGTTGTCGCAATGTAACACCAGCCACAAGTTTTTCATTTTTAAAATTGCCAAAAATATTACAATACTCTTCTTCTTTAGATAGAATGTGTTTTAAATAATTTGGAGACACATGTTGAAAATAAAGTTTATCCCATGAATAAGTATGTGAATCATTTGATATTAAAGTAATATATTGATTTAAATCATTGTTAGTAAGAATTCTAACTTCTGACATTATACTCACCTCAAATTATCATTAGCATTTAATAATCTATTTATACAAATTAATTGAATTATAAATATTTTATAAACTTTAATTAATAACTATATACATAGAATAGCTTATTTTAAAAAATTATACAAAAAGTGTGAGAATATATAGACATTAAAATAATATCTATCATACATCGATATTTTTAAACTTAATTTTTTAGATAGGAAATGGGCAGGATAGGATTCAATTTGAACTCGTCGTTCAACTCTAGCAATACAGCCCAAAGAACGTAGATGTTTTTATTGAAAGTCTTTATGTTAACTTCTGTACTACTATTGAAATAACTTGATATCAGCTCTTTTCAATTCAATCTTTATCTATCAACATAAAAAAATCCTGAGACATAATGAGACGTCTCAGAATTTTTTAAAATTATAAAATTTAGATTTTAAAGCGTAATACTAATTAGTCAACAACTTGAACATTTAAATCTACATCGATGTTGCCACGAGTTGCTTTTGAATATGGACAGAATTCGTGAGCTTCTTGTAGATATTTTTCAGCATCTTCTTGAGATAATACATTTTTAACTTTTGCATCAATAGATACGCTTAATTTTGGACTTTCAGCATTTGGATCATCTTCTAAGCGTACAGTTAAAGTTACCTCAGGTTCTGCCCCACGAACTTTGTTTTGTTTTAAAATAAGGTCATATGCACCATTGAAGCATGAAGCATAGCCAGCTGCGAATAATTGTTCAGGGTTAGTTGCTTTTCCGTCTGCTTGTTGTGGTGGTAATACATCTACATTTATTGCATTATCGTCTGTGTGTACGTGTCCTTTACGTCCACCAACGTTTGTTGCTTTAGTTTCATATTGAACTGCCATTATTATTACCTCCTAAATTCGAATATAATTATTGTATACCCAACTAAAACGTTTTAAATCATGATTTGTAAAAATTAACATGAATTTTAAACATTGGCGAGTGTGACATAAATAGTTTAAAATAATATAAAATTGTAAATGGTAAGAAAAGAAGGGATTATATGGCAGAAGTAAAGGTAGCTGCAACCATAGCACCTCAAGATATAATAGATAATGAAACGTTAAATAGTATAAATGATAATCATGCATATATAGATATCATTGAGTTGCGTATAGATCAATGGGAGAGTCATCATCACGAACATTTAATGAAAAACCTTTCACTTCTAAATGAAATAAAGGGTCATTTCAAAATATTGGTGACATATCGCACACTTTCTCAAGGTGGAAAAGGTCAGTTAACTAATAAAGAATATTTACAGTTAATTGAAACAATTTCCTCAATAGATGCATTTCAAATGATAGATATAGAATGGGAGTCAAATATAGATGTTGAGACGCATAAACGTATTATAGAAAATGCACATCGTCATCAGAAGCAAATAATTGTCTCATATCATAATTTTTTAGAAACGCCACCGTTAGAAGAATTAAAATTCACATATTATAAAATGCTAAAATTAAATCCTGAGTATGTAAAAATTGCAGTAATGCCTAAGGAAAATCAGGACGTAGCAACGCTATTAGAAGCAGTAGCTTACACATCTGAAGCGATTTCTCAACAAGTTATTGGGATATCTATGTCTCGTTTAGGATTAGTGAGCCGAACTGCTCAAGGTGTTTTTGGGGGGACAGTGTCATATGGTTGTTTAGGTGAACCTCAAGCGCCAGGACAGATTCATGTTAAAGAACTAAAAAAACAATTATTATTTTACGAAAACATGTAGTATACATTGAAATGTCATCGATATCCGCGTATAATTGATAATAGTTATCAATATAGAGGAGCGATAATTGTGGAATTACAAGAAGTAATTTCTTTAAGAAGAAGTATAAAGAAATTTAAACATGATATGGTTATTAATGATGAAGATGTATTTAAAGCCATAGAACAAGCTACTGACGCTCCTAATCATGGTATGAGAGAACCGTGGAGAGTTATTCATGTTTCTAAAGATAGATTAGGAGATATGAGTAGAGATATTACACGTTTTGCCTTTCCAAATAGTCCGGAAAAACAAGAAGATCATTATAACGCGGTGACAAATTTAGGAGGTATGTTAGTTTTAGTACTTAAAACTGACCCACGACAACGACAAAATCGCGAAAACTTTTTTGCGATGGGTGCATACACTCAGAATCTAATGTTATTACTCTATGAAAAAGGTATTGGTACATGTTGGAAAACGCCATTGTACATCTTTGAACCAAAAGTAAGAAAAGCATTTGGTATTGCTAAAGATGAAGCTATTGCAGGTTTATTGTATCTTACTGATTTAGAAGAGGTTCCACCTAAAGCAAAACGTAAAAATAAACATTTAATCTCAGAATATTAAAGAAACCACACTCAAAATAACGAGTGTGGTTTTTTAATTATTTATTAAATGTTTCTTTTAAGAATGATTCAACTTGTTCAGGTGATTTTGCATTAGCAGAATGTAAATGGGCATGTTTTTGACCATTTTCAAATATAAGTAAACTTGGGATACCCATGACTTCATTGTCTGATGCTACATCTTCTAATTCATCACGATTTACTGAATACCATTTATAGTCGTTATACTTGTCAACGATTGGATCAATCCACATATCCATTGCTTTACAATCAGGACACCAACCAGCTTCAAATTTTACAATAACAGGTTGTTCACTTTGAATAACTGAATTAAATTCTTCAGTAGTAGTAATATTTTTCATACTTTACACTCCTTTTAGCTTGTTTTATATATTATAACTAATTACTAATGTTTAGAAAAAAATAAAGCTTAAAAAGTAGAGCGTTTATTTAAATAATCTGATATATTTAGAATAAGTTTAAATAGGAGGATAATACTGAATGATTAAATTTTATCAATATCCAAAATGTACAACTTGTAAAAAAGCTGCTCGATTTTTAGATGAGCATGGAGTGAGTTATGAGTCTATAGATATTGTGCAACACACACCTACAAAGCAAGAATTCAAAGAGTTAGTAGTTAAATCAGAAGTGGAAATCAATAAATTCTTTAATACACATGGTGTGAAATATAGAGAACTTGGTTTGAAAGATAAATTAAATGAATTATCTAATGATGAAAAATTAGAACTCTTAGCCTCAGATGGAATGTTGGTAAAACGTCCGCTAGCGGTTTCGGGTGAAAAAGTTACATTAGGTTTTAATGAAGAACAATACAAAGATGTATGGTTATAGAAAGTATAATCACAACTTTTAATATTAATAGTTGAATGAAAACTTACGGTATGGCATCATTAAATTGTAATTATTTTTAGGAGGGGATTTTCGTGGCAGTACCGAGCGAATTCAAATATTCTAAGGAACATGAATGGGTTAAAGTTGAAGGAAATACGGCAACAATTGGTATTACTGAATACGCGCAAGGTGAATTAGGAGACATCGTATTTGTCGAATTACCAGATGTCGATGATGAAATTAATGAAGGGGATACATTTGGTAGTGTTGAATCAGTAAAAACAGTATCTGAATTGTATGCACCTGTTTCTGGGAAAATTGTTGAAACAAACGACGAATTAGAAGATAGTCCAGAATTTGTTAATGAATCACCTTATGAAAAAGCATGGATGGTAAAAGTTGAATTAAGTGACGAAAGTCAATTAGATGAATTACTATCAGCTGAACAATACTCTGAAATGATTGGCGAATAATTTTTTAAAACTCCTTGATATTAAATCTAGGAGTTTTTTATATAATTATATTAATTATCTGTAAATTGTGTTTATATTCATCAATAACGTGAAAAAGTAAATGATTGTTTAATATCGACTTAGAAGGTGGATGAACATGGCAATTTTAAATAAAGTTATCATTGTTGAAGGTAAATCTGATAAGAAGAAAGTGCAACAAGTCATAGCTGAACCTGTAAATATTATTTGTACACATGGTACAATGAGTATCGACAAACTAGACGATATGATAGAAACGTTATATGGAAAACAGGTCTATATTCTTGCCGATTCAGATGATGAGGGCGAAAAAATTAGAAAGTGGTTTAAACGTTATTTAAGTGAAAGTGAACATATCTATGTAGATAAAACATATTGTGAAGTCGCACGTTGTCCCAAAAATTATCTTGCTCATGTATTGAGTAAATACGGATTTAACGTAAAAAAAGAGAAAAAACTTATACCTAATTTAAGTTCTGAAAGGTTAGTACTTGTGAATGAATAATTCTATTAAAATCGAAGACATCAAAGAACACTTTGATAAAGATAAACATTTAATATTTGGATATACTCCTATGTGTGGAACATGTAAGATTTCAGAGCGCATGCTAGATATTGCAAATGATATCGAACAATTACCACTTAAAAAAATTGATTTAAATTTCCATAAGTATTTTAGTGAAGAATATAAAATTATGTCTGTACCTGTACTGTTAATTATGGATAAGGATAAAGAGGTAGATAGAATCTATGCATTTCAATCCGTGCCATATTTGTTAGAAAAGTTAAAAAAATGATTGACGAATTATTAGTACAGTGATAGGATATAAATTAATTAAATAGTGCGAAAACTCTTATCGAGAGAGGTGGAGGGATGTGCCCTACGAAGCCCGGCAACCGTCTATAATGGAAATGGTGCCAATTCACATAAAGTTTAAGACTTTAGAAGATGAGAGAAAGATAATTTTAAATGCTTTCTCATCTCTCTAGATGGGAAAGCATTTTTTAATTACATAAGGAATTTAAGGGAGGCATTTAACGTGATTGAGTTAAATCAAGTTGTTAAACGCTATCACACAAAGAACAAAGATGTACTAGCAGTAGATCACGTTGACTTGAATATAGAATCAGGCTCAATTTTTGGAGTGATTGGGTTTTCTGGTGCTGGTAAAAGTACGTTAATTCGAATGTTTAATAATCTAGAAGAACCGACTTCAGGGGATATCATTATAGATGGAGACAATATTAACAAACTTTCTAAGTCAGATTTGAGAAAAAAACGACAAAAAGTAAGTATGATTTTCCAACATTTTAATTTGTTATGGTCACGTACTGTCATTAGTAATATTATGTTCCCACTAGAAATAGCTGGAGTATCTCGTGCAGAAGCAAAACAAAGAGCTTTAGAACTTGTAGAGTTGGTCGGTTTAAAAGGTCGTGAAAAAGCTTATCCTTCAGAATTATCAGGTGGTCAAAAACAAAGAGTTGGGATTGCTCGTGCATTAGCGAATGATCCGAATGTCTTATTATGTGACGAGGCTACAAGTGCGCTAGATCCACAAACAACGGATGAAATTTTAGATTTACTATTAAAAATAAAAGAAGAAAGAAATCTAACGATTGTGATTATTACACATGAAATGCAAGTGATTAGACGCATATGTGATGAAGTTGCAGTGATGGAAAATGGGCGTGTTATTGAGCAAGGTAATGTTGATGAAGTATTTGAAAATCCTCAACATGAGGTGACAAAACGATTCGTGAAAGACGATTTAGACGACGATTTTGAAGATTCAATTAAACATCTAGAACCATTGAACAAAGACGCTTATATTGTAAGATTGAATTTCAACGGTAATAATACCACACAACCTGTTGTATCTGATATTACGCGAACGCAGAATATTGAATTAAATATTTTGGAAGCAAATATTAAAAATACACGTACAGGTTCAGTTGGATTTTTAATTGTACACATTCCACATATTAGTGAAGATGGATTTAATACATTCGTAACTGAGTTACATAAAGAACACGTAAATGTGGAGGTGATTAAACATGGATAAATCATATGGTGATATCTTCCATGAAATGATTACTATGCCTAATGTGCAATGGCCTGAAGTTTGGCAAGCAATTTATGAAACACTTTATATGACTATAGTGTCAACCATTTTTGCTTTTATCTTTGGCTTAATCTTAGGCGTGTTGCTTTTCTTATCAGCTAAAAGTGACGCACCTGGAGCTAAGATTTTCTATACGGTAGTTTCATTTATAGTTAACTTGTTCCGTGCGATTCCATTTATTATTTTAATTTTGTTATTAATTCCGTTCACAAGTGTATTATTAGGTACAATTAGTGGACCGACGGGAGCACTTCCAGCATTAATCATTGGTGCTGCACCGTTCTACGCAAGACTAGTTGAAATCGCATTTAAAGAAATCGATAAAGGCGTTATTGAAGCAGCATGGTCTATGGGTGCAAATACTTGGACAGTCGTTCGAAAAGTATTGCTTCCAGAAGCAATGCCAGCACTTGTTTCAGGTATTACAGTAACTGCTATCGCTTTAGTTGGTTCAACTGCTATTGCCGGCGTTATTGGTGCAGGTGGTTTAGGTAACTTAGCTTACTTAACTGGTTTTACACGTAACCAAAACGACGTCATTCTAGTGTCAACCGTATTTATTTTAATTATTGTATTTATAATCCAATTCATCGGGGATTGGCTTACAAATAAAATTGATAAACGATAATAGAAAAGAGGACAGATTAAATGAAAAAACTTTTAAGTTTAGTATTAGTACTTACACTGACAGTTGTATTAGCTGCTTGTGGTAAAGGCGGAGACGAAAAAGATAAAAAAATCGTTGTAGGTGCTTCACCAGCACCACATGCTGAAATCTTAGAAAAAGCAAAACCACTTCTTGAGAAAAAAGGTTATGATTTAGAAATTAAAACAATCAATGATTACACTACACCTAATAAGTTGTTAGATAAAGGTGAACTTGATGCTAACTACTTCCAACACGTTCCTTATTTAAAAACTGAAAGTAAAGAAAAAGGATACAAAATTGAAGATGCAGGTAAAGTTCATTTAGAGCCAATGGCTGTTTATTCTAAAAAATACAAAAGTTTAAAAGACCTTCCTAAAGGTGCGACAGTTTATGTTTCAAATAACCCAGCTGAACAAGGTCGTTTCTTAAAATTCTTCGTTGATGAAGGCTTAATTAAAATTAAAAAAGGCGTAAAAATTGAAGACGCTAAATTTGAAGATATTACTGAAAACAAAAAAGATATTAAATTCAATAACAAACAATCGGCTGAATATCTTCCAAAAATCTATCAAAATCAAGATGTAGATGCAGCTATTATTAATTCAAACTATGCTATTGATCAAGGCTTAAGTCCACAAAAAGATTCAATTGTAGTTGAAAAACCTAATAATAACCCTTATGCAAACCTAATTGCAGTTCGTAAAGATCATAAAGATGATGAAAAAATTAAAGCTTTAGTTGAAGTATTACAATCTAAAGACATTCGTGATTTCATCAATGAAAAATACAAAGGTGCAGTTGTACCTGCAAAATAATGAATAATAATGCAGTAAAAAACGGTTCACAAACAAATATGTGAACCGTTTTTTTATTTTATATCAATACATTTATTGCAGTCATTTATATTATAAACTTGAATCGTCTTGATATAGTATTCCAACGCCGATACCACCTTGACCCATCGCATATTCAAATTTAACAATTTCTATATATGGATGTTCTTCTAAGAATGCATTGACTTTTTTATTTAAACCTTTTTCTGTCATAGCAGTAAAATTAACAAATGTCATAGTTATCATCTCCAATTGGATAAGTAAATTGAACAATGTTATTATAACAATTATTTTAATTAGACAGAAAATATAAAAAAATAACAGAATTTATGTTTATACATGATATGTATTGGGTATGTTAATATTACAAAAATCATTTAAGAATGAAATGTTTAACAAGGAGGAATTTAAAATGGCAGAAGATAAATTTGAACAAGCTAAAGGTAATATTAAGGAAACAGTTGGTAATGCAACTGATAATAAAGATTTAGAAAAAGAAGGTCAAGGCGACAAAGCTTCAGGTAAAGCTAAAGAAGTGGTTGATAACGTTAAAGATAAAGCAAATGATGTTATTGATAAATTAAAAGGCGATAAATAAGTCGTTTTAACTAGAAGAGAACGCATGTGTTAAACACATGCGTTTTTTGTTTATTTTAGAATATTATGTCTGAGTATCATTGTTAGACGTAATCAGTCCTAATGAATAACTTACTATATATCCTATTACTAAAGAAATAATCGAAACAATCCATTCTACTGGTGATTTAGGAATTCCTGGGAATACAGCATAAATTGAACCAATAACAAAACCAGTAATTAAGGCAAATGTTCCAATAAAGTGGTGGGTTAAAAAGTATTTTATAATACGGCTTGAAAATAGAAATCCACATAAAATACCTAAACCAACTACTATTAATATAGGCAGACCGGTAAAGTTAAATTTAGCTAAATTAGCAATAGCTAACATTATTGTTCCATATGCACCGAATACAAGTAGCATAAATGAGCCAGAGATACCTGGAAGTAGCATTGCACTAGAAGCACAAACACCTGCTATAAAATATTTAATAATAAGACTAAAAGATAATTGAAGTGTTAAACTTGATTGCTGTGTGCTAGGATTTAATAATGTTAATGCTACTATAACTATGATTCCTAAAATTAATAATCCATAGTGTTTAGTTGTAAATGTTTTTTTAAAATCTGAAGTTTTTAATAGGTAAGGGACAATGCCTATAATTAAACCAGTAAAAAAGAACATCGTTATTACATGATGATGATCGAGTAGGTAATGAATTAAATTACTAAGTACACCAATCGCTAAAATCATTCCTATTAATATAGGAAGTAAAAATTTTAGACTTGGCCAAAACCGTTTAGAAAACAATCCACTAATGGATGAAATAAAATCATCATAAATCCCTAAAAGTAAAGCAATGGTACCTCCACTGATTCCTGGAACTAAATCTGAAGTCCCCATCGCAAATCCTTTTAAAATATTTTTCCATTTGAATGTCATAAAGGTCTCCTTTCTTTCTTTATTAAGTTAATACGAATATTACCAAATTTTCACCTTACATTGAAATATTAAGTAGTTAATCATCGTTAGTATCTAGTTACCTATTGAGAACAGATGCCTTTTGATTATCAGTCGCACTTGAAAATTGAAGTGATTTCGAAACAGTTTTGGCGAAAATATAGTCTTTTTTGTTATTTTAATAAGTTTATATTAAGGACTATTTACGTTATAATTAAGTGTATTAAAGTGTTAGAAGTCTTTTTGACTATAAATTAAAATTACTATAAACTAGTTAAGAAAACTTTATATTTTATGGAGGGAATATAAATGTCATCAACATTAGAAATTAAAGACTTACATGTGTCTATTGAAGATAAAGAAATTTTAAAAGGTGTTAATTTAACAGTTAATACTGGTGAAGTTCACGCAATCATGGGACCTAATGGTACAGGTAAATCAACATTATCTTCTGCAATTATGGGTCACCCAAGTTATGAAGTCACTCAAGGTGAAGTATTACTTGATGGTGTAAATATTTTAGAATTAGATGTTGACGAAAGAGCAAAAGCAGGTCTTTTCTTAGCGATGCAATATCCATCAGAAATTACTGGTGTAACAAATGCAGACTTTATGCGTTCAGCGATTAATGCAAAACGTGAAGAAGGTCAAGAAATTAACTTAATGCAATTTATTAAAAAATTAGATAAACAAATGGATTTCTTAGATATTGATAAAGATATGGCGCAACGTTATTTAAATGAAGGTTTCTCAGGTGGGGAGAAAAAACGTAATGAAATCTTACAATTAATGATGTTAGAACCCAAATTTGCGATTTTAGATGAAATTGACTCAGGTTTAGATATTGATGCATTAAAAGTCGTTTCTAAAGGAATCAATGAAATGCGTGGCGAAGATTTCGGTGCATTAATGATTACACACTATCAACGTTTATTAAACTATATTACTCCTGATAAAGTACATGTTATGTATGGCGGTAAAGTTGTAAAATCAGGCGGTCCAGAATTAGCTAAACGTCTTGAAGAAGAAGGTTATGAATGGGTTAAAGAAGAATTTGGTGCAACTGAATAGGTCATTAAACAAAATAAACACTATTCATTAAAAGAACTGATTGATTTTAAAATGTGGAAATAAACAGTTTATATATCGATTCAGTTACTAAAATTTTTCATCAAGTAGGAGGAAAAAGCATTATGACAACAGAAACTTTAAATATTTCTGAAGCACAACTTGTTGATTATTCTAAAGCACAAAATGAACCTTCTTGGATGACTGAACTACGTCAAAAAGCTTTGAAATTAACAGAAACTTTAGAAATGCCTAAACCAGATAAAACAAAACTAAGAAAATGGGATTTCGATGCATTTAAACAACATCATGTTGAAAGTGAATCATATAATGATGTATCAGAACTTCCTGAATCAGTTAAAAATATTATTGATATAGAAAATTCTAAAAATTTAATTATTCAACATAATAATGATTTAGCTTTCACACAAGTATCAGAACAAGCAAATCATAATAATGTTATTATTGAAGGTTTATCAAAAGCGCTACAAGATCATAGTGAGTTAGTAGAAAAATATTTAATGAAAGATGCAGTTACAGTAGATGAACATCGATTAACTGCTTTGCATACAGCATTATTGAATGGTGGCGTATTTGTATATGTTCCTAAAAATGTAGTAGTTGAAGATCCTATTCAATATGTAGTATTACATGATAATGAGAATGCAAGTTTATTTAATCATGCCATTATTGTAACGGAAGAAAGTGCTGAAGTAACATATGTTGAAAATTACCTCTCAACTGCAAGTGGTGAAGGTAATCAAGTAAATATTATTTCTGAAGTGATTGCAGGAGCAAATTCAAACATTACTTATGGTTCAGTTGACTATCTAGATAAAGGATTTACAGGTCACATTATCCGTCGTGGTGTGACGGCAGCAGATGCATCAATTAATTGGGCTTTAGGTTTAATGAATGAGGGAAGTCAAATTATTGATAATACTACTAACTTAATTGGTGACCGTTCAACAAGTGAACTAAAATCAGTCGTTGTTGGTACTGGTGATCAAAAAATTAACTTAACATCTAAAATTGTTCAATATGGTAAAGAAACAAATGGTTATATCTTAAAACATGGTGTAATGCGTGAAAATGCTTCATCTGTATTTAACGGTATCGGATATATTAAACATGGCGGTACAAAATCTATCGCAAATCAAGAATCTCGTGTATTAATGCTTTCAGAGCATGCTCGTGGAGATGCGAACCCTATTCTACTTATCGATGAAGATGATGTTGAAGCGGGTCATGCAGCTTCGGTTGGTCGTGTTGATCCAGAACAACTTTACTACTTAATGAGCCGTGGTATTTCTCAAAAAGAAGCAGAACGTCTTGTTATTCATGGCTTCTTAGATCCAGTTGTCCGTGAATTACCAATTGAAGATGTGAAACGTCAATTACGAGAAGTCATCGAACTTAAAGTAAATAAATAGGTCATTGAGATTTTCAATAAAAGAAAGGTCGTGAAGGTAGTGGCCGAAACTTCATTAAACATACAAGAAATTATTGAAGACTTTCCTATACTAAATCAAAAAGTTAATGGAAAACGATTAGCTTATCTTGATTCAACAGCAACAAGTCAAACACCAGTGCAAGTATTAAATGTATTAGATGATTATTATAAACGTTACAATTCTAATGTGCATCGTGGTGTGCATACTCTAGGTTCTTTAGCAACAGATGGATATGAAAGTGCTCGTGAGACAGTACGACGTTTCATTAATGCTAAATATTTTGAAGAAATTATTTTTACTAGAGGTACGACTGCTTCAATTAATATTGTTGCACATAGTTATGGAGACGCTAATATTAACGAAGGCGACGAAATCGTTGTGACAGAGATGGAACATCATGCTAATATTGTGCCTTGGCAACAGCTAGCTAAACGAAAAAAAGCTACTTTAAAATTTATTCCTATGACTGATGATGGTGAACTAAGAATTGAAGATGTCAAATCGACAATTAATGACAATACTAAGATTGTAGCTATTACTCATGTGTCTAATGTCTTAGGTACCATTAATGATATAAAAGCAATTGCTAAGATTGCGCATGAACACGGTGCTATTATTAGTGTTGATGGAGCACAATCTGCACCTCATATGGATATCGATGTTCAAGATTTAGATGTTGATTTCTTTAGCTTTAGCGGTCACAAAATGCTAGGACCGACTGGTATTGGTGTATTATATGGAAAACGTGAACTACTTCAAAACATGGAACCTGTTGAGTATGGTGGGGACATGATTGATTTTGTAAGTAAGTACGATGCAACATGGGCTGACTTACCTACTAAATTTGAAGCTGGTACACCGATTATTGCTCAAGCTATTGGATTGGCTGAAGCTATTCGTTATATCGAAAATATAGGCTTTGATGCCATTCATCAGCATGAAAAAGAATTAACAGAATATGCATATGAGCAATTATCTTCAATTGAAGGATTAGAAATATATGGTCCCCCTAAAGAAAGACGTGCAGGTGTGATCACTTTTAATTTAGCTGATATTCATCCACATGATGTTGCTACAGCAGTAGATACTGAAGGTGTCGCTGTTAGAGCTGGACATCACTGTGCGCAACCATTAATGAAATGGTTAAATGTATCATCTACTGCAAGAGCAAGTTTTTATATTTATAATACTAAAGAAGATGTTGACCAATTAGTAGAAGCATTGAAACAAACGAAGGAGTTTTTCTCATATGAGTTTTAATAATTTAGATCAACTTTATAGATCTGTAATTATGGATCATTATAAGAATCCTCGTAATAAAGGCGTTTTAGATAATGGATCAATGACAGTAGATATGAATAATCCTACTTGTGGTGATCGCATTAGACTAACATTTGATATCGAAGATGGTATCATTCAAGAGGCGAAATTCGAAGGTGAAGGTTGCTCAATTTCAATGTCAAGTGCATCGATGATGACTGAAGCAGTTAAAGGTCATTCATTAGGTGAAGCAATGCAAATGAGTCAAGAATTTACTAAAATGATGTTAGGTGAAGATTATAACATCACTGAAGATATGGGAGATGTAGAAGCATTACAAGGGGTTTCTCAATTCCCAGCGCGTATTAAATGTGCAACGTTAGCGTGGAAAGCTTTAGAAAAAGGTACAGTGCAAAAAGAAGGTAAAGCAGAAGGTACAACTGAAGAATAAAATACGAATAGGTAATAAATGTTATTCTAAGCACTATGGTGCTGTGACATTTTACACATATTTCTTTTTATATAGTTTTCATGTTGTTACAATGACTATAGATAGTAGTGAAAGATAAATGATGCGTATATCGTTTTAAATATATTTAAGGAGTGATTGAAATGGCTAAAAAAGCACCTGATGTTGGAGATTATAAATATGGTTTCCATGATGAGGATGTTTCCATTTTCAGATCAGAACGTGGTCTAACAGAAAATATTGTTAGAGAAATTTCTAAGATGAAAGAAGAACCAGAATGGATGCTTAATTTCCGATTAAAAGCTTTAAAACTATTCTATAAAATCCCAATGCCTCAATGGGGTGGCGATTTATCAGAATTGAATTTTGATGACATTACTTATTATGTTAAGCCTTCAGAGCATACTGAACGTTCTTGGGATGAAGTACCTGAAGAAATTAAACGTACATTTGATAAATTAGGTATACCAGAAGCAGAACAAAAATATTTAGCTGGTGTTTCTGCACAATATGAATCAGAAGTTGTATATCATAATATGGAAAAAGAATTAGAAGAAAAAGGGATAATCTTTAAAGATACAGACAGTGCTTTACGTGAAAATGAAGACTTATTTAAAGAATACTTTGCTTCTGTTGTTCCAGCAGCTGATAATAAATTCGCAGCATTAAATTCAGCAGTATGGTCAGGTGGTTCATTCATCTATGTACCTAAAAACGTTAAATTAGATACACCATTACAAGCGTACTTCCGAATTAACTCAGAAAATATGGGTCAATTCGAACGTACATTAATTATTGCTGATGAAGGGGCTTCAGTAAACTATGTTGAGGGTTGTACTGCGCCAGTATATACTACAAGTTCATTACACTCAGCAGTAGTTGAAATTATTGTTCATAAAGATGCACATGTTCGTTATACTACTATCCAAAACTGGGCTAACAATGTGTATAACTTAGTTACTAAACGTACGTTTGTTCATGAAAATGGTAATATGGAATGGGTTGACGGTAACTTAGGTTCTAAGTTAACAATGAAATACCCTAACTGTGTATTATTAGGTGAAGGTGCGAAAGGTAGTACATTATCCATCGCATTTGCGGGTAAAGGTCAAGTTCAAGATGCAGGTGCTAAAATGATTCATAAAGCCCCAAATACATCTTCAACTATCGTATCTAAATCAATTTCTAAAAACGGTGGTAAAGTAATCTATCGCGGTATCGTTCACTTTGGACGCAAAGCTAAAGGTGCGCGTTCAAATATCGAATGCGATACATTAATTCTAGATAACGAATCAACTTCAGACACAATTCCATACAATGAAGTATTTAATGATAATATTTCATTAGAACATGAAGCGAAAGTTTCTAAAGTATCTGAAGAACAATTATTCTATCTAATGAGTAGAGGGATTTCTGAAGAAGAAGCAACTGAGATGATTGTTATGGGATTCATCGAACCATTTACTAAAGAATTACCAATGGAATATGCTGTAGAAATGAACCGTCTTATTAAATTTGAAATGGAAGGTTCAATCGGATAATTTAAGATATAGCTTAAGCTAATAGTTAAAAGAACTAGAATGTTTAACATTCTAGTTCTTTTGTTTTTCAAGCAATGATTAATTATGATGGCGATATTCCACCTTATCCAGTTTAAAACCAGTTAACACAATCTATTAGAAGAGAAGTAGTTACAAATTAGCTACTAATCAAAAGTGAACGATTTAATAGATTAATTATTTTTACAAATGAATCAGTTATTAACGCAAACTTAGGGTGTTATAGTAGAAATTTTAAAATAATAAGAAAATGTAAAGTTAGTATACAACAAGTGATATATTAATTTTGAATATGGTATCATATATCTGGTGATAAAAATGATTAATATCGGTCTAACTGGATGGGGAGATCATTATTCTTTATATGAAGATCTTGAAAGACAAACAGATAAACTACGTACATATGCGAGTCATTTTCCTGTTGTTGAACTTGACGCCTCATATTATGCTATCCAACCTGAACGTAATATATTGAAATGGATCAATGAAACACCAGATAAGTTTCAGTTTATCGTTAAGATTCATCAAGCATTAACGCTTCATTCAGATTATAAAACCTATGCTGATTCACGCTCTGAACTATTTAAACAATTTAGACACATGCTTGAACCACTGATTGCACATCATAAATTAGCAATGGTCTTAGTACAATTTCCACCTTGGTTTGATTGTACAGCGCAAAATATAAATTATATTTTGTATGTTCGACAACAACTAGAAGATATCCCCATGTGTGTAGAATTTAGACATCAATCTTGGTTTAATTCCCAATTTAAAGAACAAACTTTAATGTTTTTAACCGAACATCAAATTATTCATGCGGTCGTAGATGAACCACAAATTAAAGATGGGTCTATACCTTTAGTCAATCGTATAACTTCTAGTACCGCTTTTGTGCGTTATCATGGTAGAAATCAGCATGGTTGGACTAAAAAAGATATGACTGATCAAGAGTGGCGAGATGTTAGATATTTATATAATTATAATGAAAATGAATTAAAAAATTTAGCAAATAAAGTTCAAATATTAGAACAAAAAGCTGAAAAGGTCTATGTTGTTTTTAATAATAATTCTGGTGGTCATGCAGCTCAAAATGCTAAAACCTATCAAGATATTTTAGATATAGAGTATACAGGCTTAGCACCTCAGCAATTAAAATTTTTCTAAGAGGCGAATTATAATGTTTTTAACAATGATTTTATTAGTTTTAATTGGATTATTATCTGCAGTATTAGGTTCTTTAGTAGGTATTGGTGGTGGTATAATTATCGTACCTACTTTAGTGTATTTAGGTGTGAACCATCATCTATTACACGGCATCACTACTCAGATTGCAATTGGTACGTCATCGGTTATTCTTATTGTAACTGGACTTTCTTCATCTATTGGTTATTTGAAAACAAAGCAAGTAGATATTAAAAATGGGTCCATATTTTTATTTGGATTATTACCTGGTTCACTTATTGGTTCGTTTTTAAGTAGATATTTAACATTAAATTCGTTTAATTTATACTTTGGTATTTTTATGATCTGTGTATCTATTTTATTGATGATTAGATATAAAATTAAACCATTTAAAATATTCGATAAGGAAAAGTATCGTAAAACATACATCGATGCTAAAGGGATGACTTATCATTATAGCGTTCCACCTATGTTTGCCTTCTTTGCTACATTATTTATAGGTGTACTTACAGGTTTATTTGGGATTGGTGGTGGAGCGTTGATGACTCCTTTAATGCTTATAGTATTTAGATTTCCACCTCATGTAGCAGTAGGGACAAGTATGATGATGATTTTCTTTTCAAGTGTAATGAGTTCAATTGGTCATATTATTCAAGGTCATGTTGCTTGGTCATATTCAATTATTCTAATCATTTCTAGTTATATTGGCGCTCAAATTGGAGTAAAAATAAATCACTCGATTAAATCAGAAACAGTAGTATTATTATTACGCACAGTAATGTTAATTATGGGTGTATATCTAATTATTAAATCGTTTCTATAATAAAACAGGAGGAATTTAAGTGAAGCTTACAATTTTTCATACAAATGACATTCATAGTCACCTTAATGAATATGCACGTATTATGACGTACATGGCTGAACACCGACCTGAACTTCAACACCCTTCACTTTATTTAGATATTGGTGATCATGTTGATTTATCTACACCAGTAACAGAAGCAACTATGGGCAAAAAAAATATTGAACTTTTAAATGAGGCTCATTGTGATATTGCTACAATTGGGAATAATGAAGGAATGACTATTTCTCATGAAGCATTAAATAATCTTTACAATGATGCACAATTTAAAGTCATATGTGCTAATGTTTTAGACGAAGATGGCCACTTACCTCGTCATATTGCCACATCTTATATAAAAGAAATAGAAGATGTACGCTTTTTATTTGTAGCAGCGACGGCACCTTTCACGCCATTCTATCGAGCACTTGATTGGATTGTGACAGACCCATTAGAAGCCATCAAAGACGAAATTGAACAACGCAAAGGACAATACGATGTATTAATAGTTATGAGTCATGTAGGTGTCTTTTTTGATGAAAAATTATGTCAAGAAATCCCAGAGATAGATGTGATACTAGGAAGCCACACACATCATCATTTTAATCATGGTGAAGTCAATAATGGTGTACTTATGGCAGCAGCAGGGAAATATGGACATTATCTTGGAGAAGTGAATTTAACGATTGAAAATAAAAAAGTAGTTACTAAAGAGGCTACATTACATCCAGTAGACACATTACCAGTGGTTAAAACACATTTTGATGAAGAAGGAAAAGATTTGATGAATAAGGCGATTATTAATAAGCCAGTTTCTTTATCTAGTAAAACAAATGTGATTACAAAAACGACTTATTTACTTGCAGAAAGTGTGTATGAATTTACAAATGCAGATTGTACAATTATTAATGCTGGATTAATTGTTAATAATGTTGAGAGCGATCAACTTACTGAATACGATATCCATACTATGTTACCTCATCCAATCAACTTAGTTCGTGTACGTTTGAAAGGTTCTGAATTGAAAAAGATAATCTTAAAAAGTCAAAAGCAAGAATATATGTATGAACATGTCCAAGGATTAGGATTTAGAGGTGATATTTTTGGTGGTTATATATTATATAAATGTGGATTTATTCAATCAGAACATCGCTTCTTTGTAGATGGACAAGAAATAGAAGATAACCGTACCTATATATTAGGAACTGTAGATATGTATACATTTGGAAGATATTTCCCATTATTAAAAGGAACATCGATTGATTATTTAATGCCTGAATTTTTAAGAGATATCTTTAAAGAAAAATTAATTCATATGCATCATTCTTCTTAGTACACAAATGTTCATAGTTATGTCTTAATTTTATAAGTTATTACATTTTAATTTAATGTAAATTTCGTTATAATAGTTGAAGATAGATTAAACAGGAGGGTATGTGTTGTTATGGCTACTAAAAATGAAGAGATTTTACGTAAACCAGATTGGTTGAAAATAAAGCTAAACACTAATGAAAACTACATCGGCCTCAAGAAAATGATGCGTGAGAAAAATTTACATACAGTTTGTGAAGAAGCAAAATGTCCAAATATACATGAATGTTGGGGAGCTAGACGTACGGCTACATTTATGATTTTAGGTGCGGTATGTACAAGAGCTTGTCGTTTCTGTGCAGTAAAAACTGGCTTACCTAATGAACTAGATTTAAATGAACCAGAACGTGTTGCAGAGTCTGTAGAACTAATGAATCTTAAACATGTTGTTATCACAGCTGTTGCACGTGATGATTTAAGAGATGCAGGATCTAATGTATATGCAGAAACGGTTCGTAAAGTACGTGAACGTAATCCATATACGACAATTGAAATTTTACCGTCAGATATGGGTGGGGATTATGAAGCACTTGAAACACTAATGGCTTCAAGACCTGATATTTTAAACCATAACATTGAAACAGTACGTCGTTTAACTCCAAGAGTTCGTGCGCGTGCGACTTACGACAGAACATTAGAATTCTTACGTCGTTCTAAAGAGTTACAACCTGATATTCCAACTAAATCAAGTTTAATGGTAGGTTTAGGTGAAACATTGGAAGAAATTTATGAAACAATGGATGACTTACGTGCAAATGATGTTGATATTTTAACAATTGGTCAATATTTACAACCATCACGTAAACACTTAAAAGTTGAAAAGTATTATACTCCATTAGAATTTGGTAAATTAAGAAAAATTGCAATGGAAAAAGGATTTAAACATTGTGAAGCTGGTCCAATGGTACGAAGTTCTTATCATGCTGATGAACAAGTAAATGAAGCGGCAAAAGAAAAACACCGTCTTGGAGAAGAACAGTTACAACAAAAATAATATTAACCCAAAAATTTATAATAAACTTTCTGTTAAGTGATATTGCATAATAAAGTCATATTATCTTGTGAAACAATAATATGAGTACATAAAGTCAATTAACAATGTTTATTAATAGATGGATGCTAAAACTTAGATTGCTCTTTTTCTTTAAAATAGGCAATCTAAGTTTTTATTATAATTACAATTAAAGGTGACTTATTATGATTAAAGTTAATCAACAGTATTTTGAATTAATTGAAGATTATAGAGAATGCTTTGACGAAGAATTATTTGCTTCAAGATATTCAGATATACTTGATAAATATGATTTTGTAGTTGGGGATTTTGGTTATGATCAATTACGTTTAAAAGGATTTTATAAAGATTCAAATAAAAAAGCTGAAATTTCAAAACGTTTTTCAACCATTCAAGATTATATTTTGGAATATTGTAATTTTGGTTGTCCATATTTCATAGTGAGACATATTAATGATAATGAACGATTAGAACTAGATAGTGTAGATGAAGTAGAGGATAAATTACATGATGTTAAAATAAAACCAACAATACAAGCTACGCAATCTACTGAAAAAAAGAATAATAAATAATGAAAGGTCAAAACAATGTATATTTTGTAAATATCATTGTTTTGACCTTTCATTTATTGAATAACTTGATTTAGATATTCAATGATTTCTTCGCTTTCTTCTTGAGACACACCTAATATATGAGCAATATATCCTTCTTCTTCAATATCATCTGTGCCTATGATGCCAAATTTATTAGTTTGAAGATTTAATACCAGTGTTTTACCGTAATGACGATCGGTCTGAATAAGCATTAAATCATAGCGACTATGTTCACCTACAAATCCTACAAATTGTGCTTGCGATTGTTCCTCATCATCGTACAGAAACATATCTATCATATCAGTCATGCTCCTTTATTTTTAATATGTGAAATTAGTATAACGACAAATGATGCATGATGCAAAACTATGATATGATAATAATAATAAGAGGTGACCGATATGTATTTTGTAGATAAAGATAAATTAGCACTTAAAATAAAATATTTAAATCAGCTTATTAAGGATTATGAAACAAATAAATCAAATCATTATGCATTTGAACGTATTGCGCAAATGTTAATTGAATCATCAGTAGATATTGGAAATATGATTATTGACGCTTTTATTTTGAGAGATCCTGGTAACTATAAAGATGTTATTGATATTTTAGAACTTGAAGGGGTGATTTCCAAAGATACACAAAACCATATTAATGATACAGTTAAAATCAGAAAACAGTTTGCACATCATTATACAGAATTAGAAGTTGAAACACTTGTACCATTATTTGACACCTCAATACCGTATTATCGACAATTTGTGAAAGAAGTTACTCAATTTCTAAAAAAAGAAAATGTGCCAATTACCGCTTTTGGAAAAGGAGATTATTCATAATGAAAAATTATAAAGGTTATTTAATCGATTTAGATGGAACAATGTATATGGGTACAGCAGAAATTGATGGTGCTGCTCAATTTATCGATTATTTGAACAAAAACGATATTCCTCATTTATATGTTACTAATAACTCTACTAAGACGCCTGAAGAAGTAACAGAAAAGTTAAAAGAAATGAAGATTGACGCTAAACCAGACGAAGTAGTTACTTCTGCTCTAGCTACGGCAAATTACATTGCAGAAGAAAATAGTCAAGCTAGTGTGTATATGCTAGGAGGTAATGGTTTAAGAACAGCATTAACCGATGCAGGTTTAACCGTAAAAGAAGATGAGAATGTAGATTACGTAGTTATCGGTTTAGATGAAGCAGTCACATATGAAAAACTTGCAATAGCTACTTTAGCAGTACGTAAAGGCGCAAAATTTATCTCTACGAATCCAGATGTCTCAATTCCTAAAGAAAGAGGCTTCTTACCTGGAAATGGAGCTATTACAAGTGTGGTTAGTGTATCTACTGGACAACAGCCACAATTTATTGGTAAACCAGAAACCATCATCATGCAAATTGCTTTAGATATTTTGAAACTCGATAAGTCTGAAGTGGCTATGGTAGGAGATTTATATGATACAGATATAATGTCTGGTATTAATGTGGGGATGGATACGGTACATGTACAAACAGGTGTAACATCTTATGAAGAAATTCAAACTAAACAACCAAAGCCAACCTATTCATTTAAAGATTTAAATGAGGCTATAGCTGAATTAGAAAGTAATACTAATTAATAAAAATAATTTCTATGATAACTTCTTATTACTTAAATTGATAATATGAGTAATAAGAAGTTTTTATATCTAACAGTTTTGTTATGCTCTATGTAATTGTGATATGTAACCATTAGTACTAATATATAGAATATCAAAGATAAGAATAAGGACATATCGGATAAGATAGATACATATTTAACACTCACTAATTATTATATAAAATAAATTTGATATATAATTAATATTTTTATATAATAAAGTGTAAAAATAAAAGTGCGATATAATATTTCTTGATAGTAAGATAACTTTACTAAATATAAAATAAGTAGAATTGTTCTTCAAAATAAATAGCAATGTTTGTGAGGTGCAATATTCAATTGAAAGAAACTAAAAAAATAAGTGTTTTTTATGAAAAAGCAAAACCATATCTACTGACTATTCTATACTTAGCAATTTTTATAGCTTTGTATCTTATATATGGTTCAGGCGATACACATAATAACTTTATATATAACGAATTCTAGTAAGGAGTCAAAGGATGACAGATATTATAAATTTAATTAATGATATTGGACAAAAAAATCCAGATCGAGTAGCTATTAGACATAAATCAGATGAGTTAACGTATCGTCAACTTATAGAAGAATCTAGTAAGCTAGCACATTATTTGCAAGATACAAATAAGCCATTAATCATCTATGGTCATATGTCACCATATATGATAGTTGGAATGATAGGAGCAATCAAAGCAGGATGTGGCTATGTCCCAATTGATACGTCAGTTCCAATAGAACGTGTAGAAATGATTATGAATAAAGTAGATCCAACATTTATTTTAAATACAACTGATTCAAGTGTGAATCAACCAAGGAAAGAACTTACAATCGAAGATATTAAACATTCTGATTATCCTATTGTTTTTGATAGTCAAATGGATAAAACAGATGTTGTTTATACTATATTCACTTCTGGTTCTACAGGTGAGCCTAAAGGTGTGCAAATTGAGTATGCGAGTTTAATAGAGTTTGCAGAATGGATGGTCTCATTAAATGAAACAGATAATCATCAGGAGTGGTTGAACCAAGCACCATTTTCATTTGATTTATCTGTAATGGCAATTTATCCATGTTTAACATCTGGTGGAACACTTAACTTAGTAGATAAAGATATGATAAAAAAACCGAAGTTATTAAATGAAATGCTTGTTCAAACGCCAATTAATGCTTGGGTATCAACACCATCATTTATAGAAATGTGTTTATTACTTCCTAACCTTAATGAAAAAGATTATCCAAGTTTAAATCATTTCTTCTTTTGTGGAGAAATTTTACCGCATAGAACAGCTAAAGCACTTGTTGATAGATATCCAAATGCAATTGTTTATAACACATATGGACCAACGGAAGCGACAGTTGCAGTTACTGGTGTAAAAATCACACCCGAGATTTTAGAACGTTATAATCCACTTCCAGTAGGTGTAGCAAGACCGAATACTACACTATCAACAACTGATGAAGGTGAACTTGTTATTAAAGGAACAAGTGTGAGTTTAGGATATCTAAAAAACAAAGAAAAAACTGAAGCAGTATTTAAGTTTGATAATAGCGTTCGCATTTATCACACGGGTGATAAAGCTATTGAAAAAGATGGTTATTGGTTTATCCAAGGACGTATCGATTTTCAAATAAAATTAAACGGCTATCGCATGGAACTAGAAGAAATTGAAACACAACTAAGACACTCAAAATACGTTAGAGAAACCGTTGTTGTGCCAATTTATAAAAATGGAAAAGTTGTTTATCTTGTAGGTGCTATTGTACCTACTAAAAAAGTGGATAATGACTTAGAGATGACCAGAAACATTAAAAACGAATTGAAATCTCGCTTACCTGAATATATGATTCCGAGAAAATTCGTTTGGATGGAACAACTTCCATTAACATCAAATGGAAAACTTGATCGTAAACAAGTTGCAGAGGATATCGACGCATGATTCCTTATGGTACGTTTACCTTCTTCTTAGTCGCATTTATCGTTCTTTTACCAGTCATCATACTCGGATTTTTAGGTAAGCGAAGCTATGTATACAATGGGATAAGTACAGTGATTATGATTGTGATTATTTTCTCTTCAGATACATACAATTTATTTGGACAGAAATATTTAAGTGTTCAATTAATCAGTTTTGTAATTTATTTAATATGGCAAGTGCTGTTAATCATGTGGTATTACAAATCACGACAAAAAAATAATACTTTTATTAAATTTTTAATTGTTATGATTTTATCTATTTTACCTTTAGCACTTGTTAAAATATTACAAAGTTCATGGTTAGGTGGACATCAAATACATTTCCATGAACATAAGTTAATTGAATTTGTCGGATTCTTAGGAATCTCATATGTTACTTTTAAAAGTGTACAACTTATAATGGAAATTAGAGATGGTTCTATTAAAGAGATTAAAGTGGGGAAATTGATTCAATTTATTTCATTCTTTCCAACAGTATCTTCAGGACCCATCGACCGTTATAAACGTTTTGTCAAAGACGATAAAAAAATACCAACTGGTGAACAATACAGAGGTATGGTAGTTAAAGCGATTCATATGATTATGATAGGCTTCTTATATAAATATATTATTGCTCATTTAATTAATGTATATGCAATTATGCCATTATTAATGCATTTACATGGTTTTACTCATAAATGGTTATATATGTATGCCTATAGCTTTTACTTATTTTTTGACTTTGCAGGTTATAGTTTATTTGCAATAGCAGTGAGTTATCTATATGGCATTAATACACCACCAAACTTTAAACAGCCGTTTAAAGCACGTAACATTAAAGATTTCTGGAATAGATGGCATATGTCATTATCATTCTGGTTTAGAGACTGTGTTTATATGAGAACATTGTTCTATATGTCTCGTAAAAAAATAATGAAGAATCAATTTGCAATGTCAAATTTTGCCTTCTTCTTAAATTTCTTTATTATGGGTGTATGGCACGGATTAGAAGTATTTTATATTGTTTATGGTATTTATCACGGTTTAATGTTTATCGGATATGGATATTATGAACGCTGGAGAAAGAAACATCCACCTCGCTTTCAAAATGGTTTTACTACAGCATTAAGTGTTATTATCACATTCCATTTTGTAGCATTTGGATTCTTGATATTCTCAGGAAAATTAATTTAAAGGGAGAAATAAATGATGGAATTTAGAGAACAAGTTTTAGATGTATTAGCTGATGTAGCAGAAAATGACGTAGTTAAAGAAAACCCAGATGTTGAGATTTTTGAAGAAGGAATTATTGATTCATTTCAAACCGTTGGATTATTATTAGAAATTCAAAATAGATTAGGAATTGAAGTATCAATTATGGACTTTGATCGCGATGAATGGGCAACTCCTAATAAAATTGTTGAAGCTTTAGAAGAATTAAGATGAAATTCAAACCATTTTTACCAATTTTTATTAGTGGAATCATATTTTTAGCTTTTGTATTAATGCCTGCGAGTTGGTTTACTGGTCTCGTTAACAATAAGACACTTGCTGATAATAGGACGTCACTAACCGATCAAGTACTTAAAGGGACGCTCATTCAAAATCAATTATTTAGTAATGATAAATATTATCCACTTTATGGTTCAAGTGAGTTAAATAAACGTGATCCGTTTAATCCTGCGATAGCAATGTATCATCGAAAAAATACAAAGCCCGTATTCTTAGTTGGTACGGGCGGTAATACAGATTTAATTAATGCTATTGAATTAGCGGGTCAATATGATCAACTTAAAGGTAAAAAGATGACATTTATCATTTCACCACAATGGTTTAGTACACATGGCGTTAATGATATGGATATGGCTGCGCGTACGACACCAAATCAAATCAATCAGATATTTCAACAAAAGGATATGCCTTCAGAGTTAAAACAACGCTATGCTAAACGATTATTAAAATTTAGAAGTGTACCTAATAAGGAATATTTAAAAGAATTAGTAAAAGATCCAAGCAACACAAAAGGTCGTTATATTTCTAATTTTAAAGAAAATCAACTTCTTAAAATTGAAGCAATAAAAACATACTTTTCATTAGATAAATCACCATTAGCTCATGTACACTCACTTACATCTCCCAATGATTCTTGGAAAAATATGAGTAATAAAGCAGTGCAACTTGGTGAAAAACGTTCTACTTCTAATGGTTATGGTATTCGTAACGAATATTGGAAACAACTAATGCATAAAAAACCAATGAATCGTCGCCAATATGAATTTAAAATGAATTCACCAGAGTTTAAGGATTTATCTTTACTAGTAGATACAATGCATCAAGCAGGTGCTGATGTACAATATGTTATTCTTCCAGTAAATGGTAAATGGTACGATCATTTAGGTATTCATCGTTCAACACGTGAACCTGTCTATAAAAAAATACATAAAACTGTTGTCGCACATGGTGGCAAAGTGTATGATATGTCAAATAAAGACTATGAAAAATATGTATTAAGTGATGTGGTACATGTAGGTTGGAAAGGTTGGGTATACATGGATCGTCAAATTGAAAAACATATGAACGATCATCAAGCTCATTCTAAATAGTAAATGAAAAAAGACACCCTACTCTGATTAAATACTGAGGGTAGGGTGTCTTTAATTTATATCGTTAGAAAACTTGTTCTACTTCTATAACGCCTGGTACTTCTTCGTGTAAAGCACGTTCTATACCTGCTTTTAATGTAATAGTTGAGCTTGGGCATGTTCCACACGCACCATGTAATTGTAATTTTACGATGCCATCTTCTACATCGACTAATGTACAATCTCCTCCGTCACGTAATAAAAACGGACGTAAACGTTCAATAACTTCGGCTACTTGATCAAACATTGTTGCATTCTCAGTAGGCATGAGATATGTCTCCTTTCAAGTAAAATACTTCATAAACTTATTATTAATTTATTATAATAGATAAAGAAAGAAAAATCTATAAAACTAAACGGGGGATTAATATATGACAAAAGTAAGTGTTGTTGTTTACGGTGCGGATGTAGTGTGTGCTAGTTGTGTCAATGCACCAACTTCTAAAAATACGTATGAGTGGCTAAAACCATTATTAGAAAGAAAATATCCTAATATTCATTTCGAATATACATATATCGATTTTCAAAAAGAAACTGAAAATTTAAGTGATCATGATCAACAATATATTGAGCAAATTGAAAATGATGAGTTGTTTTACCCGCTTATTACAATGAACGATGAATATGTGGCTGACGGTTATATTCAGTCAAAAAAAGTGACTCATTTTATAGAACAATATATTATAAACAATTAATATAAAGTGCAGTATTCAATTTTTATAAAAATGTGGGGAAGCTTGAGATGATGAATAAAATTAAATTCTGTCCTGCTTCCCAGTTTTATTTATCCATTATGATATTTATATAGCCACAAAACACCTGATTTTAATATATGCGCTAAACGTCCTGTGACTGTGCGATCCATAATATAGGCAAACCCTTTTTTCTCTCCTAGAGAACCTAAGAAACCTTGAACTTTTAATTCAGGCATTTTTTCAGGAAGTGGTTCATGATTCCATTGTTTTTTTAGTACATCGGCAATTTGATCACCCTGTACTTCTGCTAATTGAGCACTTGGCGCATGTGGTAAAGCTGCGCAATCTCCAACTACATAAACATTTTTATAAGTTGGTACTTGATGATATTGATTAACGATAACGTGACCACTTTTATTAATATCAATAGGCAGTTTTCTTACAATTTCAACGGGTTGAATACCTGCTGTCCATACTACAATATCAACAGGCTCTGGTGTACCTCCATTATAAATTGTTCCTTGCTCAACTTTATCAATCAAAGAATTAGGAACCACGTTTACATTATTTTCGCGGAACCACTTCGCAATATAATTACTTAATTTTTCTGGAAAATTTCTTAATATACGAGGTCCACGATCATATAAAATAATTTCTAAATCTGTGCGACTTTCACGTAGTTCACTTGCTAATTCAATACCACTCAAGCCAGCTCCTACAATTCCAACACGCGCTCCTTTAGGTAACTCGCTAATACTATGAAACGTTTCACGGGCTTTAGAAAGCGTTTGAATACTATGCGTGTATTCTTTAGCTCCTGGAACATTATGATATTTATCTTCACAACCTAGTCCGATAATCAACTCACTATAATCTACTTTAGTTTGTCCTACCGAAACAATTTGGTTATCTAAGTCGATATCACTTATTTCTCCATAAATTGTATTTACGCGATGTGAATTAGGAAAATTCATTCGCACATCACTATCAGATTTTGTGCCTGCAGCGAGCGCATAGAATTCAGGTTTTAAACCATGAAACGGCATTCGATCTATAAGAGTTAATGTGTATTCTTGAGGAAGAACATCTGGAAGAATGCGCGACATAATACGCATATTACCATACCCTCCACCAAGCAGAACTAAATGTTTCATATTATGTTACCCCTTTACATTAAAATATCAATTGTCTATGTAGTATTAATGTCAGACCTTTATAATGTCAGACTGTATAAATAAAGTATAGGTTCAATAATAAGTGATTCAGCCTATTTTAACGCTTATTTTTCATTTATTGTCCCCTAACAAATAAATGAAAGATTAATATAATTTTATTATATATGTTTTTAATAATAACGACAAACGAATGTAAAATGTTATTGCAAAATACAATTAGTTAAAAACCATAGCAATGCAACATATAAAGAGATTTGTTATAATAATATAATTAAATTAAAAAGAAGGTGAAGTATGTTTCCATTAGTCGAATTCTGTATATCGAATATGGCCAAAGGCGGAGACTACGTTTACGATAAACTCGAAAGTGATCCTGAGGTAGATGTGTTAGAATATGGATGTCTCAATAATTGTGGTTTATGTTCTTCTGGGTTATATGCATTGGTAGATGGAGAAGTCATAGAAGGGGATACACCTGAAGATTTGTTAAACAATATTTATAAACACATAGAAGAAAATGATTTTACAAACTTATTATAGGAGTGATTAGAAATGCCAACAGTAACACTTACTGAAGCAGCAGCTTATGAAGTAAAAGACATGTTGAAAAGTAATCATATGGAAAACGGTTATTTAAAAATTAAAGTGAATGGTGGCGGATGTACAGGTTTAACCTATGGTATGTCTGCAGAAGAAGCTCCAGGATCAAATGATGAAGTATTAGAATATTATGGATTAAAAGTTTTAGTAGATAAAGATGATGCTCCCGTACTGAATGGCACTAAAATTGATTTTAAACAATCACTAATGGGTGGTGGATTCCAAATCGACAATCCAAATGCAATTGCATCATGCGGATGTGGCAGTTCTTTTAGAACAGCAAAAGTAGCTGGACATCCTGAAAATTGTTAAGTTTCATATTTTTAAGTTAATACAATATAGTAATAATAAATTTAAATAATCGTTCTGTTGTTGCTTGAAAATATGATATAAAAACTATAAAATTGGAAGTGGATTAAATTTTGTCTTTTTTGTGAATAAATGTTCACAAAAATGGATATAAAAGTGTTGACTAAGACTATAAATGGGGATGAACAAATAGGTTAAGTTCAAAGTTTTTCGAAACAATTAGTATTTTTACAATACTATTGTATTATAAAAATACTACGTTTCAACATGTTCTGAAACTTGTAGCCTTTATCTACATTTAAGAAAAAATACGAAAGCTTAGGTGAATGAAATGGCACAGAATCGTAAAAAAGTACTTGTATTAGGTGCAGGATATGCAGGTTTACAAGCAGTTACTAAATTACAAAAAGAAGTATCTGCAAATGAAGCAGAAATCACTTTAGTTAACAAAAACAAATATCATTATGAAGCAACTTGGTTACACGAAGCGTCAGCTGGTACGTTAAATTATGAAGATTTAATTTATCCAATTGAAAGTGTAATTGACAAAAATAAAGTCAACTTCATCAATGCAGAAGTAACTAAAATTGATAGAAACGCTAAAAAAGTAGAAACTACTCATGGTATTTTTGAATATGATATTTTAGTTGTTGCTTTAGGATTTGAAAGTGAAACATTCGGTATTAACGGAATGAAAGAACATGCGTTCCAAATTGAAAATATTCATACTGCTCGCGAATTATCTCGTCATATTGAAGATAAATTTGCGAACTACGCTGCATCAAAAGAGAAAGATGAAAATGATTTAGCAATTTTAGTAGGTGGCGCTGGATTTACAGGTATTGAATTCTTAGGTGAATTAACAGACAGAATTCCTGAATTATGTAATAAATATGGTGTAGATCAAAATAAAGTTAAAATTACATGTGTTGAAGCTATGCCTAAAATTTTACCAATGTTCTCAGAAAATCTTGTAAATTATGTAGTTAATTATTTAGAAGAACGTGGCGTTGAATTTAAAATTGGTACGCCAATCGTTGCTTGTAATGAAAAAGGTTTCAAAGTTAAAACAAATGATCAAGAACAACAACTTGAAGCCAATACTGCAGTGTGGGCTGCTGGAGTTCGCGGTAGTCAACTTATGGAAGAATCATTCGAAGGTGTAAAACGTGGTCGTATCGTAACTAAACAAGATTTAACAATCGATGGTCATGATGATATCTTCGTTATTGGTGATGTTTCTGCGTTTATCCCAGCAGGTGAGGAACGTCCATTACCAACAACTGCTCAAATTGCTATGCAACAAGGTGCGCATGTTGCTAAAAATATTGAAAATATCTTAAATGGCCAAGCTACAACTGACTTCGAATATATTGATCGTGGTACAGTTTGTTCTTTAGGTTCACATGATGGTGTAGGTCATGTGTTTGGTAGAGACATTACTGGTAAAAAAGCTGCGTTCATGAAAAAAGTGATTGATACACGTGCTGTATTCAAAATGGGTGGCGTTGGATTAGCATTTAAAAAAGGTAAATTCTAAGTTAATAAATTAAATATTTAATCATTAAGGAGTGAGACCGAAATCTGTGAAGCAAACTAGATTTCAATATCTCACTCCTTTATTTTAAAGGAGAGTTATATGATACATTTTAATTATAATTCGAATAAAATGACCGACGTTATTATTCTAGGAGTACCCGATCATCTTAATCAAATTGGAAAGATCACGTATCAAAATAGTGACCTTACACAAACTATTGAAAATTACCGACATCGACATATTGTAAGTAGTCAATTAGGAAAAACATCTTCGACTATTTTATACATAAATAATGAACCTAAACGTTTAATTACGGTTGGACTAGGAAATTTGAAAACATTATCTTATGCTTCATTTTTAAAAGTATTTGGTACACTTTTTCAATATCTAAAAAAAGAGCGTGTGACAGAAGCAAATGTTCTTTTTGATACATTTAATTCAAAACAAATTGACAAAACAAGTATTGCAGAGATTTTCGGATTACAAAGTAGACAATCGATTTATGAATTTAACAACTATAAATCTAACAAATCCACACCATATCAACTGGAATTATATATAGAATCATCTAATAGTGATGAGGATACAAAAAATATAAAAGCAGGGTATTTGATTGGTGAATCGGTGAATATAGCACGTGACTTTAGTAATATGCCTCCCAATATACTTACTCCAGAATACTTTGCAAGTGAAGTAGCACATCACTTTAAATCGTCTTCTGTTTCAGTAGATATTAAAAATAATGACACATTGTTATCAGAAGGTTTTGGTTTACTACATGCTGTAGGTAAAGGATCTACTCACCCTCCTGTTGTTATTACTTTAACGTATCATGGAACAGATAAAAATGAAGCACCTATTGCATTAGTTGGGAAAGGGATTACATATGATTCTGGTGGCTATAGCATCAAATCTAAAATGGGGATGCAAACAATGAAATTTGATATGTGTGGTGCTGCTAACGTTGTAGGAATGATTGATGCTGCGTCTAAATTATCTTTACCAGTAAATATTGTAGGTGTCATTGTCTCTGCAGAAAATATGATTAGTCAACAGGCTATGAAACCAGATGATGTATATACTGCCTTAAGTGGTGAAACAGTAGAAGTTTTAAATAGCGATGCTGAAGGCCGTTTAGTTTTAGGAGATGGCGTATTTTATGCAAATCAATTTCAACCACGTTTAATATGTGATTTTGCTACTCTTACAGGTGCTGCTATAGCGGCATTAGGAGAAGATAAGGCGGCTTTATTTAGTTCGAATGCAGATGAAGATATGAAACACATTTTAAAAAGTGCTAGAGAAGTTGATGAATTCGCTTTTGAATTACCTATTACTCAAACTGAACAACAATTGATTCGTAATACAGAGGTCGCTGATTTAGTGAATCATACAAATGGACAAGGTAAAGCCTTATTTGCTGCAGCTTTCGTTACGCATTTTAGTGAGCAAACGCCACATATTCATTTTGATATTGCAGGTCCTGCAACGATTAATAAAAATAACTATAAAGGTCCTAAAGGTCCGACAGGAAGCATGATAATGACCATTGTGAATTGGTTAAGACAATCAATATAAAATGGATGTTAGAAATGAATATACATTCATTGTGAGGCAAAATAGATAAATGTCTGAGGTACATTGATACCTTAGACGTTTATTTTTTTAAAATACTATTATATTAGGCGTTGACAACCGCCTAACTACTTGATATTATTAATCACATAATTATACACTTTAGTTCGGTAGAGTGATAAAGGATGTGAGTATAATGTTTAATGCTGTAGTTATTGCCGTAATATTAATGATTATATTATGTCTCTTAAGACTGAATGTTATCATTAGTTTATTTATTAGTTCACTTGTAGGTGGTCTAATATCGGGCATGAGTTTAAACAAAGTAATTAGTGTATTCGGTAAAAATATTGTAGATGGTTCGGAAGTGGCATTAAGTTACGCTTTATTAGGGGGCTTTGCAGCACTGATATCATATAGTGGCATCACAGATTATTTAGTAAATAAAATTATTCGTGCGATTCATACTGAGAATAGCCGCTTATCAAGGATTAAAGTAAAAGTGATTATTATTTTAGTATTACTAGCAATGAGTATTATGAGTCAGAACTTAATTCCAGTACATATTGCATTTATACCAATTGTAATTCCACCATTACTTAGTCTATTTAACGATTTGAAAATTGATAGACGATTAATTGGTTTAGTTATAGGATTTGGTTTATGTTGGCCATATGTTTTACTACCTTATGGCTTTGGACAGATTTTCCACCAAATTATACAAAGTGGATTTCAAAAAGCTCATCATCCTATCGAATTTAATATGATTTGGAAAGCAATGTTAATTCCTTCACTTGGTTATATTGTCGGTTTAGTGATTGGGTTGTTTGTTTATCGTAAACCACGTGAATATAAGCAAGAGGTACTTAAAGATAATGAAGAAGAAATAGCAGAAATTCGGCCATATGTATTAGTTGTTACGATTGTTGCTATTTTCGCTACTTTCTTAGTTCAAACATTTACGGATTCAATGATTTTTGGAGCATTAGCTGGAGTGCTGATATTCTTTATTTCTGGTATTTATAAATGGAATGAATTAGATAGTCAATTTGTAGAAGGAATAAAAATAATGTCATTTATTGGTGTCGTTATTTTATCAGCTAACGGTTTTGCCGGTGTCATGAATGCTACTGGTGATATTGAAAAATTAGTTTCTAGTTTAACTGAGATTACAAATGGACATAAATTAATTACTATTATTGCAATGTATATTGTTGGCCTTATTGTTACGTTAGGCATTGGATCATCTTTTGCTACGATTCCAATTATTGCAGCTTTATTTATACCACTAGGTTCATCTCTTGGTTTAGATAATATGGCATTAATTGCTTTAGTAGGAACAGCTGCTGCACTTGGAGATTCTGGTTCACCAGCAAGTGATTCAACACTTGGACCCACAGCAGGTCTTAATGTAGATGGTCAACATGATCACATTAGAGATACATGTATACCTAACTTCCTTTTCTATAATGTTCCATTGATGATTTTTGGTACAATAGCTGCAATGGTATTATAGAAAAAAAGAGGTGACAACATGTCTAATTTACTTGAAACATTTGATATGAAAATCGAAACAGTAGATGAGGGAATAGTTGTAATTTCTATGCCAGTCACTGATAAGGTTAAACAACCCTTTGGCTATCTACATGGTGGTGCAAGTATTGCATTAGGTGAAACAGCTTGTTCATTAGGCGCTGCCCATTTAATTGATACGAAACACTTTATCCCATTAGGTTTAGAAATGAATGCCAATCATATTCACTCAGTAAAAGAGGGACGCGTGATTGCTACCGCTTCTATTATTCATAAAGGTCATACGACACAAGTATGGAATATAGAAATTAAAAGTGATCAAGATAAATTAATTAGTATCATGAGAGGTACAATAGGAATTAAACCATTAAAATAACAAACTATACAATACTAGCCCGTAGAAAATATTCATCTACGGGCTAGTATTTTATATTTATGATACTTCTCTATGGTGATTTATTCTTTGAAATACGCTATAAATTCTTTGAACTGCTTCTTTACCTCCCATGATATTTCTAGCAAATGGACCAAGTTCTAAATCAGCTAGTCCACCAGCAACAAATAAATGAGGTAACCATTCTAATTCATGTGTGATTTTTGGAAATCCACAAGATAGGAGGGGAGCATTAGCATTTTGAATTAGGGATTGTATCATGGGTTGCTGCAAAATTGAAGGCTTAAATCCAGTTGCTAAAAGAATGTAATCATATGGGATATTTAAATTTTCAGTAATAATTTGATGCGATTTTAAGTCCTTAATCTCTTCTTTATGTATGATAAGTCTTTTGTTTTGAACATATTTCTTTAAGTGTAAATATAACTCGTGAGGCATTGAACCTTTATGTCTTTCTGTTAACACTGTTTGAAGTTTTTCTTCATGTGAAGAATAATTTAAAAAGGCCTTCATTTTTTTGGGACCTAGCCAACCAGGATCAGCATCAAAATGTTGAATATCTATATTTTTATTCATCCATAAATGAACGATTTTATTCTTATCTAATTTTAAAACCTTTAATGTTAAATGAGCAGCTGAAATACCACTTCCAATGACATGAGATGATTGTGAAAATAATTGAGAATTAAAATGATCACTAAATATATGACATACATCTTTAGCTTGAGTAAATGCGGCAGGGACAAAAGGTTCATTATGACATCCTTGTGCTAAAACAACACAATCAGTTTGAATGACAGAATGATGACTTGTTGTAATACTCCATCCTCTTTGATTTTTTTCAATGCGTTGAACATAACTTTGAATATAACTTTGATTTAGATGATAGTTATGTATTTGAGCATGTGTGTGATCCATAAACATCTCTGTTTGAGATCTTTGATAACGACCAAAAGTTGGATTAATATACTAATTCATTTTTGCAAATTTTTTCAAATGAAATGGGTCAGGATGAATATGATGTACAATAGGTGAACGTAAGTAAGGCATAGCAATTCTATTTGTGCATTTATGAAATTGTTCGCATAAAGAATCATGAGGGTCGATAATTGTAAGATTTTGGATGGACATGCCTACTTCACGTAACTTAATTGCTATAGTGGTTCCTTGTATACCGCCACCAATAATAGTCCGATGCATAATAAAACTCCTTTAAAACGTAATTATTACGATTTATAATAACATAAAACTATCTTTTTCAAAACAAAAAATCGAAGCACTTTAAGAAAGTACCTCGATTTTTATCAAATTATATTTTCTTATTGTTAAATTCATCTTTAAGTTCATCAATTTTTGTATCTTTAGTATAAGGCGTTTTATTATTATATGATGCTTTCATCATTAAATGGCTAGAAAGAGGGCCAGTAATCAAAATGAAAATAATGCCGAATATCAGTTGCATATTGGCGTATCCTTCTGTTCCCATAAAATATAAAAACGTTCCAAATAATAAAAATATAGCACCTAATGTTGCAGATTTACCTGCAGCATGACCGCGTGAATAGACATCTTTTAAACGAATAATACCAATAGCAGTAATTGCACTTATCAATGCACCTAAGATAATGAAAATGATGGCTAAACTAATGATGATTTTTGCTATCACGTTCAATCACCTTACCTTTATCTATAAATTTAGAGAATACTGCTGTACCTAAGAAAGCTAAAATACCAATAAGTAAAATAACTACAAGTAAGTATTGTGAGCCGATAAATACACTATATAATGCAACACACGCCATCAATTGTAAGCCAATAGCGTCTAGTGCAAGGACGCGATCAGGTAAAGTGGGACCTTTAATAATACGAATAAACATTGCTAGCATCGATAATACTACGACAATTAAAGCAATAATAATAATTGTTTTTACCATTAAGCTTCGCCCACCTCTCTCACTACTTTTTCAAGTGATGATTTAATGCTTTCAATTTCTTCTTCTTTCGTACTAAAGTCAATTGAGTGAATGTATATTTTAGTTCTATCATCACTAATACCTAAAACGACAGTTCCTGGTGTTAAAGTGATTAAATTAGATAATAAAACAATTTGCCAATCATGTTTTAAATCTGTGTGATAAATAAAGAAACCAGGTTGATTTTTAAGTCTTGGCTGTAACACAATTTTGGATACATCAATATTGGCTTTCATTAATTCTATAAAAAAGACAACAATCAATTTAATGACTTTATAAACTCTTTTTAAATAAAAACTACCAGGCAATACTTTTTTAAATAAGTAAACAAGCCCAATTCCTATTAAAAATCCTAGTAAAAAGTTATTAAATGTATAACTGCCACTTAAAAACATCCATATAATAGCTAATATAATATTTAACACAAATTGAAGAGCCATTAGTATCTACCTCCTAATACACTTTTAATATAAACATTAGGATCATAGAAAGATTTAGCTGCTTCTGATATAAATGGATAAAGTGCATCAGCAGATAAACCAAATAGTACAGTAATGACAACGGCAATTACTGAAACGATTGTTGCTTGTTTTACATTTACTTTGTTATTCAGTTTATATCCCTTAGGTTCACCAAAGAAACCATGTAGGAAAATACGAATCACAGAATAGAGTACGATTAAACTTGAAAGTAATACGATAATTGCACTGATATAAAATCCTTTTTCAAAAGCGGCTTTTACAATAAAGTATTTTCCATAAAACCCACTAAATGGGGGAATACCAGCCAAGCTTAAAGCTGCAATAAAGAAAGACCAACCAAGTATAGGATATGTCTTAATTAAACCACCGAATGACTTAAGATTTGATGTTTTGGTAATTTGATACATGACACCAATAATTAAGAAAAGTGCAGTCTTAACTAACATATCGTGAATGGTATAATATATAGCACCCATAATTCCTAATTTACTCATCATAGCAACACCAACGAGTATGACACCTACTGCAATCATAATATTATATAAAATAATTTTTTTAATATCATAATAAGCAATGGCACCAATGGATCCAAATATAATCGTTAATAGTGCTAAGAATAAAATAGTATAGTGAGAAAAACTCATTGTGTTATGGAAAAAAAGACTAAGTGTTCTTAAAATAGCATAGACGCCAACTTTAGTTAATAAAGCACCGAAGAATGCAATGATAGCAAAAGGTGGCGCATAGTATGATCCAGGTAACCAAACATATAATGGAAAAACACCAGCTTTAGTTGCAAACACAAAGATGAACAAAATAAAGACAATACTTAATAATCCTTGATGTGAATGAGATAATTCATTCAGTTTTACGCTAATGTCAGCCATATTTAAAGTGCCGACGATTGAATATAAGATAGCAACAGCAATAACGAAAAATGTCGATGTTACAACATTAATAAGTAAATATTTGACCGTTTCTTGAAGTTGAATACGTGTACCACCTAATACAAGCAATGCATAAGATGACATTAAAAAGACTTCAAAGAATACGAAAAGGTTAAAAATATCTCCAGTAGTGAAAGCACCAATAATACCCACTAACATAAAGACGATTGAAAAATGAAAATAGTAACGCTCTCTATCGATTCCGGCAGTTGAAAAAGAATAGATCGTAATGAGCAGAGTAATGATAATACTCGTTACAATCAACATTGCCCCTAACGTATCTAATAAAAAGATAATACCATATGGGGCTGGCCAAGAACCTAATTCTACTTTAAGAGGACCAAATTTACTAACATTAATTAAATTAATCATCGCTACAATCAAAGTTAAAACTAAACCTATCAATGTGACCGCACGCTTTAATGGATAGCGTTGACCCAAAAAGATAAGAATAATAGCGGTAATGATTGGTATAACTAATGTAAGAACAACCATATTAGTTGCTATCATCACTAGGCACTCCTTTCATTTGTTCTATGTTGTCTGTGCCTAATTCTTTATACGTTCTAAAAGCTAAGACTAAGAAAAAAGCAGTAGTTGCAAATGCAATAACAATTGCAGTAAGTATTAATGCATGAGGGATTGGATCTACATAGTGATGAATATCTTTTTCATATATTGGCATTTCACCATGTTTCAATCCTCCCATAGTAATTAAAAATAAATTTGATGCATGTGTAATCAGCGTTGTTCCCATAATAATACGTATTAAACTTTTAGATAAAACGAGATAGACACTGATTGATGTAAGTATGCCACATACAATAATCATAATAATTTCCACTATTCGTTCTCTCCAATCGTTATAATAATAGTCATTACTGTACCAATTACTGCACACATAACGCCAAAGTCGAAGAACATTGGTGTATTCATATGAACAGAGTGTAGAAGTGGTAATGGAATATTAAATTCTGTATGTGTAAAGAAACTTTTTCCGTAAAACCAACTTGTTATAGGCGTACTTACACAGAATAATAAACCAATACCAATTAAGATTTTAAAATCCCAAGGAAAGATTTTACGCATCGTTTTTATATCAAATGCAATCATAATAATGGTTAAAGCGGTTGATAGAAGCAATCCACCAACAAATCCTCCACCTGGTGTGTAATGTCCTGCTAAAAATAAAGTAATACCAAAAAGAGCAATTAAGAAAGCAATAATTACAGCTGAATACTGAAACATTAAATTGTTATTTTGTCTATTCATTGCTTTCCACCTCACTTGTTTTGTTACGTTTACTTCGTAATTTAATCATCGTGTAAACTGCAAGACCTGCAATACCTAATACAGAAGATTCAAATAAGGTATCCATACCACGGAAGTCTACGAGAATAACGTTAACCATATTTTTACCATGTGCTAAGTCATAAACATGTGCCTTGTAATATTCTCCAATAGAAGAAAAATGTCTATTACCATAAGCGATAAGACCTAATATTGTCACTACCAAACCAACACCAATAGAGATGATAGCATTCGTTAATTTAAATGATGTTTTTTCATTATAGCGATTTAAGTTAGGCAAGTGATAGAAACATAATAGAAATAGACCCGTTGAGATAGACTCAACAACAAATTGTGTTAAAGCTAAATCAGGTGCCTTAAAGAAAACAAATAAAACTGATACTGCATAGCCAACAACACTAAGCATAATAATACTAAATAAACGAGATGTTGCTGTAACAACTAAGAACGCTGAGATAGTAAGTATTATGATAATAATCATTTCATAGATGTGAATTGTATTTATATTTTTAAAATTAAAGCTAAACGGTACCCTCACTAATGTGATGAGTGTTAACACAATTAATGTACCAAAAATAAAGACTAAACTATCCCGTACATACCCATTAACATAATAATTAGTTAGAGAAGCGGAATGATTTGGTAACCATTTGCCAGTAGTATCATACCAATAATTTAATTTTAAGTTGTCTGGTTGTGCTTTTAATAAACGAATCCAATAATTGAACGTAAATAATAAGATAATACCTACAATCCAAATCGTTAAAGTAGAGATGAACGCAGGAGTAATACCATGGAACATATGGAATTCTGCATGTACGGTTGATATTCCACTTATGGCTTTAGTAGCTGGTTCGATTATAGAATGTGTTAATAGTCCAGGGAATAGTCCGAAAACAACAACTAGCGTTGCTAGAATTGCTGGTGAAATTAACATTAATAATGATGCTTCATGTGCTTTCTTAGGTAATAAATCAGAATGATATTTACCAAAGAATACATGTAGTACGAATTTAATTGAATATACAAATGTAAATATACTACCTACAATCGCTAAAATTGGAAAAACAATACCTAGAGTATTTAAACTAAATAGAGGCGTGTGTGTAGCTTCTATCATAGCCTCTAAGAATTTTTCTTTTGATAAGAAACCATTAAATGGTGGCACACCTGCCATACTTAATGCTGTAATTACAGTAAGAGTAAAAGAAATTGGCATGATAGTAAGTAAACCGCCCAATTTTTTTACATCACGTGTGCCTGTCACATGATCAATGGCACCTGTAATCATAAATAATGCACCTTTAAAGGTAGCATGGTTAATTAAATGGAAAGCAGCTGCTGTAAAACCAGCGATATATAATTGACTGTCACTACCTTCAAAATGATAACTTATAGCTCCAATACCTAGCATAGACATAATCATTCCCAATTGTGAAACTGTAGAAAATGCTAGAATCCCTTTCAAATCTTGTTGTTTCGTTGCATTTAATGAAGCCCAAAATAGTGTGATTAAGCCTACTAAAGTAATAGTCCATATCCATCCTTCTGATATCGCGAATAATGGGGTTAAACGTGCAACAAGATATAACCCTGCTTTAACCATTGTAGCTGAATGTAAATATGCACTGACAGGAGTAGGTGCCTCCATTGCATCAGGTAACCAAATGTAAAATGGCACTTGTGCAGATTTTGTGAAAGCTGCTAACATAATTAAAACCATTGCAAGTGTAAAGAAAGCACTGTCTTGTATTTGAGATACATGATGGATTAAATAATGTAGACTTAATGATTGTCCTGCAAGTGAAATTAAGATTAATCCACCAAGTAAACTAAGTCCTCCAAATACAGTGATAATCAGTGACTTTTGTGCTCCATATATAGAAGCTTTCTTTTCTCTCCAAAAAGAAATGAGTAAAAAACTTGAGAATGAAGTTAATTCCCAGAATAGATATAAGATAATGATATTATCTGAGAGTACGACGCCTAACATTGCACCCATAAACAGTAATAAATAACAGTAAAAATTCCCTAATCGTTCAGATTTATCTAAATAACCGATTGAATAAAGAACTACTAAACTTCCAATGCCAGTTATAAGCAAACTAAAGAGTATGCTTAAGCCATCAAGATAAATATCAAAATTCATGCCGATATGTGGCATCCAATTGAAAGTTTTTATTACTGTATTACCTGATTGAGTAGTTGAAATATAAGATAAAAAATAAATAAATAAGACAACAGGAACAGGTAATACAAACCATCCTAAATGAATCTTTTTAAAGAAACGATAAAGGATTGGAATAATGAGTGCGAATATTAACGGTAAAAGTACCGCAATATGTATCAAACTCACTATATTTTCCTCCTTCAAAAATTGTTATAAATTTTATTATACATCAATCAATTTATTCTGAAAAACTGTGAAAAGATGTAAAGTCAGCAATTTTACTTATCTTGTTAAATAGGAAGAAAGACGTAAAATGGACTAGAAAAAATTTTGTTTATATTGGATAGAATAGTCTTTTTTTAGACTGTTTAAATTGTCTAATGCCAATTTTGCGTATTCTGTGTGTTGTTGTTTTAATTCGTTTTCCATTTTAGTAATCGCTTGTTGTAAAGAATCTTCATATTTCATCTCTTCTACATTAAAATCTCTCAATTGTGAACGTGTTGCATAACGTTTTTCATAATGGCTTAAAGCACGTCTTTCATGAAAAAAAACACCTTCAGTTTCACCAGGATGATGTAAATCTCCTTGTTTAGGATGTTTAATGACTTGTTCAATTTGTACTAAAACTTGATGATCGCTATCTTCTTTAATCGTTACACCATAAGTACCTGTTTTGTGAGAGAATCGATATAACATGCTATATTACTTCCTTTCAAATATGTTAATATGTATCTATATCATCATAACATGAATGGAGAATTTAAATGACTAACTATCCACAGTTAAATAAAGAAATACAAGATAATGAAATTAAAGTAATTATACATACAAATAAAGGAGATATGACATTTAAGCTGTTTCCTGAGATTGCTCCAAAAACAGTTGAAAATTTTGTGACACATGCAAAAAATGGATATTATGACGGCATTACATTCCATCGTGTCATTAATGATTTTATGATTCAAGGTGGAGACCCTACTGCTACTGGTATGGGGGGAGAAAGTATTTATGGAGGTTCATTTGAGGATGAGTTTTCATTAGAAGCATTTAATTTATATGGTGCTCTTTCAATGGCAAATGCTGGTCCAAATACAAATGGTTCACAATTCTTTGTTGTTCAAATGAAAGAAGTACCAGATACAATGCTTAATCAGCTTGTTGATGGCGGTTGGCCTGAACCAATTGCTAAAGCTTATGCAGAAAAAGGTGGAACACCTTGGTTAGATCAAAAACATACTGTGTTTGGTCAATTAATTGACGGTGAAACTACATTAGAAGATATTGCAAATACTAAAGTAGGGGCACAAGATAAGCCTGTACATGATGTGGTTATTGAATCTATTGATGTAGAAGATAAAAAAGCTTAATTCATCAAAGAAATATCATTAAATAAAAAAAGGTGAGCGTAAACTGTTTTAAATAAGACATTTACGCTCATCTTTTTATATTAAAAACGAACTTTTTAATGTAAATTTATGAAGAAGAAATATAAATTTCTAAAGAAATTAATTTTTTATTAGTTTATCGTTAGTCCAAGTATGGGATTTATGCTATTATTAATATGTTAAGAAAAACGAAATAAGGGGTTATCAAGTTGAATACTCACTATAAAGAAGGTCAGCATATTAAAGTGCGTGTGACTGGAATTCAACCGTATGGCGCTTTTGTTGAGACCCCTGACCATACTGAAGGACTTATCCATATTTCAGAGATTATGGATGATTATGTCCATAATCTAAAAAAATTTCTATCAGAAGGTCAAATTGTAAAAGCTAAAATCCTTTCTATAGACGATGAAGGAAAGCTTAATTTGTCACTTAAAGATAATGATTACTTTAAGAATTATGAACGAAAAAAAGAAAAACAGTCTGTATTAGATGAAATTAAAGAGACAGAAAAGTATGGGTTTCAAACGCTTGAAGAACGCCTACCGGTCTGGATTAAGCAGTCTAAACGTGCAATTCGTAATAATAATTGAATGACTGTCAACACGCTAAAACGTTACTTTTTTAAGTAACGTTTTTTATTATGTCAATATATTGCTAAATTTAAAAAGATGGTTAATGCATATAAGCATAAAAGTAGAGACATAAAAATGTTCATGTTATAGTTTGAAAATAATAAAACTAAAAGATTTAGAAAGGAATTACTTATGAATAATAAATATAAAAAATTATTTGAAACTGTTACATTACCCAACGGTGTATCATTAAGAAATCGCTTTGTACTTGCCCCTTTAACACATACATCATCAAATGATGATGGTACCATTTCAGATGTTGAAATTTCTTACATTGAGAAACGTGCCAAAGATGTAGGTCTTGCAATTAATGCTGCGAGTAATGTAAATGATATTGGTAAAGCCTTCCCAGGCCAACCATCTGTCGCACACGATTCAGATATCGAAGGTTTAAAACGCTTAGCGACAGCAATGAAGAAAAATGACGCAAAAGCATTAGTCCAAATTCATCATGGTGGTGCACAAGCTTTACCTGAATTGACTCCTAATGGAGATGTTGTGGCACCAAGTCCCGTTTCAATGAAAAGTTTTGGTCAACAACAGGAACATCATGCAAGAGAAATCACTACTGAAGAAATCGAACAAACAATTAAAGATTTCGGTGAAGCTACACGTCGCGCCATTGAAGCTGGATTTGACGGCGTAGAAATACATGGAGCGAACCATTACTTAATTCATCAATTCTTCTCTCCATACTATAATCGTCGTGAAGATGAATGGGGAGACCATTTAAAATTCCCACTTGCAGTGATTGATGAAGTATTAAAAGTTAAAGAAACTTATGCAAATAAAGATTTTATTGTAGGTTATAGATTATCACCAGAAGAAGCAGAATCACCTGGTATTTCGATGGAACACACAGAAAAATTAATTAAAACAATTACAAAAAAAGCGATGGATTATGTTCATATTTCAATTATGGATATTCATTCACAAACACGTGAGGGTAAATATGAAGGAGAAGAACGTCTAAAACTTATCCATCAATGGGTAGATGGACGTATGCCAGTCATTGGTATAGGTTCTGTATTTACTGCTGATGATGCTTTAGATGCAGTAGAATCGACAGGCATTGAACTCGTAGCATTAGGTCGTGGAATTCTTCTAGATTATAACTTTATCCATAAAATTGAAGAGGGTAAAGAAGAGGAAATTATCTCATACTTTGATCCAAATCGTGAAGATAAACATGCGTTACCACCAAATTTATGGGAACAATTTAATAAAGGATTTTATCCGTTACCTCGTAAAGATAAATAATTAATAAAATATGAAATAGTATGGTAGTGAGACAGAACTCATAATGAATTTTGTCCACTACCTTTTTTTATTAAGAAAAAAAGGTTTATATTAAAATTTTAGCTAATAGAAATAATTTACTTGTAAAATGATAAGAGGATATGTCATTATATTTGTAAGGGCTTTCATAAATGGATTTAGAGAGACTTTAATGTTTTAAAATAGAATTGCGAAAGCCAGTAAATATAGTGATTAGTTTTAATATAACAATAAGCAAAGGGGAGATATTATGACTAAATCTGAAAAAATTATTGAACTAACAAACCATTACGGTGCTCATAACTATGTGCCGCTACCAATTGTTGTTTCAAAAGCAGAGGGGATTTGGGTTACTGATCCAGAAGGTAATAAATATATAGATATGTTATCAGCATATTCAGCAGTTAACCAAGGTCATCGTCATCCAAAAATTATTCAAGCATTAAAACATCAAGCAGATAAAGTGACACTTGTCTCTCGTGCTTTTCATAGTGATAACTTAGGGGAATGGTACGAAAAAATTTGTAAATTAGCTGGTAAAGATAAAGCACTACCAATGAATACAGGTGCTGAAGCAGTTGAAACAGCCTTAAAAGCTGCACGTCGTTGGGCCTATGACGTTAAAGGTATTGAACCAAATCAAGCTGAGATTATTGCATTTAATGGGAACTTCCATGGTCGTACAATGGCCCCTGTGTCTTTATCATCTGAATCTGAATATCAACGTGGATATGGTCCTTTATTAGATGGTTTTCGTAAAGTTGACTTTGGCAATGAAACACAATTAAAAGAAGCAATTAATAAAAACACAGCAGCTGTTTTAGTTGAACCTATTCAAGGCGAAGCAGGCATTAATATTCCTCCAGAAGGTTATTTGAAAACCATTAGAGATTTATGTAATGAACATAATATTTTGTTTATCGCCGATGAAATTCAAGCTGGATTAGGACGATCTGGAAAATTATTTGCATGTGATTGGGATAATGTTAAACCGGATGTATATATTTTGGGTAAAGCGCTTGGTGGAGGCGTCTTACCAATTTCAGTTGTATTAGCAGATAACGAGGTGCTTGATGTATTTACACCTGGTTCTCATGGTTCTACTTTTGGTGGCAATCCGCTTGCTTGTGCAGTGTCAATTGCGGCTTTAGATGTCATTATCGATGAAAATTTACCAGAACATTCAAATGAACTAGGTGAATATTTTAAATCAGAATTACAAAAGATTAATCACCCTGCAATTAAAGAAGTTCGTGGACGCGGGTTATTCATTGGTGTGGAATTACACGACAGTGCAAGACCATTTTGTGAAGCATTGAAAGAAAAAGGTTTATTATGTAAAGAAACCCATGATACAGTAATTCGTTTTGCACCACCTTTGGTTATTACTAAAGAAGAATTAGATGAAGCATTAAATCGAATTAGAAGTGTATTTAAGTAAATAGATATGACGTAATATGGCATGATTTAATTTCTTTAAAAAGTATAGGCGTGTTACAATACTTATGAAAGCGAAAACATTTGTGAAAAAAAAGAGGCGAAAGTGATTATGACTGAGAATAATAATTTAGTGACTTCTACACAAAGCATCATTAAAGAAGCATTGCATAAATTGGGATTTGATGATGGTATGTATGATTTAATTAAAGAACCATTAAGATTCTTGCAAGTACGTATTCCAGTACGTATGGACGATGGTACAGTTAAAACATTTACTGGGTATCGTGCACAACATAATGACGCTGTAGGTCCTACTAAAGGTGGCGTTCGTTTCCATCCTGATGTAGATGAAGAAGAAGTCAAAGCTTTATCGATGTGGATGACTTTAAAATGTGGCATTGTCAACTTACCTTATGGTGGAGGTAAAGGTGGTATTGTATGTGATCCACGTCAAATGAGTATTCATGAAGTAGAACGTTTATCACGAGGATATGTACGTGCAATTTCTCAATTTGTAGGACCAACTAAAGATATTCCTGCTCCAGATGTGTTTACAAATTCTCAAATTATGGCTTGGATGATGGATGAATATAGTGCTTTAGATAAGTTTAATTCTCCAGGTTTTATTACTGGTAAGCCAATTGTCTTAGGTGGCTCACAAGGACGTGATCGTTCTACTGCTCTTGGCGTAGTGATTGCTATTGAACAAGCTGCTAAGCGTAGAGGAAAAGAAATTAAAGGGTCACGTATTGTGATTCAAGGCTTTGGGAACGCTGGAAGTTTCTTAGCTAAATTTTTAAATGATATGGGTGCTAAAGTAGTTGGTATTTCAGACGCGTATGGTGCATTACATGATCCTAATGGCTTAGATATCGATTACTTACTAGATCGTCGTGATAGCTTTGGTACTGTAACTAACTTATTTGAAGATACAATTTCAAATAAAGAATTATTCGAACTTGATTGTGATATTTTAGTACCGGCTGCAATTTCAAATCAAATCACAGAAGATAATGCACACGATATTAAAGCTGACATTGTTGTAGAAGCGGCAAATGGACCAACCACTCCAGAAGCTACACGTATTTTAACTGAACGTGATATTTTACTTGTACCCGATGTATTAGCAAGTGCAGGTGGCGTGACAGTATCTTATTTTGAATGGGTACAAAACAACCAAGGTTATTACTGGTCAGAAGATGAAGTCAATGAAAAATTACGGGAAAAATTAATCGAGGCTTTTGACACTATTTATGAATTAGCTCAGAATAGAAAAATTGATATGAGATTGGCAGCTTATATTGTAGGAATTAAACGTACCGCTGAAGCAGCACGCTATCGTGGATGGGCGTAAATATAACTATTAAAAATGAAACTCCCAATGATGAGAAATATATACTCGTCATTGGGAGGTTTTTTTATAGAGTGATTTAATTAATAAAATTACTCGTTTGGGATAGTAGCTTTATATTTATCAGCAAAATTTGTAAATAGACCGTCAATACCATATTGATTTAAACGTTGCATATCTGTAGTTTTATCTACTGTATAAGGATGAATTAGGAAACCTAAATCTTTTAAATGCTTAGTGTTTTCAGCGTTTAAACTAGTATAATCTGGGCCGACACCTATGGCATATGAGAGAATATGTTGTAAATCTGCTTCACTTTGTTGTTGCAATTCATTTTTATCAAGTAATCGAATCAATGGTACTCGTGAATCTAATTGATGCATTTTTTGTAAACTTTCTTCTGAGAAAGACTGAATTAATATATGTCCATGATTTAAAGAGTTACCAGTTAACATGTGATGTTTTTTTAATGTTTCAAGTAGTTGTTCTTCCATACCTGGATATACATTAGGATTTTTAGTTTCAATATAATAATTAGCCTTTGTACCGTATCGAGATAAAATTTCATCTAGAGTAGGGACTTTAGCATTTTTATATTCTGGTTTCGCATATTCAGGGTGAGCATTGTTAAACCATGACCCAGCATCTAGTTGTTTAAGTTGTGCGAGTGTATAGTCTTCGACACGACCTGTACCGTTTGTTGTACGATCAACGGTTTCGTCATGCATTGCTACAAGTTGTCCATCTTTCGTACGTTGTAAGTCTAATTCAATATACGACGCCCCTAACTCATTATGACTTTTATCATATGCATGAAACGTATGTTCCGGCGCATAGCCACTTGCACCTCTATGAGCGATAGTCGTAAAACGTTCGCCAGTTAAGTTGGTCATCCAATTCGAATGATCTTGATTACGATGTTTACTAATCGCTACTGACGTATATTTATTTTGTGATTGATTAAACTGTTGATGTTCTGCAGCGGAATTAGAAGTAGTGCTATAGTTGTTATGATTATTATTTGCTTCTACTGGATTATGTAATGTTACTAAACCGATAGTGGCTATTGCTAAACTAGATATCATTGCTTTTTTAGAAACCTTCAAAAAATTCATCCTCTCAGTTCAATTTAAAAATACATTAAAACTTTAGCAAAGAGAAGAAATTTTTAGAATAATTTTTTCAAAATTTTAGCAAAACTATTAATTTATTAACAATAAATATAGAGAAAGTTAAAATAATTAAATTAAATTTAACTAAAAAATGAGTCTTGCCAATTTACTTTATATTTATATGTAATTTTACATTGAAATACTTAAAAAAATAAGGCACTTTCGTATAATTTAATAAACATCACTAAACTAAATTAACGAAGTGCCTTATGTATAAAGATTCTAACATGACTTAACTTACTCTACGAAAGGAAACTTCAGTACTTATTCTTACAAGTGATGTGATCTTCACAAAATCAAAAACTTTCTTATAAAACGATTAAGCGATTTAGAGTTAATCCTCAAGTAGATGCTTTATTAGAATCTTTATTTATTCGATTCATAGTCATTTAATAATAGTATTCATTATTGTTTTAAAATATTTTCTGCAACGTTTAATTGATGACGCACAGCATCTTGGCCTGTAGAACCATAACTTTTTCTTCTATTTAAACAATTTTCTGATTTTAAGTAATCATATACATCTTCTTCGATTTTATCATTTAATTCTTGATAATGTTCAAATGGTACATCTAATAAATAGATGCCTTGTTGAATACATTCAAAGACAATTTTTCCTACAATTTCATGTGCTGTTCTAAACGGTACATTCTTATCTACTAAATAATCTGCAAGTTCTGTTGCATTAGAGAAATCTTGATGCACTGTTTCATTTAAACGATTTGTATTAACTGTTAACGTATTAAGCATGCCTTCAAAAATACGTAATGAACCTTTAATCGTACGAACTGAATCAAATAAACCTTCTTTATCCTCTTGTAAGTCTTTATTATATGCAAGAGGCAATCCTTTCAGTGTGACAAGCATACTCATTAAATGTCCTGTCGTGCGTCCCACTTTACCACGAATGAGTTCAGCCATATCTGGATTTTTCTTTTGAGGCATAATAGATGAACCAGTAGAAAATGCATCGGATAGTGTAATAAATTTCGCTTCATCCGTAGACCAAAAAATAATTTCTTCCGCAAAACGTGATAGGTGAGTCATTGTTAATGATATATTATGCAATGTTTCAATAATGTAATCACGATCACTCACTGCATCAAGACTATTTTCATAAATATATTCAAAACCAAGTAGTTCTTGAGTTTTATGTCTATCGATAGGATGTGTAGTGCCACTCAATGCTGCAGCGCCAAGTGGAGATATATCAATACGTTTTAAACTATCTGCAAAACGTGTATAGTCTCTTTCTAACATCCAAAAATATGTCATGATGTGATGTGCGAAAGAAATAGGTTGAGCACGTTGTAAATGCGTATAACCTGGCATGATCGTGTCTACATGAGATTTTGCTAAAGTTAAAATAGACTCTTGGAATGAACGAATGAGTGCTTGAATCTCAATGACTTGTTTTTTTACATAGAGATGTAAGTCTGTTGCTACTTGATCATTTCTACTACGACCTGTGTGTAATTTGCCACCTGGATCTCCAATGCGTTGTATCAGTTCATGTTCGATATTTAAATGTATATCTTCTAAAGCATGTTTAAATTCAATATTATGGTTATGAAAATCTGCTTGTATATCTTTCAAACCTTTTACAATGGCATTTTTTTCTTCTTCAGAAATAATGTTTTGGTGTGCAAGCATTGTTGCATGTGCAATACTACCTTGAATATCCTCATCTAAAAGCGTTTGGTCAAAGTCAATAGAAGCATTAAACGCATCTACCCACTCTTCAGGTTGTTGTTGAAAACGACCTCCCCATGCTTTATTACTCATTACTATAACCTCCATGTAAATAAGCATTTACTTGTGTTGGTAGTCCATAAATATCGATAAAGCCGACTGCAGCTGATTGATCAAAAGCATCTTCTTTAGTATAAGTTGCTAACTTTTCATCATAAAGTGTATAAGGCGATTTTCTACCATTAACAATAGCATTACCTTTAAATAATTTAACTCTGACATCTCCTTCAACATATTGTTGAGTGCTATCAATGAATTGCTTTAGACTGTCTGTTAAAGGTGAGAACCATAAACCATTATATGTTTGTTCAGCAAATTGTTTTTCAATGACCGGTTTAAAATGCGCTACATCTTTAGTTAATGTTAATGTTTCTAAAGATTTATGAGCTTTTAATATCACTTCAGCACCTGGCGTTTCATATACTTCACGTGATTTTATACCAACTAAACGATTCTCTACGTGATCGATACGTCCGATACCATGTTTACCAGCTAAATCATTTAATGTTAGAATTAGCTGATCTAAATCATAGTCTTTATGGTTAAGTTGAACAGGAACACCATTTTTAAATGATAAGATAATTTCATCTGGTGTATCTGGTGTATCCTCTAATTCAGCAGTTAAATCATATGCATCTTTCGGTGGAGCAGCATAGGGATCTTCTAAAATACCACATTCATTTGCACGACCCCATAAATTTTGATCGATTGAATAAGGTGAATCATGATTAATACTTACAGGAATACCATGTTTGATTGCATAGTCGATTTCTTCTTCACGACTCCAGCCCCACTCTCTAACAGGAGCAAATGTTTTCAAATTAGGGTTAAGTGCTTTAATTGCTACTTCAAAACGTACTTGATCATTACCTTTACCAGTACAACCATGTGCAATACCGATTGACTTTGTTTGTTCAGCAATTTCTACTAATTTCTTCGCTATTAAGGGTCTTGAAAGCGCAGATACTAAAGGATAACTATTTTCATACATTAAATTTCCTTTTATTGCATAACTTACATAATCTTCACTAAATTCCTTAGTTGCATCAATAATATGACATTCGACGGCGCCCATGTCTAATGCTTTAGAATAAACAACATCTAAATCTTTACCTTCGCCAACATCTAAACATACTGCCACTACGTCATACCCTTTATCTATAAGCCATTTAACAGCTACACTAGTATCTAATCCACCTGAATAAGCTAAAACAATTTTATCTTTCATATTGTCACCTCAAAGTTTTCTGAAAATTGATATAATTCTATACTAACAGATTTATTATGAAAATAAAACCATTTTTTTACATATTTATACAAAATAAAGATAATTAGAATATCATTAATCATCTATTGTTATTTCTATATTTATTGAATATTACTACAACTAAGGAGTTTATTGCTGTTTCGATTGTGTATTCATTACAAGGTAAGGTAATTCAATGATTCTAAAAAAAACAGACTATTTTTTGAATAATTGAACTTGTTCATTGAATAGATAACTTAAAGTTAGTAAAATGAAACTAATTCATAAACATTGGAGGATTTATAAATGACTCATATTCAATTAGATTATGGAAAAACGTTAGAATTTTTTGGTCAACATGAACTTGATCAACAAAAAGATATTGTAAAAACAATTCATAAAACGATTCATGAAGGTACAGGTGCTGGAAGCGACTTTTTAGGTTGGGTAAATTTACCTGAAGATTATGATAAAGAAGAGTTTTCTAGAATTCAAAAAGCAGCAAAACATATTCAATCGAATTCAGATGTATTGGTAGTTATCGGAATTGGCGGTTCATATTTAGGTGCACGTGCTGCAATTGAAATGCTTACTTCATCTTTCCGTAACAGTACAGAATATCCTGAGATTGTATTTGTAGGAAATCACTTATCTTCAAGTTATACACAAGAATTAGTGAATTACTTGTCTGATAAAGACTTTTCAGTAAATGTTATTTCTAAATCAGGAACAACGACTGAGCCTGCTGTAGCATTTAGATTGTTTAAACAATTAGTTGAAGAAAAATATGGTAAAGACGAAGCAAAAAAACGTATTTTTGCTACAACTGATAAAGCAAAAGGTGCATTGAAACAATTAGCAGATAATGAAAGTTATGAAACATTTGTTGTACCTGATGATGTAGGTGGTCGTTATTCAGTATTAACTGCAGTAGGATTATTACCAATTGCAACTGCAGGTATTGATATTGAAGCAATTATGAATGGGGCAAATAAAGCTCGTAAAGAACTATCATCTGAAAATTTAGAAGAGAATATTGCATATCAATATGCAACAATTCGAAATGTTCTTTATAGTAAAGGTTATACAACTGAAATGTTAATTAACTACGAACCATCTATGCAGTACTTTAATGAATGGTGGAAACAGTTATACGGTGAATCTGAAGGTAAAGACTTTAAAGGTATTTATCCTTCAAGCGCAAACTATACTACTGATTTACATTCATTAGGTCAGTACGTTCAAGAAGGACGCCGTTTCTTATTTGAAACTGTTGTAAAAGTAAATCAACCTAAACATGATATTACAATTGAAAAAGATGATGACGATTTAGATGGCTTAAATTATTTAGCTGGAAAAACAATCGATGAAGTTAATACAAAAGCATTTGAAGGTACGTTATTAGCTCATACTGATGGTGGCGTTCCTAATATCGTTGTGAATATCCCACGTTTAGATGAAGAAACATTCGGTTATGTTGTTTACTTCTTTGAATTAGCATGTGCGATGAGTGGCTATCAATTAGGTGTTAATCCATTTAACCAACCTGGTGTAGAAGCTTATAAACAAAATATGTTTGCTTTACTTGGTAAACCAGGTTATGAAGATAAGAAAAAAGAATTAGAAGAACGTTTATAATATCAACATAAATTTAAATAAAATGATAGTTTAAAGCCTAGGACATGATGAGCTGTCTTAGGCGTTTTTTATATATTGGCAGTCAATGACTCAATTGAATATATACTTATATCAATCTTTTTCAACATACTAGACTTTCATAAAAAGAAGTTTTTGTTTAACGTAATATGGGGTCAAGAGAAGGAAACTGAATTCGTTTTGAATTCAGTCTCACTCTCTTTTAAATGATTAATATGACTAATGTTAAATCTGTTATCTAGTACTTGTGACTGATTTCTTATTGAATTAATAGTTTTTTTAAGAAAAGAGTGTAAAATAATTTTATACTCAATAGAGAATGATGAAATTTCAAGAAAGGATTTGATGATATAGTGTTTCATCAAATTGAACATTGGTTTAATGTGTTACAACAATTAGGATACTTTGCAGGTTTTATTATTCTCTATTTAAGAGCTATGATTCCTGTTTTTCCTTTAACTCTATATGTCATCTTAAATGTTCATGCTTATGGTTTTATTACAGGAACCATTATTAGTTGGTTAGGGATCGTCGCTGGGACATTTACTGTATTTTATTTTTTTAGGAAATTCGTTGATGCATCTTTTATGCAAAGAGTTAAAGCAAAAAAAGGTGTGAAAAAACTTACACATTTTATAGATAAACAAGGACTTGTTCCTATTTTTATATTAATGTGTTTTCCATTTACACCTAATACAGTAGTAAACTTTGTAGCTAGTTTTTCTCATATTAAAATGAAGAATTATTTTATTATTTTATTATTTTCAAAGTTTATTTCCATCTCATTTTTAGCAGTGATGGGTAGAGAAGTGACTACATTTTTAACCCATCCTATAAGAGCAATTATTTTAATTATTGTTACTATAGTCATATGGTTTATTGGAAAAAGAGTTGAAAAACATTTTATGGGAACACATGAGGAGTGACATTTTGCGTCGAATTATAAGTACGAGTATCTCCATTATTTTAGCAATTATTTTTGTGATATTTATCCAAAATTTTTTACTAAGAAGTGCAATTGTTCATACTAATGAGATGGCCCCCACTCTAAATAAAAATGATTATATAATGATTAATAAATTGAAAGTGACATTTAATTTATTAAATGAAGGCGATATTATTATGTATCGTCATCATGATCAAATTCATTTTAGCCGTATTATTGGGAAAGCAGGCGAATCGGTAGAAATAAGGCATGGTAAATTATATAAAGATGATAGACAAGTGAATAAATATTATGCTAAAAATAGAGATATTAATGATTTCGCATTACGAGATTTAGAAAATACTGATGGGGATATTATTCCACCTGACTCATTTTTAGTGTTGAATGATAATAGTAATACATTAACTGATTCGAGAAAATATGGATTAATTAAAAAAAGTGATGTTATAGGAAATGTATATCTAAGGTATTATCCTTTTAGATCATTCAACTATGAGTTTAATAAATAGATGAGGTGTTATATTTGAAAAAAGAAATAACAGAATGGATTGTTGCGATAGCTGTAGGCTTATTGCTTGTATGGCTTGTAGTCACTTTTGTTGCCAAATCCTATACAATAAAAGGCGACTCTATGGATCCAACATTAAAAGATGGACAACATGTAATGGTTAACATTTTAGGTTATAAGGTAGGAAACATAAAAAAAGGAAATGTTATTGTTTTCCATGCTAATAAATCTGATGACTATGTTAAAAGAGTGATAGGCGTACCAGGAGATAGTGTGACATATAAAAAAGATCAGCTATATGTTAATGGAAAAAAAGTAAATGAGCCTTACTTAGACTATAATGAAAAACATAAACAAGGAGAGTACATTACAGGATCTTTTGAAACTAAGGATCTTCTTAATGCTCATCCTAAGTCTAACGTTATTCCTAAAAATAAATACTTAGTGCTAGGAGATAATCGTGAAGTTAGTAAAGATAGTAGAGCGTTTGGATTAATAGATAAACAACAAATCGTCGGTAAAGTATCATTTAGATTTTGGCCACTAAATGATTTTAAATTTAATTTTAATCCAGATAAGTAGGATATCAATTTAAAAATGAAAGTAGAATGTCAATTCAGGTGAATTCACATTCTACTTTTATTTTATCTACTTTACTTTTTAAGAACGTATGTTCCGTGGTAAAATGAGTTTAAAGGAGTGTGTAGATAATGGAATTAAATACATATCTTGGAAGAGCTGGTACCGGTAAATCGTATCATATGATTAAAAATATTAAACAACAAATGAAAGAAAATCCTCTTGGAGATCCTATCATTTTGATTGCACCTACCCAAAGTACGTTTCAATTGGAGCAATCTTTCGTAAATGATCGAGAGTTAAACGGGAGTTTAAGAACGGAAGTTTTACATTTTGAACGTTTGAGCTATAGAATCTTTCAAGAACTCGGAGGATTAACTGAAACACGTTTAACTAAAGCAGCTATTGAAATGATGATATTCAATATCGTTCAACAACACAAATCAGAAATGAAATTATATCAATCTCAAGCAGATTATTATGGTTTTAGTGAAAAATTAAGTGAACAAATCCAAGATTTTAAGAAATATTCTGTAACACCTCATCAACTTGATTCATTTTTAGAAGATAATGAATTACAAACAAGAACCCGACATAAACTAGAAGATATTTCGCTTATTTATCATTATTTTGAAGAACGATTAAATGGAGAATTTATTACCGCTGAAGACAGTCTTAATTATTTTATTGAAATAATGCACAAATCTGAGTGGATTAAGCATGCTGATATTTATATAGATGGATTTTATAACTTTTCAACACTTGAATATCAAATTATTAAAGCATTAGTACAAAATGCTAAACAAGTTACTATATTATTAACTACAGATGGTAATGAAGATCACTTTAGTATGTTTAGAAAACCTTCTGACGTACTTATTCACTTAAAAGAAATTGCAAATGAATTACATATACCTTTAAATGAACATTATTTTACAACACCATATCGTTTCAAAAATAAAGATTTATTACAATTAGAACAACAATTTGACGCACTTCAAGTTAATCCAACTCAATCACATGGTTATATTGATTTACTTGAGTCATCGAATATGAGAGAAGAAGTTAATGAAATAGCACGACGTATTATTAAAGATACACGTGATAAACACTTTAGATATCAAGATATTGCAATTTTATATAGAGATGAAACATATGCTTATCTATTTGAATCTATTTTGCCACAATACGATATTCCTTATAATATTGATACTAAAAAATCGATGACACATCATCCTATAATGGAAATGATACGTTCTTTATTAGAAGTTATCCAAAGTAATATGGGGCTTAGTCCAATGATGAGACTATTTAAAACCAATATTTTATCTCATCAATTTAAAAATAGTAGTTACTTAATTGATCTATTAGAAAACTTTGTCATTGAACGAGGTATTTACGGTAAAAAATGGTTAGATGATAAATTGTTTAATATCGGTAATTTTACAAAAATGGGACGTAAAGAGCATCAATTAACTGAAGAAGAAAAAGAAGCATTTGAAGACGTCATACGCTTAAAGGATGATGTTGTAAATAAAATACTTCGTTTTGAGCAAGCCATGCTTCACTCTAAAAATGTTAGAGATTATGCAACTGCATTTTATGAAACAATGGAAGCTTTTGATTTACCTAAATATTTAATGGCTCACCGTGATGAACTAGATTTAAAAGGGGACCATGAGAAAGCAGAAGAAATTGACCAATTATGGAATGGATTAATACAAATACTAGATGATTTAGTCACAGTATTTGAAGAAGAAGAAATGAGTTTAAATCGATTCTTAGAAGTATTTGACATTGGACTTGAACAACTCGAATTTGTAATGATTCCTCAAACATTGGATCAAGTGAGCATAGGGACTATGGATTTAGCAAAAGTTGATAATAAAAAACACGTTTATATGGTTGGGATGAATGATGGAGTGATGCCACAGTCCATGTCATCTTCAAGTTTAATCACTGATGAAGAAAAACGTTTGTTAGAGGAACAGGGAAGTGTTGAATTAAGTCCAACCTCTGATATCTTACAAATGGATGAAGCATTTGTATGCTACATTGCTATGACACGTGCATGTGAACAAATGACTTTTTCATATAGTCTTATGGGGATGCAAGGAGATGAAAAAGAAAAAAGTCCATTTTTAAATCAGATTCAAGCATTGTTCAGTAATTTGGATATCCAAAATATTCATTATCTGCATCATGCATATCCTCTTACATTAATGGAACATCCACATCAAACTAAAATTCATTTATTTGAAGCATTGAAATCGTGGTTGGAAGAAGAAGCGGTAGCAGATACGTGGCTTGATGCTTATAAAGTTATAAGTGAAAATGAAGAATTAAATGACAGTATAAACTATTTATCAACAGCATTAACATATGATAATGAAACCATTCAACTCACACCACAATTGTCAGAAGCATTATATGGAACGTCTATTAATGCTAGTGTTTCACGATTTGAAGGTTATAATGATTGCCCGTTCCAACATTATACTACTTACGGTCTTCGTTTAAATGAACGTACCAAATATCAACTTGAAAGTTTTGATTTAGGTAATATTTTTCATAATGCTTTAAAATATATTTCGGATAAAGTAAACGGAGAATTTAGTCAACTGGATAATCAGAAAATCCATGCACTTACAGAAGAAGCTCTACAACATGTTTTACCACAAGTGCAATTTAATTTAATGGATTCCAATGCATATTATCGTTATGTATCTAAACGTATAGGTGTCATTGTTGAAAGTACTTTAAAGGCACTTCGTTATCAAAATGAGAATACAAAATTTAGACCAAAACGTTTTGAAACTGCTTTTAGAAAGAAACCAAGAACTGAAGAAGAGTTGATTGCACATCCCTTAATGACGACACAAGGGGTTCCGATTCATATTCGTGGACAAATTGATCGTATCGATACTTATACAAAAAATAATACAAGTTTTGTAAATATTATTGATTATAAATCATCTAATCATAGCGCCAATTTAAATTTGAAAAAAGTTTATTATGGTAAACAGATGCAAATGATGACGTATATGGATATCGTATTACAAAATTCAGAGCGACTTGGTTTAAGTTCAGAGGTTAAACCAGGTGGATTGTTATATTTCCACATTCATGATGAACGTTTGAAATTTGAAAAATGGGGCGATTTAACTGAAGAGGCATTAAATAAGAAAAATATTAATCAAGCTATTCTAAAAGAATATAAATTAAAAGGATTAATCAATAGTGATGCTGAAGTTATCGATGCTATGGATATAAGACTTAACGAGATATCTAAATCAGATATTGTACCCGTGACATTAAAAAAAGATGGAGGTATTAGTGCACGGGGAAGCCAAGTTGCTGATGAAACAACGATTCATAAATTTATTCAACACAATAAAAATAATTTTATTGAGACTGCTTCAAATATTATGGATGGTCATACAGAAGTAGCTCCACTTAAATTTGAAGACAAATTACCATGTGAATTTTGTAGTTTCCAGTCAGTATGTCACGTAGATAGCCTTATTGATAGTAAACATTATCGCCATGTAGATGAATCGATTAATCCAATTCAAGCAATTCAAGAGGTCGAATTAGAAAGCGGTGAGGACAATGAATAATATTCCGATAAAACCTAAAGACGCACAATGGACGGATGCACAATGGAACAGTATATATGCAAAAGGACAAGATATACTAGTTGCAGCAGCTGCTGGCTCAGGAAAAACAGCTGTTCTAGTTGAACGTATTATTCAAAAAATCTTAAGAGATGAAGTAGATGTTGATAAATTACTTGTAGTAACATTTACGAACTTAAGTGCTAGAGAGATGAAACATCGTGTAGAACAACGTATTCAACAAGCTTCATTAGAGGATCCTAAGAATGAACACTTAAAAAGTCAACGTATAAAAATACATCAAGCTCAAATTTCTACACTGCATAGTTTTTGTTTAAAGGTGATTCAACAACATTATGATGTTATCCAACTAGACCCTAATTTTAGAACGATTAGTGAAGTAGAAAACGTACTTTTATTGGAGCAATCAATTGATGAAGTACTAGAACATCATTATGAAAATCCTGATATTGAATTTTTGACTTTAGTCGAACAACTATCAAATGATAGAAATGACGATGGATTTAGAGAAATGTTAAAGCGATTTTATTATTTTAGTATAGCTAATCCTTCACCATTTAAATGGTTAGATTCATTAGTTGATCCTTACGAGAATGATGAGAAGCAACAAGACTACCTTAAAGAATTAAAAATACTTGCAGAAATATATATGAAAGCAGCATTTGACTCACTTCTTGAAGCAGAAAATCTTTTATCCTATTGTAATGCTGTTGAAAAACATTTAGAAGTTGTCCAAAGAGAGAAAATGATATGTCAAAGCATATTAGAAGATGGTGTTTTGAATAGAGATGCACTTCTTAATCATACACCTGAAAAATTTCCACAAATGTCATCAAAAATAAAAAAAGAAAATGAAGATTTAGAGACACTTGAAGATATTAAATCTTTCTATAAAGAATATAATGAAACCATTCAAGATGTAAAAAATAAATATTTAATGCGGTCAGTAGATGAACTTAAAGACGATATGAAACAGTTAGCGCCTCGGATAAAATATTTAGTTCAAATCATTAAAGATATCATTAATGATTTTGCTAAGAAAAAACGTAGTAGAAATGTACTAGACTTTGCAGATTATGAACATTTTGCCTTACAAATATTAACAGATGAAAACGGGATGCCTTCTACTATCGCTAAAGATTATCGTCATCAATTTGAAGAAATACTTATTGATGAATATCAAGATACCAATCAGGTACAAGAGGCAATTATATCTACTATCAAACGTGGTGATGAATTAGATGGCAACTTATTTATGGTGGGAGACGTAAAGCAATCTATTTATAAGTTTAGACAAGCGGATCCTACATTGTTTATGAGTAAATATCATCGATTCACTAAAGAAGGGCAACAAACGGGACTTCGAATTGACTTATCTAATAACTTCCGCTCAAGAAAGGAAGTACTTTCAACGACTAATTATCTTTTTGATCATATGATGGATGAAGCGGTTGGAGAAATTAATTATGATGTCGATGCGCGTTTATATTTCGGCGCTCATTATTATCCAGAAAAACCAATGCCACTCGAATTACATGCGCTGATTAAATCTGAAAATGAGGACACAGACTTAGATAGACAGGAACAAGAAGCATATTATGTAGTTGAACAAGTAAAGCATATCCTTGATAATAAACTCGTTTACGATGCGAAAAACAATGCCTATCGTAAAGCAACTTATAAAGATATTGTTATTTTAGAACGTGGAATGAGTAATGCTAGACGTTTGCAAAAAGTATTTAAAGATAATAATATTCCGTTCCATGTTAATAGTAAGGAAGGTTATTTTGAACAAACGGAAGTACGACTAGTACTATCGTTTCTTAGAACGATTGATAACCCATTGCAAGATATTTATCTAGTTGGGTTAATGCGCTCTGTTATTTATCAATTTACTGAAGATGAACTTGCTGAAATTCGAGTAGTCAGTTCAAATGATGATTACTTTTATCAATCAATTTTACACTATATAAAATATGATCAAGCTAACACACAATTAGTTGATAAATTACGTCGTTTTATTGAAGATATACATTTATATCAAGATTATGGGCAAACACATCCTGTGTATCAGTTAATTGATAAGTTCTATAATGATCATTATGTCATTCAATATTTTAGCGGACTGATTGGTGGTAAAGGCAGACGTGCTAATCTTTTTGGATTGTTTAATAAAGCAATAGAATTTGAAAACTCTACGTTTAGAGGACTTTATCAATTTATAAGATTTATCGATGAATTGATAGAGCGTAAAAAAGATTTTGGTGAAGAAAATGTGATAGGACCTAATGATAATGTAGTTCGAATGATGACAATTCATAGTAGTAAAGGTTTAGAGTTTCCATATGTTATTTATTCTGGTCTTTCTAAGAATTTTAATAAAGAAGATATTCGGAAACCTTTAGTATTAAATCAAAAATATGGTTTAGGAATGGAGTACTATGATTTAACAGATAATATTTCTTATCCATCACTTTCATCTGTAGTTGTTAAATCGTTAACAGAAAAAGAATTGATTTCTGAAGAGATGCGTTTAATGTATGTGGCATTAACTCGTGCAAAAGAACAGCTCATTCTAATTGGAACGGTAGATAAAGAAGAAAAGTTAAGAAAGTATGAACGTTTGCCTATTTCAAATCAACTCATTGCACTTCATAAAAGATTATCAGTAGAACGACCTTTTAATCTGGTATATAGTATTTTAGCGAAACACTTATCTCAATCTATCACATCCGATTATCAATTTGAGACATCTATCAATCAATTAGATGACAGTTTGAAACCATATGTAGATTTGAAAATCATTCATTTTGATGAATTATCTTTAATAAGTGATTCAAATGAGACATTACATCGAACTATCAATGATATTGAAGAAGAGGCTCCGAATAATAAAGAAAACGAACAACAAATGATTCATCAATTAACGTTTAAGTATCCATTTATAAAAAATACTCAAAAGCCATCAAAACAATCTGTATCTGAATTAAAACGTCAATTAGAAACTAAAGAAGATGGAACAAGTTACGATAGAGTAAGACAATATCGCATTGGTGCTTATACTTATGAACGTCCTAAATTCTTAAGACAAGAAAGAAAACGTAAAGCTAATGAAATTGGTACATTGATGCATACCGTTATGCAGCATCTTCCATTTAGAGAACAACGATTAACTGAAATAGAGTTAGATGACTATATTCATATGTTAATTGATCAACACATTATTGAAGAAGACGCTAAAAAAGATATCCAATTTGAAAGAATTATGGAATTTATTCGTAGTGACTTATATATGAAAATTGCACAAGCTGATGAAGTATACAGAGAGCTACCATTTGTAGTTAATCAAGCACGTGTAGATGAAATACCAGATTTAGATGAAGATGTCTCCATTATCCAAGGTATGATTGATTTGATTTTTATTAAAGATAATCAATATTATTTTGTAGATTACAAAACAGATGCTTTTAATCGAAGAAGAGGGCTGACGGATCAAGAGATTGGAATACAATTACGTGATAAGTATAAAATTCAAATGAAATATTACAAAAACACCTTAGAAACAATACTAAATAAAAGAGTGAACGGCTATTTATATTTCTTCCAATTCGGTGAGATGAGCATTGAAGATGCTTTATAATATCAATCTTATTTTATTTTAGAAAAGATGCGTCAAATTTCTAAAATTTCAGACATATATATTTGTTATTTATTAATAATTAAAGTTATAATATGAAATAAGATATAGATGAGGAGTTGATAATGAATGAAATTTTTATCATTCAAATACAATAACGCTGAATCATATGGCGTTAAAGTAAAGCGTGAAGACGCTGTATGGGATTTAAAACAAATTTTTGCTGAATTTGGTGAAGGAGACTTCCATCCACAAACGCTACTTGAAGGTTTACAACAAAACCAAACACTTGATTTCCAAGAACAAGTACGTAAAGCAATAGTAGCTGTTGAAAATAGTGGAAAAGCAGATCAGTATAAATTCTCATTTAATGATATTGAATTTTTACCTCCTGTAACACCACCGAATAATGTTATTGCTTTTGGTCGTAACTATAAAGATCATGCCTCTGAGTTAAATCATGAAGTGCAACGTTTATATGTGTTCACTAAAGCAGCTTCTTCTTTAACTGGTGATAACGCAACAATTCCAAATCATAAAGATATTACAGATCAGTTAGATTACGAAGGTGAATTAGGAATTGTGATCGGTAAATATGGCGAAAAGATTCCTAAAGGCTTAGCATTAGATTATGTCTATGGCTATACTATCATTAATGATATTACAGACCGCACTGCTCAAAATACACAAGATCAAGCATTCTTATCTAAAAGTTTAACAGGTGGTTGCCCAATGGGACCATATATTGTTACTAAAGATGAATTACCTACTCCAGAAAATGTTAATATTGTCACTAAAGTGAATAATGAAATTCGCCAAGATGGAAACACTAGTCAAATGATTAATAAAATTGATGACTTAATTCAAGAAATTTCTAAATATGTTGCTTTACATCCTGGTGATATCATTGCAACCGGTACTCCAGCGGGTGTAGGAGCTGGATTACAACCACCAAAATTCTTACAACCAGGTGATGAAGTTAAAGTAACTATTGATAACATTGGTACTTTGACAACTTATATTGCCAAATAATAATGCTAGTTATGTTTAAAAGAGGCTGGGACATAATTCCTAACAAA
>NZ_KV796471.1:0-151408 GCF_001809205.1 Staphylococcus sp. HMSC069E10 | reverse complement strand
TAATTATAGAGCGAAAAAAGCAGAAGCAGAACAAGTCAGCAGAGACGCACAAAAAGTGATTGAAAATGACGATGCAACATCTGGGGAAATTGCGCAAGCAATAGCTAAAGTAAATGAAGCTACAGTTGCATTAAAACAAGCTAAACATGATTTAATTCCAGACAAAACTTTATTGAATAATGCTAAAAACAATTTAGAAACAAGCATTAATCAGGTGCCTGAAACTAAAAATATGACTAGTGATTCTGTTGAAAATTATAGAAATAAATTAAGTCAAGCAAAAGATACATTAGCTAATGCACAAAAAGTTATTGATAACCCAACTTCAACAGTTGATGAAATTCATAAAACTATCGAAAATGTGAAACGTGCTAAAGATGAACTTGAACAAGCTAAACATGACTTAATATTAGATTATGATGCTGTCATTAAAAAAATTAAACAACAAACTGATTTAACAGAATCACAGAAGGATAAATTAATAGAAAAGACAAAAGCTTCTACAACTTCTGATGAATTAGAAAATATTAAACATAATACTAATTTATTAAATGATGCGATGAAACAATTAAAAGAAAACATCGCTGAAAAAGATAAAATCAAAGCAAGTATTAATTATACTGATGGAGATAAAGATAAAAAAGATACCTATGATGATGCTTTAAAAGAAGCTGAAAAACTAATTAATGATGCAAAAAATCCTATTATTGATCCTAGCGTGATAAATCAACTTAAAGATAAGATAATTGATGCTAAAAATAATTTAAATGGTGCAGAAAAATTACAAAATGCTAGAAATAATGTTAAACACATATTGGAAAACTTAGAACATTTGAACAATGCACAAAAAGATGCGTTTAACAATATGATAGATAATGAAAATTCACGTGATAATTTAGATATAATTATTAATAAAGCTAAAGAAGTGGATAAAGCTATGAAACATTTAATTGATGAAATAGCTGATAATTTAGATATCAAGCATTCTGTTAATTATTCAGAAGCTTCACCAGATAAAAAATCCGCTTACGATGAACTTATTAAAAAAGCTGAAGACTTAATAAATAAAGGTATTGGTACAAATGCATCACTTGAAGAAATTAATAAATTAATTCAAGATATTAAAAAAGCAAAATATGATTTAGATGGAAAACATCAAGTTGAATTAGCTAAACAAAAAGCTTTAGTAGAGTTAGAAAATGAAGTTAACCGATTGAAAGATGAAATTGACAGCAATCCTAACCTTTCTAAAGAAGATAAAGAAAAACTTAAATCTAAATTAGAGCGTCTTCTTGAAAATGCAAAGAGTCAGATTAATAATGCAACTACATTAACGGACATTAATAAGATTAAAGATAATACTCAAAAAGAAATCGATAATTTAAAAGCATTAATTGATGCTAAAATTTTGGCTAAACAAGAAATTATTGATTTTGCTAATAAAAAACGCCAAGAAATTCTAAATAATTCTAACTTAACTAATGCTCAGAAACAAAAAGCGATAGCTGAAATAAACAAAGCTTTACAAAAAGCGCTTGAAAACATTGATAACGCAAATGATATCAATGAAATTAACCATAAACTTAAAGAGGGCAAAGATAATATAGCGAAAATTGTTGCAAAAGAAATTACTAATGCGTTAATAGATAATAAAATTAAAGAAATTAACGCACGCAAAGATTTAACAGATGAACAAAAAGCTAAATTAATTGATTATCTTGAAAAACTTAGACGTGATACGTTAAAAGAAATTGATAAATCACATATTGATGATATCGGTTCAATTATCCAACAATTAATGGACAAATTGAATATGCTTGATATTGATAAAATTGAAAACATCTTAAGTCATAACAATAAAGACAATAATCAAAATCAATCAAATATTGACGGTATTCAATCTAATAACAGTCATTTATCTAAATCACATAGATTACCTGATACTGGTTCAGAAAGTACATCTATTCAATTAGAAATTGAATTAATGACACTATTAGTTGGTCTAGGATTAGTATTAAAGAATCGTAGAAAAAAACAAAAAAATAACAAGAATAAAAGATAAAAAAGATATAACTTATTATCTTTAAAAATAAAGAGCAGGAAACCGATATAAACTGGGTTTCTTGCTCTTTTTTATTAAATAAATATTAACTATGCTTCAAAATCTATAATAATCCTTCCAGCGTTCTCATGATTAAGTACTGTCTCAATAGAATGTTTTAAATCTTTAAAAGCAATTGTATTTTTAATTTCATGTAATTTATCAGATTTTAAATCAGTTGCTAATCTTCTCCATACACGTTGACGTAATTTCATTGGTGTCATAACTGAATCAAGTCCAACGACGCTTACACCGCGAAGAATAAATGGAAATACTGAAGTTTCAAAGTGGTTACCTCCAGTCATACCAATTAATGCAACACCACCACCATTTGTTAGATGCTTTGCTATATAAGGTGTTCCAGGACCACCGCAAGGATCAATAGCAGCTTGCCAAGTTCTTTTTCCTAATATTTCATTACTATCTTCAGAAATACGATCGATAACTTCTCTTGCTCCTAATTCTTTTAATTTATTTGTAGCTTTTTTATTTCCAGTACTTGCTACAACTTTATAACCAAGTTCATTTAACATCATTACAGCTAAAGACCCAACACCACCAGAAGCGCCACGTACAAGTACTTTATCGCCTTCAAGTGTCATAAAGTTTGCTTTTTCTAATTTTTCTATTGCTAAACCAGCTGTGTAACCAGCAGTCCCATAAATCATCGCTTCTTCAAGTGTTAGATTTTCAGGACATTTAACAATCCAATCTGATTTAACACGGGCATACTCACTAAATCCACCGTAATGATTGACGCCTAAATCATAGCCAGTAATAATAACTTCTTCACCTTTTTCGATTGTAGGGTCATCAGATTCTACGACTGTACCTGCCAAATCAATTCCAGGAACCATTGGATATGATTTAAGTACACCGCTATCTTTAACAGTGGCTAAGGCATCTTTATAATTAATACCAGAATATTGAACTTTTATTAAAACTTCACCTTCAGGTAAATCATTGATTGATAAATCTTTGAAATCACTTGTGACAGTGCCATCATTATCTTTTTCAACCATAAACGCTTTGAAATTTACACTCATAAAATCGTACTCCTTAAAAATAAAAAATTAGATGTTAATTGCATATCCTAAATAACCATACCACATTTTAAATGAGTCATTAAGTTAAAAAGTTTATATAAATTAAATATAAAATAGTCTGTATTTTGATAAAAAATAATTATATTGACAGTAAAATAGCATAAATATATAATTTTATTGATAATGATTATCACTTGATAATAATCATGTTGATAGAGATATAAAACTGCAATTTTAAAATTTAGATGTAGAGAATATACATTTTAAAATATTTAACATCAAAAGATAATCACTAAATTTTAATGAGGTGAATTTATTATGAAGAAATTACCAACTATTTTACTAACATCATCACTACTATTAACAGCTTGTGGTCATAATAATCACGATAATGCCAATGAAAAAACTTCAAAAGAATCGACAAACGATAATAAAGTAGCATTACAGAAAGCAGCTAAAGAATATAGAAAATATACAAATAAACAGTTAGATCAGTTTTTAAAAGGAACTGAAGAATTTGTATCTGCAATAAAAGCAAATGATATTGAAAAAGCAAAAACTTTGTATCCTAAAGTACGTATGTATTATGAACGTTCTGAACCCGTAGCTGAAGCATTTGGCGATTTAGATCCTAAAATCGATGCTCGCCTAGCTGATATGAAAGAAGAGAAAAAAGAAGATAAATGGACAGGGTATCATAAAATTGAAAAATCTCTTTATCAAGAAAATAAAATAGATGAAATGACTAAGAAGGATGCTGATCAATTACTAAAAGATGCTAAAGAATTAGATGCTAAAGTAGATACATTAGATATTACGCCTAAGTTAATGCTACAAGGATCAGTGGATTTATTAAATGAAGTATCTACATCAAAAATTACTGGAGAAGAAGAGATATACTCTCACACCGATTTATATGATTTTAAAGCAAATATCGAAGGTGCTCAAAAAATTTATGAGTTATTTAAACCTGAATTAGAAAAGAAAGACAAAAAATTGAGTTCTACAATTAGGGATAATTTTAATAAAGTGAATCAATTACTTGATAAATATAAAAACAATGATGGTTATAAAGATTATAGTGCAGTAACTAAAGAAGATAGAAAAGCTTTATCAGATGCAGTTAACTCATTAGGAGAACCATTAAGTAAAATGGCTGTGGTTACAGAATGAGTAAAATAAATCATAAAAATCCTCCTCAAATGACTAGACGTTCATTTTTAAAGTTACTGGGGATAGGAAGCGCTGGGGCTGTTATCGGAGCAAGTAGTGTAGGTAGTATCTTTTCGTTTAAATCGATGTTTGATACTCCTGAAAGTGAAGAAAACGATTCATATGAATTTTATGGCCATATTCAAGCGGGTATTACTACACCAACTCAAAAAAATTGTAATTTCATTGCATTAGACTTAAAGTCCAAAGATCAAACATTAATTAAAGATATGTTTAAAAAATGGACTCAAATGTCTGTTAGTATGACTGACGGTGCTATTATTGGAAAAAATAGTAACAATACACTATTGCCACCTGTAGACACAGGTGAATCAATAGGATTAGATGCTAGTAAACTCACTTTAACATATGGCGTGAGTAAGTCTTTTTTGAAAAAAATAGGATTATCATCTAAAATTCCATTTGATTTTAGAGATATACCTCATTTTCCTAATGATCAATTAGATGAAGAGTATAGTGATGGAGATATTATGATTCAAGCATGTTCAAATGATCCTCAAGTTACTTTTCATGCTATACATAACTTAATACGACCTTTTAGAGACATCATTAAAATTCGTTGGTCACAACATGGTTTTATTTCTGCTAAAAAAAATGAAACACCGAGAAATTTAATGGCATTTAAAGATGGTACAGTTAATCCACGAAACAATAACGACTTGAAAAAATATGTATTCATTGATAATGGATGGGCAGAAAATGGGACGTATTGCGTTATAAGACGAATCCAAATTCATATTGAGACATGGGATCGTACTGCATTAGAAGAGCAAGAAGCAACATTTGGTCGTAAACGTTCTACAGGTGCCCCTCTAACAGGTAAGAAAGAATTCGATAATATTGATTTAAAGGCAAAAAATAATAAGGGTAAGTATGTTATCGATGAGAATGCGCATACGCGTTTAGCTCGTGAAGTAAAAACTTCTATTAAACGTAGAGCATATAATTATAATGATGGTACAAATGCTAAAACAGGTGACTTAGATACTGGACTCATGTTTATTTGTTTCCAAAAATCTATTCAACAGTTTATCGATATTCAAAATAATTTAGGACACAATGATAAATTAAACGAATATATCACACATCGAGGTTCTGCATCATTTCTTGTATTACCAGGGATACAAAAGGGAGGCTATATCGGTGAAACACTATTTAGTTAAGATATCGATAGTTACTCTCTTAATCATTATTACACGTTTGTTTTCATTGACTTCAGTTAGTGTTGCAAATGATAGTCAATTAAATGATGCGTATGTAGCTATCTCTGATGCGAAATCGACATTAGAGCACAAACAATTAAATTATAACGAAAAACAAAACGTGTTGAATGAAGTAAAACATAAAATAATGTCTTTAAATATTAAAGGAAATAAAAAAGGAAAAGATGTTAAATCGAAACTTCATATGATTGATCAAGCAACGACTACAAATAAACAAATCGACTCGTTATCAGAATTAACAAAATCTCTCATCGTTTACGAAAGTTCTGTATCGACTGATGATATTGATAAAGATATTAGAAATTTAAAAAAACAAATTAACGCAAAAGATAATATCATTCAAGAAGCTGTAAAAAATAAAGATAGATCAAAATTACAGTCTATTAATAATATGTTAAATCAAATTTGGAAAAAACATGAAACGGCCATCAGAAATTATGATGAAAATAAATATGGACAAATAGAAGTGTACTTGATGCAGTTGCGTGTAGCTATTCAAAAAGAACCATTAGACATAAAAAAAGTAGATAATGCTTGGAAGACATTTAAAACAAGTATTGATACTGTTGATAAAAAGCAATCAAATACTGAAAAAAATCAATATAAAGTTACCCAACTTAATATTGAATTAGAGAAAGCAATCAAAGGTATCGAGAGTCATCAGTTAAAACAATCAGATGAGGCACTGACTAAATTTATACAAATATGGCCTTATGTTGAAGGCAAAATTCAAACTAAAAACAGTAGTTTATATACAAAAATTGAAGATAAAATTCCATATTATCAAAGTATTTTAGATAGTAGTAATAAAGATCGTATTAAAGAAAGTTTAATAAAAATAAATTCTGAAATTAAAGATACTGTAAGTGAAGACGCATATTCATCCATAGATGTAATGATTATATTTTTACGTGAAGGATTAGAAGTATTATTAATCATATTGACATTAACAACTATGACCAGAAAGGTTAGAGACACTAAAGGGACAACAAGTGTCATTGGTGGCGCTATATTAGGTTTGATTTTAAGTCTCGCATTAGCATTTATCTTTATTCAAGTACTAGGAAATAATGGATTATTACGTGAAGGTATGGAAGCAGCGCTAGGAATAATAGCAGTTGTTTTAATGTATATTGTGGGTATATGGATGCATAGACGTTCAAGTGCTAAGCGATGGAATGATATGATTCAACAAATGTATCACCATGCAATAAGTAATCGAAACTTAGCATTATTAGGTACAATTGGATTAATATCCGTTTTGAGAGAAGGCGTTGAAGTCATTATCTTTTATATGGGAATGATGGGAAGTATAAAAACTTTAGATTTTGTTATAGGAATTATACTAGCCATTGTTATATTAATCATATTTACATTGTTATTCAAAACAGTTATACGATTGATACCTATATATTTTATTTTTAGAGTACTTTCTATTTTAATATTTATTATGGCATTTAAAATGTTAGGAATTAGTATTCAAAAATTACAATTACTTGGAGTGATAACACAACATAGTATTGAGCATATTCCAACACTTAATATCATTGGTTTTTATCCAAGTATTGAAACGATGAGTGCACAATTAATTTATATACTATTAATTGCTTATTTCACTTTAAAACATACTAAAACAAAGCATCATATCTAAATTGAAAATAAAGTCTCAAACGAGTAGATTAATTTACTCGTTTGAGACTTTTGCATTTGATTCGAATTCATTAATGTCGAGTAGTTATTTTAGTTAAAAGAATGCTTATTTCAAATAAAATAATGAGTGGTAAAGTCAAAAATAGATTCAAAGTGATATCTGGTGGTGCAAGAATACTAGCAATAATGAAACAAGTAAAATAAATATATTTGCGATATTGGTGTAATTGTTTAATATCTATTACATCCATTTTAACTAGTCCCATACAAAACATAGGTAATTGAAAGACGACACCAAATATAAATAACCACCTTATTAATTCATGTAAATAAGCATTAAAACCAATCACTGGTTGAATATACATTGTTTTCGATAATGTTAATGAAAATTTTATAATTAATGGAAATCCGATAGTATAGGCGAAACCGACACCAATGATAAATAACGCAGTACATAATAAACTATATTTATAAATAAAAAAACGTTCACGTTGATGAAGCCCTGGTGATATAAATGCCCATAATTGATAGAAAATAATAGGAAGAACTAAGCACAAAGTTACAAAACTAATGATTAGTATATAGATTTGAATCATTTCAGTGAATGAAAAAGTATGTAAAACAACTTGAGTGCGTTTAATATGGTAAACAAAAGTTGTGATCCACCATTTAGATGATATGTATACTAACGGCAAAGTAATTAAAAATGAAATAAGTATATTAATTAAACGTCGCCTTAATTCTTCAAAGTGTTCGAGTAAGGTCGAACTAGTTTGATTTGTCTCGCTGTTGTTTAGAATGTTTACTGGGTGTTTCCTCCACCTCATCTGAATCAATGTGTTCAGCTGCAGACTTAAATTCTCTTAAAGTACTGCCAATCGCTTTACCAAATTGTGGTAATTTTTTAGGACCAAAAATAATTAATGCAACAATACTAATAATGACTAAACTGGTAGGTCCAGACATGCCTAATATAAATAACTCATGAAACATCTTAAACACCTCACTTTAATATAGTCTATCTTTACTTTATACTTATTGATAATTATTATCAATACATATTTTAATTTATAAAAAAATAATTTAATATAGTGTTTGAAATGTGTTTGATAAGGAATAAGATATTATCTGGTTTTGAGAAAAATAAGTACAATAAAAAGAGGGGAAATATGAAAGAAGAAATTGAAGAAATTAAACAAGATAATGTAAGTGAGTTAAGAAAAATTGCAGAAAAAACGTTTTATGATACTTTTAAAGGTAGTTATACTGATGAAAACTTTAAAAAATTTTTTAAAGAAAACTATAATGAAACGAAGTTATTATCAGAAATCGAACATCACCAATCATTTCACTATTTCTATAAGGTAGATGATGAGATTGCTGGTTATTTAAAATTAAATATTAATGAAACACAAACTGAACCAAAAGGTGATCAATATTTAGAAATTCAACGCATTTATTTTGATAAGGATTACCAAGGTGGAGGAAGAGGAAGTCAATTTATTCAATTAGCTATTGATAAAGCAAGGGAGTATAATAAATCAAAAATATGGTTAGGTGTTTGGGAAAATAATCCTTCTGCCATTAGCTTTTATAAAAAGCAAGGCTTTGAAATTACAGGACAACATGATTTTATTAATGGTAATGTAATAGACACGGATTTAATTATGGAAAAAGAAATTTAAAATAACACAATAAAGCACTAAGCGTACAATAAAGCACTAAGCGTACAGAAAAGTTCTGTACGCTTAGTGCTTTATTATTTATCTAAAATATCTCTCATAAGTTGAGTTAATTTTTTTAGAGATTGATTATTACGATTTATAAGTGCATGTTGATGAATGGTAGGAATCCTATCATGAATTAAATGATTTAGTAACACTTCTTCGTCTGTGTACCAAACTTTTGCTAGACTATTCAGCACATCAATATAGACGCCACGTTCTTCTTTATATTCTTCGTGGTTAGGAGTATATAAACAAACTTTTTTATCAATAGTTAGGGCATCAAAAATGATAGAAGAATAATCAGTAAGTACAATGTCTGATACTAAGATTAAGTCTTGTGTTTCGATATCCATAGGAGCCTCAATGACACCTTCTGGAATAGCATCATCACCTTCAATATGCCCCTTATATATCACATAGTATTTTTCTAGTAACTCTGGTGTCATCGTTAAAGGCGTAAATGATTCTGTATTTTTATGCCATGTTGGCGCATATAATAAAACAGGTTTTGTATGATTGAGTTTTAATTTTTCACGTATTTTTCTTTGCTGATTTTGATTATCTTTATAGTTTAGTAAATAACGTACTCTTGGATAACCAAAAGGAAGAAATTGAACCGTTTCATTAGGAAAAGCAGTCTCAAATAAACCTTCTGAAGCTTTTGAATCTAATAAGACATATGATTGGTGTTTCCATTTATTATATTTTCTTGCTCTGTAATTATAAATAGTTTGATTTTGATAAGGTTCTTTACTATCTAAAAATAATTCTTTAATAGGTGTACCATGCCATAATTGAATGACTGTACCATTAGGTTGGTATGCTTCAGGCATATAACTTTCAATGACTACAATTTTTGCAGTTTCAATAAGTTCTTTATTATGTTCTGCATCAATGGGAAGGAAATACGGTCCACGTCTATCGTCAGTAATGTAATAAGCTTCTGTTGTTGGATTTCGTTTTACAAAATAATTAAAAAGGTATTTAGAGTTACCCCTATAGCCATAATCGAACCCTAAAAATACGACATGATTTTTCAATTTGGATGTATCTTTAGTATAGACATAACTTAGTTTTTTATGATTTTGAATAGCACGTTGATGAATTTTATTGTACATCCATTTAGGTAATTTAAATTTTGTTGTTACAAGCCAGCTATCAGCAAAACGAAGAGTTTCGTCAGCTAATGGATGCTTATATTTAGGAAATGGAATCGAATGGCCGTGGATATAAGCTAATTTATTTAAATCAAAGTGATTGGCAATTTTAATTTCTCGTGTATCTAATGAATTCCAAAATGAACTAGATGTCTGTAATTCTTCAATAAAATCAAAAACAACATGTCCATCTATATCGATCTCATTTTTTAAAATAGTGATGACTGCTAAATCCATAATAGATTGAATTTGATATTTTGAAAGGTAAATCAGCGCAGTATCAATATTATAAATGATATTTGGATAATGATTAATATTATTCATCCAAGCGAGAAAACTTAATTTATCATTCCCAAAATAACGACAATCATTAAGGTAAACACCATGGATTGTGTAATCAACCGCAATAGAATGTTCACCTAATGGGACAGCATTAAGCATGTCTTGATTAATTTTTATTTCGTTAGAATAGGGGATAAAATGTGAATACCCTGCAGATTTAGCTTTATTAAGTTGTATATCTAGATGTGCCATATTAGATATATTTATTTGTTTAATCATTATGCATTATCCTTTAACTCCTAAATTTCATATTTTTATTTTACCATGCACTTTTAAAAAATTCATATTTACATGAATGATCATATAAAATCATATATTAATGAAAATTTAAATAGATTTTACTACTATTGTTGACATAAATTATTTTTACAGTATTGTCAATTGTGATAAGAAATGTTATATTATTTTTGTGAAAATATTCACAAAAATAAAAAGTGTAATATTCTAATTTTAACTTGAATACAATATGTTAATTTTTGTGAATACCTGTTAAAATTATAAAAGTGAATTTTTAGTTGTTTAGCTAGATAATTCATCAATATAATAAAATATTAAGGAAAGAAGCGTTTAAACTATGTTAGTACATTCTTTTAACCCTTTTGGTAACTTAGCGTTATCTAGTTTAATTGCAGCGATTCCAATCATTTTATTCTTGTTATGTTTAACAGTGTTTAAAATGAAAGGTATTTATGCAGCAATTACTACTTTAGTAGTGACTTTACTTATCGCTATCCCATTCTTTAAATTACCAGGTGGTATTGCGACAGGCGGTGTAATCGAGGGATTCTATCAAGGTATTATTCCCATTGGTTATATTGTTATTATGGCCGTTTTATTATATAAAACGACTCAAGAATCAGGTCAATTTAGTACAATTCAAGATAGTATCATGAGTATCTCTCAAGACCAACGTATTCAATTACTATTAATTGGTTTTGCGTTTAATGGTTTCTTAGAAGGTGCTGCAGGTTTTGGTGTGCCAATTGCAATCTGTGCATTATTACTTGCTCAATTAGGTTTCAAACCTTTACAAGCAGCAATGTTATGTTTAATTGCTAATGCGGCTTCAGGTGCATTTGGTGCAATTGGTATTCCAGTAGGTATTGTGAATACACTTCATTTACCAGGTCACGTACAAGCTATGGCTGTTTCTCAAACAGCTACTTTAACTTTGGCAATTATTAACTTTATTATTCCATTCTTATTAATCTTTATTATCGATGGATTTAAAGGTATTAAAGAAACATTACCTCAAATTTTGGTAGCATCAATTACGTATACTGTATTACAAGGTTTAATTACAGTATTTGTTGGACCAGAATTAGCTGATATTATTCCACCATTAGTAACAATGGGAGTTTTAGCAGTATTTTCTAAAAAAGTTCAACCGAAAAATATCTTTAGAATTCAAAAAGATGTTAAACCAGAAGCGGTTAAACCGCATAGTGGTAAAGAAATTCTATACGCATGGAGTCCATTCATTATCTTAACTGTTATTGTTATGATTTGGAGTGCAACATTCTTCAAAAACTTATTTGCACCAAATGGTCCTTTATCAGCATTAGTATTTAATTTCAATTTACCAGGAACATACAGTGATGTTACACACAAACCAATTATGTTAACTTTTAATTTTATTGGTCAAACTGGTACTGCCATTTTATTAACAATTATTATTACAGTATTAATGTCTAAAAAAGTTAGCTTTGGTGATGCAGGTCGTTTATTTGTCGAAGCATTTAAAGAATTATGGTTACCAATTGTAACAATTTGCTTCATCTTAGCAATTTCTAAAATCACAACTTATGGTGGTTTAAGTGCAGCTATGGGTCAAGGTATTGCAAAAGCAGGTGGCGTCTTCCCAATCTTATCTCCAGTATTAGGTTGGATCGGTGTGTTTATGACAGGATCAGTTGTAAACAACAACTCATTATTTGCACCAATCCAAGCTTCTGTAGCACAACAAATTGGTACAAGTGCACCATTACTTGTTGCAGCTAATACTGTTGGTGGGGTTGCAGCTAAATTGATTTCACCACAATCTATTGCGATTGCAACAGCAGCTGTAAAACAAGTGGGTAAAGAATCAGAATTACTTAAAATGACTCTGAAATACAGTATAGGATTACTTATCTTTATCTGTATTTGGACATTTATCTTATCTATATTTATGTAGATATCATTAAAAGGATTGCAATTCGGAGAATTCCGATTGCAATCCTTTTTTATTTGAAAATAGAATAAAAATAATCGTAAATTTTATCTGGAGAATAATGTTCAAGAGTTCGATGACTCGATTTAATCATGTTTTCTGAATGCTCTTTCTTTTGAATAGCAAGATCAATATATTTTGCTAATGATTGTGCATTCGCATAGTCTGCTAAATAACCATTTTTATTATGTTGAATCAGTTGTGAAGGTCCAAGTGTATCTTTAAAACTAATAACAATATTGTCTTGAGCCATTGCTTCTAATATGACCATTCCAAACCCTTCATTTCGTGAAGGAACGACAGTCATTCGACTTTGCGCTAATTTTTCATTAAGGTGTTGAGTAGCTGGATGTATAGTTATTAAGTCATTAAGGTGGTGATGATTAATAGTTTCTTGTAAATGTTGATGTTCTTGACCTTCACCATAAATCTCAATTTTATATTTTTTCTGTCTAAGCGTATCTTTAATGAGTTGGACACTTTCGATTAAAATATCATAACCTTTTTCATATTCTAGACGTCCGGCACTTAAAATAATATTTTTTTTAGGTAGATTTAATTTTTTAGTTCGAATAATATTAGGGACGACATATACAGGCGTTTTAATGAATGATTCATAATGGTCTTTATCCGTATGAGTTAAAGTGGTTAGTGCGTCTAGATGTTGATAACCATCTAATATTTCTTGTCGATATGCTTTGGGATAGGCATTTAAATTCATATGCTCCATACCTATTGTCATTGCATGTCCATGATAATATTTAGAAATAAATATATTAAAACTTGCTCTTGTACCTATGAGTACATCGGTATCTATATCATTAATTGCGCGTATCAATTTATGTTCAATATACTTCGAGAATTGATTTAAACCAGGCTCATGTTTTGAAAGATAGATAGGCTTTAATAAAGGAGTGTATTTATTAAGCCGATTCATGAAGATAGAAATCACATTTTGTGGTTTTAGTCTATAATCAACTAAGTGTTTTATTTTAATAGAAGAATTAAGTTTGAAGTAAGGCTTATCTTTAGCTCTAAAAATAGAGATAATTTTAACGTTATGACCTTTGTCCGCTAAGGTATTTGCTAGTTCAGTCATTGCTTTAACTGTGCCACCTAAAGCATATATATTATGCATTAAAAAAGTAAATGATTTCATGATTGTACCTCGTTATTAATAATATTATAAAAATTATAGCATGTAATAAACCAACTGTATAAATATTGTGGGCTTTATAATAAAATTAAAATATTTTTGAAAACAGAGATGACATAATGTAATAATTCGTGTAAATACTTTTTTCAAAGAGAAATTATGTATATAATTACTATAGTAATTAAAATTTTGTTTACGTTTTTAACGTCAAATTAATATTTATTTTTTATTAATTAAAGAAAGCGTTTTAAATTGAAAATGGTCGTATTTATTTCGACTGAAGATGTAATTATAAAAGGGGGACTGGGTTGTTATGAGTATAGAACATAGCAAAACAGATGTCATCTTAATCGGTGGCGGAATCATGAGCGCAACATTAGGAACATTACTAAAAGACTTATCTCCAGAAAAAGAAATTAAAATTTTCGAAAAATTGGAACAATCAGGTGAGGAGAGTTCTAATGTATGGAATAATGCTGGAACAGGACATTCAGCTCTATGTGAATTGAATTATACAAAAGAAAATAAAGATGGCAGTATTGATGTAACAAAAGCAATTAAAATTAATGAACAGTTCCAAGTATCTAAACAATTTTGGGCTTATCTAGTCAGAACTGGTCAACTAGAACATCCAGGTAATTTTATTCAATCTGTGCCACACATGAGCTTTGTTAAAGGTATTTTAAACGTAGACTTTTTGAAAAAACGTGTAAAAGCTTTAAAAGAAAATATTTTATTTCAAAAAATGGAAATCACAGAAGATCGGGATCAAATTGATGAATGGGTGCCGTTAATGGTAGAAGGTAGAACATCACCCGTTCCTATTGCATTATCTCGTGATGAAACTGGTACAGATGTAAACTTTGGAGCACTCACTAAAAAATTAATTTCTAATTTAAAAGAACGTAATGTAGACGTTACGTATCATCAAGAAGTTCAAAATATTGAACGATTGAACAATGGTTATTGGAAAGTGACTGTCAAAGATTTGAACTCTAATACAATTCATACGTTTGAATCTGAGTTTGTGTTCATCGGTGCTGGAGGAGCAAGTCTTCCACTTCTACAAAAAACTGGAATTAAGCAGTCTAAACATGTAGGTGGTTTCCCAGTAAGTGGTCTTTTCTTACGTTGTAAAAACAAAGACGTTATTGAACGTCACTATGCAAAAGTATATGGTAAAGCAGATGTTGGAGCACCGCCGATGTCTGTACCACATTTAGATACACGATTTGTAAATGGAGAACGCTCTCTATTATTTGGACCGTTTGCAGGTTTCTCACCTAAATTTTTGAAAACAGGATCAAATTTAGATTTAATTCGCTCTGTTAAACCGAATAATATTGTGACGATGTTAACAGCAGGAGTTAAAGAGTTCAATTTAACTAAATACTTAGTTTCTCAATTAATGCTTAGTCATAAAGATCGAATGAATGATTTAAGAATCTTTTTACCGAATGCTAGAGACGAAGATTGGGAAGTTGTTATTGCTGGACAACGTGTTCAAGTGATTAAAGATACAGAAGATAGTAAAGGGAATTTACAATTTGGTACAGAGGTCATTACTTCTGATGATGGATCACTTGCAGCATTATTAGGTGCTTCCCCAGGAGCTTCAACAGCTGTCGACATCATGCTAGATGTATTAAAACGCTGTTACAAAAATGAATTTGATGCTTGGATTCCAAAAATTAAAGAGATGATTCCATCGTATGGACTTAAACTTAATGAGCATGAAGAAGTTTATAACGCAGTAAATAAAGAAGTAAGAAAATATTTAAATGTGAAATAATCAAAAAAACAGGTAGTGTCCTTTTTAACACTACCTGTTTTTGTCTAATAAGTTAAAATAGGGTATGTGGAAATAGAATTTTAAATGTCGTGCCATTTTCAGAATCACTAGATACACATATTTTACCGTGATGTAAATCAATGATGGACTTAGTAATTGCTAGTCCTAAACCATTACTATTATCACTAGCATTGAGTTTATAAAAACGATCAAATAGATGTGGTATCGCTTGTTTAGAAATAGTTTGTCCTTCATTTGTTACCGCAAAAATAATATGATTATTTTCTTGATTCAAAGTAATATCGATAATGCCATTTATATCTGAATATTTAATAGCATTTTGAATTAGATTCGAAAATGCTTGATGTAAAAGGCGACGATTTCCCTGGAAATATATGTTATGCATATCAGATAATAACATCAATGATTTATCATCAATCGTGTATTGTTCATGTCGAATGATATCAGTAATGAGTGAAGATAATTCTAATTTATCGTCAACAGATAAGTGATTCGCATTATCTAATTCAGATAGTAATAGTAGTTCTTTTATTAAGTTACTAAGACGTGTGATTTCTAAATGAATATCATTGATTAAGCTATGACGTTCATCTTCTGAATGCGCAGATTGTAATTCAGTTAATAGTCTTTCAATATGTGTAAGAGGTGTTTTAATTTCATGTGAAACATTTTGAACAAAATGCTGACGCATGTCATCTAATTGTTTTAATGACTGACGCATGGTATCAAAGCGAAACTGTAAAGTTCCAATTTCATCATGACGTGTACGAGAAATGGGTGTTTCAAAATTCCCATTCATTAATTGTTCTGTCGCCATTTTTAACTTTTTAATAGGTTTAATGATCGAGTATGTTGAAGCAATAACAAGTGAAATAGATATCAGCAATAAGAAAATAAGTAATACAAATAAAAATATTCTAAACTCGCCGAATGTTTTACCTATATCTGGCCGCATAAATACTGCTATAGGTTCATGGTCTTCATAAAATCTTATGCCCACCGTGTTATCTGTTTCGTTATCAAAGAAACCTGTCACAAATAATTCAAAAGGTTTGTTTTTTATACCGTGATAATCATGACCACGCATAACTTGGTTAATAGATGATGAGGACAGTGTATCTTTTCTAAAAGGTTCACCATAAAATGTTTTTTGTCCTTGTTTATCGACGGTAACGATTTGATAATTCATTTGTCCTAAATGTTGAAAATAAGACTTTACGTATTTTGAAGGAAGTTGATGTTCGTAAGTACGAGCTTCTTTTAACGTACGCATAATTTTAGTGTCATTATTTTCTTTGAGATTGAAATGATAATATATATTTGCTATGAAAAAACTAACTAATGCACTAAAAATAATCACAGTAATAGTATAAATCGCAATGCGACTATATAATGTTTTAAACATCTTTATTCACCTTGTATCCCTGGCCCCTTACTGTTTGAATTTCAATAGTTGCTTCTAATTTTTTTAAGCGTGCTCTTAAACGCTTAATATGAACGTCTATTGTTCTTTCATCGCCTGTATAATCGAGACCCCAAATTTTTTCAATAATAGACTCTCTTGTGAAAATTTGTCTTGGATGAGTACACAATAAAAATAGAAGTTGGAATTCTTTAGTAGGAAGATTCATTTTTTTAGATTCTACACTTACCTCCATAAATTCATCATTTAAACTAACATTTCCTATTTCAATCTTATTTTGTATATTAATTTGATAACGACGCAAAACGGCACGAATTCTAAATAATAATTCTTTAATTTCAAATGGTTTAGTTACATAGTCATCTGTGCCACTGACAAATGCGCGTTCTTTATCACTTAATGCATCTCGTGCTGTAAGCATAATAACTGGTAATTGATAGCGATCTTTTAATAATTGACATAATTCAAATCCATCCATACCTGTCATCATAATATCTACAACTGCGATATCCACAAGATGATGATTAAGATATTTTAAAGCTTGTTCTCCACTCGAATGTGTCACTGTTTTTATATGATCCGCTTCTAAATGTTTAGAAACATAATGCAAGAGTTTTGGATCATCATCTACAATTAAACATTTTATCATTTACTTTTCGCTCCTTTTCTTGTTATTATACGAATCTTTAAAATCTAAGACAATTTTCTTTGTTGTTCATATTCAGTTCATATTTACTCTCTATACTGTTTAATAAAGATAAATAGGGAGGAAAAAAGAAATGAATTTAGCTTGGAAAGAAATAAAATTTTATAAATTTCGATATATATTAATTATGCTAATCATCTTTTTACTAGGGAGTATGGTATTGTTTATTAATGGTTTAGCTCAAGGTTTAGCGAGAGAAAATGTGTCATTTTTAAACAATCAAAATGCACAAACATATATTATTGAAAAAATGAAAGAACCTAAAATTGAAAAATCACAACTTGATTCAAATCAACAAAATAAGATAGAAGATATTATAAATCAACAAGCAACACATCTTGGACCTCAAACATTAAAATTAAAACAACAAGATCAAGATATTCTTACTTTCTCTACCTCTAAAGAAGGTCGTCCCTCTTTAAAAGAAGGTCGATATCCTAATCACTCACATGAAGTTGCAATAAATGATAAATTAACAGGACAAGATGTAAAAAAAGGGGATACGATTAAGTTTAAAGGTCATAAAGAAGATTATAAAGTAAGTGGTATTATTGAAGATACAATGTATTCTCATAGCTCAATGGTTATGATGAATCATTCAGATTTTAAAGCACTTAATAAAAATTATTCTACATTCTATCCAGTTAAAGAATTAAGTAAAAAAGATAAAAATAGAATAAATGATATTTCTAATGTAACAACTGTTAATGAAAAAACATTGACTGATAACATTGCAAGTTACCAAGCAGAACAAATGCCATTGAATTTAATGATAATTAGTTTGTTCGTGATTACAGCAATTGTATTAAGTGCATTCTTTTATGTTATGACCATCCAAAAAATCTCACAAATAGGTATATTAAAAGCAGTAGGAATTAAAACGAGACATTTATTAAGCTCATTAATTATAGAGATTATTTTAACTACTATGGTGGGTGTTATTTTAGCCACAATACTTATTTTAATATTAAGTTTAATTATGCCAGTGACTATGCCATTTTATTTAGGTTACGGTACAATTTTATTAATGATTGTTATTTTTCTTATTGTAGGATGTATCGGTGCCTTACTATCATTTATCAAAGTATTAAAAGTGGATCCAATTGATGCTATTGGAGGTATGGAATAATGACATTAAAACTCGAACATATTAGTAAAACATTTGGAGAAGGTTTAGCGAAGACAAACGTATTAAAGGATATTAATTTAGAAGTTCAACCAGGAGAGTTTATTATTTTAAATGGTGCATCAGGTTCAGGTAAATCGACACTATTAAATATATTAGGTGGGTTGTTGACACCTACTGATGGTAAGATATTATATGAAGGTCATGATTTGTATTCAAATTATAAAAATAGTACAGAATTAAGACTTAATGATATTGGTTTTATTTTTCAAGCATCACACCTTGTTCCTTATCTAACTGTTGAAGAGCAACTCACTGTTATTGCTAAGGAAGCGGGAGTAAATAAAAAAGAAGCTGCTTCAAATGCTAAATATTTATTAACAGAAATTGGTCTCAAAGATCGTTTGAATGCATTTCCACATATGTTATCAGGAGGAGAAAAGCAGCGTGTAGCAATTATGCGTGCCTTTACAAATAATCCTAAAATCATTCTTGCTGATGAACCAACAGCAAGCTTAGATGCAAGTCGTGCTACGAAAGTAGTAGAGATGATTAGGGAACGTATAAAATCTGAACAGATGGTAGGTATTATGATTACACATGACGAGCGATTATTTGACTATGCTGATCGCGTCGTAAAATTAGAAGACGGCAAAATACTTAATTAAAAAGTGAGTAGTATGAATATGATGGAAAAGTCTGGGTCATATAAGAAAATGATCCAGACTTTTTGTATATTAAAGTAATATCCAAATTGATACTATAAATAGTCCAACTAAATACAAAGTCAAAAGTAATTTATATTGATACATAAGTGCAAGGAAATCGCGTAAAAGCGCTTTATCTAGAAAATGATAAGGCGTTGAACTTCCTAATCCTATTATGTTTATATTTAACTTTTGTGCAAGACGTAAGGCTCTTAAAATATGAAACTGACTCGTCACACATAAAATATTAGGGACATTTTCAAACGATGTATTAATGAAAGATTTAGAATATAAAAAGTTCTCATATGTACTGCTTGATTGTGATTCCATCAATATTGAAGAAGATGACACGCCACATTTCATGAGATAATTCTTCATTGCTAAAGCCTCTGAAATTGGTTCGTCAGGACCTTGACCACCACTTACCAATATGTTGCAATTATGCGACTGTACTTTATAGATTTTTAAAGCTCTATCCAGTCTAGAGGCTAGCATAGGAGTGACTGTTTCAGTGAATATACCTGCGCCAAGTATAAGAATCACATCATATTGTTTATGGGTTTTAGCACGTCCAAATGCAGAAGAAAAAATTAAATATATAATGAAAGTGTAACAAGCACTAAATAAAATTAAAGCAATCCATAAAAACATGCCATTTAAAATAGATAATGGTATTGTACTAAGATATATAAATATACCAATAAATAAGACACCATTTATTAATCTACGAAACATTTTGTTTAAGAAACGGGTTCCTTTTTTTATTTTAAATAGATGAGAATGTTTGACAAGCAAACCGATGGTAGAAATGATAATTAATATAAACAATCCAGTTGGTAGAGTCATGGTCATGATATTAATGAGATTAATGGTGAAACATAATATCACGCTTGTAATAAAAAAAGAAAGGGAGATAAAATGTCTTATATTAAACAAAACACTTAGGATAATAATTAAAACAATAAATAATAAAATGATTGCTAGCATATTTAATAACCTCATATCTATTTATATATTTAAATGTAATGAAAGGGTCACAATTTAGCAACTATTATATTTTTCTATTTGTTTTCAACGTGGAAAATTATTGATATTATTTAACAGAGTATAAAAATTAACTACATAATATATGAAATTATTTAAGTAAGGAGATTTGTAATGAATAGAATCTCAAAAAATCATATTGAATTTATGAAACATTTCATAGACGATACAAATACATTAACGTCTAAACTTTTAAAAGATCAACAAGTAAAATATGGTGTTTCTACTGAGCAATCGAATGTACTACGATTACTTAGTCATCATCAAGCTTTATCTATAACAGAAATTACTGAAAAACAAGGGGTTAATAAAGCGGCAGTAAGTCGTCGTATAAAAAAATTAATAGAAAGTGACTTTGTTGCATTACAGAAGCCTAACGATAAAATAGATCAACGTTTAAAGTATATTGTCTTAACAGAGAAAGGGCGCCAATATACGGAAGAAAATAACGAAATTATAAGTCAAATTGTGAATGATATGGTTAAAGACTTATCTAGTAGTGATATAGAAAAAGCTCTGAGTGTGCTTTATATTATAGATGAACGTGTGAAGCAGTTTAATGCTAAGGTAAAATAAACGTTAATCGGAAGTTATCTCCACAAGAAAAAAGGGTTATAATATTTGTGTGAAAAATATAAATGACATTGCATCTTATGAGAGGAAGTTGATGAGAAAATGAAACAATGTCCTTATTGTGGACAAGAATTAAATAAAAGTGATAAGCAATGTTCTAATTGTGGAAATATGATACCAAAAGAAAAAAATAAAGCAACATCGTCCTCTCAATCAGAACAATCTAATTTAAAATTTAAAAAGTTTATTCCGTGGGTCATTATAGCTTTCATTGTTGTTTTAATTGGTATTGTTTTCATACTATTAAGAAATTTCAATTCCCCCGAAGCTCAAACTAAAATTCTTGTAAACGCGATTGATAACAATGACGCTCAAAAAGTAGCGACATTAATTAGTACTAAAGATGTTCCTGTAGATGATGAAGAAGCAAGTGTTTATATTCAATATATTAAAGATGAAGTTGGAATGATGAAATTTATTCACGATGTCAAACACACAACAGATAAATTAAATAAAAGTAATCATGATTCTGCCTATATACAAACAAAAACAGATAAAAATGTATTAAAAATTAGTAAAAATGGAACGCGTTTTTTAATCTTTAATAACATGAGTTATAGACCACCTACAAAAACGGTTATTGTTAAGCCGAAAATAGATACAAAATATAAATTTAAAGCTGGTGGAAAACGTAGAGTCATTCATGCAAAGGCGAATCAAGCAACTTCTATTGGCAAATACATTCCAGGTGTTTATGCTATCGATGCTGAAAAAGACACGGAATATGGTCATTTTACAGGTCAAATGAAATTTGATTTTAGATATGCTAAAGGAAATACTGTGGATGTTAATGAGAACTTTAACGAAGCTGCACTTAAAGTTAAATTAAAGGGTAAAAGTGACTTAGATAAAAACACATTAAAAGTAACTATTAATGATAAAGAAATGAAATATGATGCATCAAAAATATATGGTCCATATCCTCAAAATAAAGACATTAGTGTTTCAGCTACAGGTATGGTTAAAGACAAAACATTTACGTCTACAAGTAAAACAATAAAAGCAAAAGATTTAGGAAACATTAATAGTGCCATACTGGACTTTGATGAAGATAAAATTTCTGATTATGTTTCAAAGAAAACTGAAGAAGAAAGTATACTTAGAGTTACGTTAGAACCATTTTTTAATCAATATGCTTATGCTCTAAATAATGCTATTAATCAACAAAATTTTGATATAATAAGTCCATTTCTAAAAAATAAGTCTGATGCATATATAGATATAAAAAATCATTTAAGTGATTCAAAGCATTTTGAGTTCTCACAGTTGTTAAGTGCAACTCAAAGTGGAGATATTATTAAAGCTAAAGTACAACAAATTAATCAACGCGGAGAAATAGAATATGTCACTTATGAAATAGAAGAAAATAAAGATAATGGAATATTACAAATTATAAACATTAAATAGATACTAAGGAGAATATTTAAATGGAACAAAGACATAACCAAGATAAGCATTCCTTGTTATTTATTATTATTCTAGGTATGTTGACTGCTATAGGACCTTTAGCGATTGATATGTTCTTACCCGGTTTACCTGAATTGAAAAATGATTTCAACACTACGACAGCTCATGCTCAATTAACACTATCGTTTTTTATGATTGGTCTTGGAATTGGTAATTTATTTGTAGGACCGATTTCCGATAGTTTGGGGCGTAAAAAACCTTTAATTATCGTTATGACCATTTTTACTCTTGCAAGTCTCGGAATCATATTTGTTCATAACATATGGCTTATGATTATCTTAAGACTTTTACAAGGTATTACTGGGGGAGGCGCGGCAGTTATTTCAAGAGCCATTGCAAGTGATTTATATAAAGGTAATGAATTAACTAAATTCCTATCTTTATTAATGCTAGTTAATGGTGTTGCTCCGGTTATTGCGCCTGCGCTTGGAGGTATCATTTTAAGTGTAGCAGTTTGGAGAGTCATATTTGTTATATTAACTATCTTCGGTATATTAATGGTAATGGGGAGTCTAACAAAAATACCAGAATCGTTAAGTTTAGAGTATAGAGATAGCAGTGGTATCAAAGTGATATTTCAGAATTTTAAAAGCTTATTAGGTACACCACGATTTGTGCTACCCATGCTCATACAAGGTGTTTCATTTATTTTATTATTTAGTTATATTTCTGCTTCACCGTTTTTAGTTCAAAAAATTTATGGTGTCTCTCCACTGCATTTTAGTTGGATGTTTGCTGGAATAGGAATAACATTAATCGTCTCTAGTCAATTAACAGGAAAATTAGTAGATTATATTCATACGCAAACACTTTTAAGGTTATTGACATGTATCCAAATTATTGGTGTATGTATTGTTTCGTTAACGCTCATCCAACATGGATCATTCATTTTTTTAGTGATTGGTTTTATAACATTAGTAGCTCCAGTTACAGGTGTAGCTACTTTAGGGTTTTCTATTGCGATGGAGGAAAGTACCACTGGTAATGGTAGTGCTTCAAGTTTATTAGGACTTGTGCAATTTTTATTTGGAGGTATTGTTACACCTTTGGTAAATGTAAAAGGAGAATATAACAGTATGCCTTATCTAACAATCATTATTAGTGCAATTGTAATCCTTGTTATTTTACACCTTATTAATTTTAAAGTGTTTAAAACAAAAAGATAAATAAAAAGGAGCAAAACAGAGTTTAATTTGATTCTGTCTTGCTCCCTTCTTTATTATCTCTGTAACTTAATTGTATTGGATAATAAAGAATTTGCTACTTCTTTAGGACTTTCTTGGCAACCGCTTCTTAGCCAATAAAGAATTACTCCAATTTGACCGCTAATGGTATAAGAAATAAAAAGTCCTCTATTTTGAATTAAGGTTTCATTTTCAACTAAAATCTTATCGTAATATTTCTTTGTAATATCTAAGTAGTCCATAACTAAACTTCTATTTGGATTTGAGATAAAAATAGCGTGAAAAAAAGATTTCTTTCTATATATATATTTAAGAATAATATGAAAGAACTTAAATACTTTTTCAGGCTCTTTTTTTATATTGTGAAAATTATTAGAAAGTGTTTTTAATAATTTTTCATACTTATTTAGATGGTAACTTTGGATTGTAGACAATAAGTCATATTTATCCTGAAAATTATCATAAAATGTTGAACGATTAATTTTACTTTGTGCACATATCATTTTAATTGAAATTTGTTCGAAGGGATAATCTTCTAGCAAATCGATCATACTTATTATAATTTTATATTTCGCTTTTAATTTCATGCATGTCACCTAAATTTAAAAAATAACCGACAATTTTTTAAGTTTTGTTGGTGTTTTTTTTACTGATATGTCTTTATAATATATAAAGTGATTTTTAAAAGCAAATAGGAGGAAAGTTCAATGAAGAAAATGGTGTTAATCAATATCATTACTATCGTTGCTTTAGTTATTATCGGAGTAGTTGGATTTTATTTCTATCATAATGCAACTAGCTATGTAACAACTGATAACGCTAAAGTTGACGGTAATCAAATTAAAATTGCGAGTCCAGCATCTGGACAAATTAAATCTTTTGACGCAAAACAAGGCGATCAATTGAAAAAAGGTGACACAGTCGCAGAAGTAACTGCTCAAGGTCAAGATGGTCAAACTCAAGATCAAAAAATTAAAATGCCACAAGATGGTACAATTGCTAAAACTGATGGAATGGAAGGTTCTATCGCTCAAGCAGGTTCACCAATTGCTTATGCATATAATTTAGATGATTTATACATTACAGCTAATATCGATGAAAATGATTTAAGTAGCATTGAAAAAGGCGATAAAGTTGATGTAACAATCGACGGTCAAGATTCTAAAATCGATGGTAAAATTAAAGAAATCGGAAAAGCAACTGCAAATAGTTTCTCATTAATGCCATCATCAAACAGTGACGGTAACTATACTAAAGTTTCACAAGTGATTCCTGTGAAAATTTCTTTAGATTCACAACCATCTAAAAATGTTGTTCCTGGAATGAACGCTGAAGTTAAAATCCATAAAGACTAAGGAGGTCATAAAATGACAGTGACCTTCATTATTGGATATATCGTTGCAGCGGTCATTTTAGTTGGTTTAATTAATTTATTCGTGTTGAAATCACGTCATAAATCTAAATTAAATCAATCAAAGGGACAACAAATAAATGAAGAATCTAAGAGTCAAAATAATCCATCTAAATTTAAAATGAGTGACTTAGAACAAAATAACGATGCAAAGAATGCATCCTCTTCTCAAATCAGTGAAGAGAAAAAACGTTACTTTAATAATGATCAATCTCATTATAAGGAAGATAACGATATCAATAATGATAAAAGAAAAAATCATTTTGAAGAAGAACAAGAGCAACAAGATTCATCTTCAGAACAAATTCATCCTGAGCAAAAGCAAACGTCACATTCCTTACACTACTCAGATGATGAACAACGCAATACGCATTCTGAAGATACAGTAAATCATAATGATAGAGATGTTAATAATCAACATCTTTCCAAAGATTCTATTTATGAACCTATTAATCCTGATTCACAAGAAGGACGTGTGAACGAACGTATAAAAAATCAAAACCAAGATTTTGTTTTCGGTAAAGGGATTACAAGAGGTAAAATTTTAGCTGCTATGTTGTTTGGTATGTTTATCGCAATTTTAAACCAAACATTACTTAATGTAGCTTTACCTAGAATTAATACAGAATTCAATATTTCTGCTTCAACTGGTCAATGGTTGATGACAGGATTCATGTTAGTAAACGGTATTTTAATACCAATAAGTGCGTTCTTATTTAATAAATATTCATATCGTAAGCTATTTTTAATAGCGCTTGTATTATTTACAATTGGCTCATTAGTTTGTGGTATTTCAACTAACTTCCCAATTATGATGGGAGGACGTGTTTTACAAGCGATTGGCGCAGGTATATTAATGCCATTAGGATCTAATGTAATTGTTACCATTTTCCCACCTGAAAAACGTGGTGTGGCAATGGGAACAATGGGTATCGCAATGATTCTTGCTCCAGCGATTGGGCCAACATTATCTGGTTACATCGTCCAAAATTATCATTGGAATGTTATGTTTTATATGATGTTTATCTTAGGACTACTTGCTTTCTTATTTGGATTAGCATGGTTCAAAATTTATCAAAAAACAATCAATCCTAAAGCAGATTATCGTGGTATCGTATATAGTACAATTGGATTTGGTGCTTTATTATATGGCTTTAGTGAAGCTGGTAATAAAGGATGGGGTTCAACTGAAATCATTATAATGTTTATCATTGGTGTTGTGTTCATCATCTTATTTGTTATTCGTGAATTAACAATGAAAGCACCAATGCTTAATTTAGAAGTGCTAAAATCACCAACATACACACTTACTACTGTTATAAACATGGTAGTAATGATGAGTTTATTCGGAGGTATGATTTTATTACCATTATATCTTCAAAATTTACGTGGTTTCTCAGCATTAGATTCTGGTTTACTATTATTACCAGGATCATTATTAATGGGGGTATTAGGACCTGTTGCTGGTAAATTACTTGATACTATTGGTCTTAAACCACTTGCTTTATTCGGTATTGCAGTGATGACTTATGGAACGTATGAATTAACAAAATTGAATATGGATACTTCTTATCTTCATATTATGAGTATTTATGTAATACGTTCGCTAGGTATGGCGTTTGTTATGATGCCGTTAATGACTGCAGCTATCAATGCTTTACCACCTCGCTTAATTTCTCATGGTAATGCGTTCTTAAATACGATGAGACAATTAGCTGGTTCAATTGGTACTGCGATTCTTGTTACTGTAATGACAACTCAATCTACAAATCATCTTAATGCATTTGCAACTGAATTAGATAAAACTAATCCAGTCATTCAAGATCATGTACGTGAAATGGCCGCACAATATGGAGGTCAACAAGGTGCATTACAAGTTATCTTGACTTATGTAAATAAATTAGCCTCAATCGAAGGTATCAATGATGCATTTTGGATTGCTACAGCATTAAGTGCCTTAGCATTCATTTTAAGTTTATTCTTAAAAGGAAAAAAAGGTGCTGAAGCTGAACATAACAGATTGATGAGTAAAGAAAGTAATAAATTTTAATAAATAAAAAAGGTATTGGACATATAAAACGTTCAATACCTTTTTATTTTATTAAATATAGAATGAGATGACATGTCTATTTGATTCTAGGATGACGATTTCTAAAGAAAAAGCTTATAAATAATAATGCTAAACTACTTGAAAGTAAGATCAATGCATTGTGAATAGCATCTGCTTCAGTAATAATTTGATTTGGTGCTAAATCTAAGAAAAAATGATGCAAGTTCTGAGATACTTGGTTTCCTACCATTTGAATTGTATAACTAAAGGAAAAAGCAATCATTAACACAACAGCGATAACGATGAAATTAATCACTTTTAAAATCGTTCTATTAAATACAATGGTTAAAATTGAAATAATCATGCTAAGAATACATAAAACGAAAAATATATTAAAGGCTAGAATAAATTTATCTATGATACCTTGTAAGTTAGCGACTTCACTAATATTAATATTGAGCGGTCCAATCTGAGTAGTTGTATTTTGAAAGTTTTTAATCTCAGAGAAATCAATCGCTTGATTTGCAAGAACAAAATTTAGAATAGGCTGTTTATACATGCTATAACAAGTAATCCCTACAAGTATAAGAATGATGATATGTATAATTAAACTTATCCACGAATTTTTCTTTTTACCATAATAAGCTTGTTGGTTAACACGGACATATGGGGGGCGATTTGTTTGATATCTATTAGGATTTTGATTTTGCATTATTATTACTCCTTTGCCGTCATTCATTTGTTTTCTATAGTTGACTCATTTATACTGAATTTAATATGCAATAGGCAATTATATGAACTAGATTGCTCATTTTTAATCATATAAATAGTATTATATCGTTTTTTTAAGCTTTCTGTAATAAAGTTTGATTAATTTTATAAATTTATAAGGTAGGTAAAAATTTTATGAAAACACGCATGGTAAATAGAATTGTTAATAAATATTTACTACATAATCGCTCAATTCAGTTTAAGAGTGAAGACGAGTTTAACTCGTTTATGGAGCGTAGAAAAGATATTAATAGAGCGAAACATAAGCAACCTCCAACTTTAAATGTGAAAGCAAATCTTGATAAATTATCTTTAGGAGATATGCAAGTGTTTAGATTTAATTTTCGTCACGAAACTAAAAAGAAAATTTTGTATATTCATGGTGGGTATAACACGTTACAACCTTCTCCATTCCATTGGAGATTAATGGATAAACTTGCACTCAACACTTTATATGAGGTCGTTTTACCGATATATCCTAAAGCACCAGAGTTTCATCTTAAAGATACATTTAAAGCAATTAATAATGTATATGAATCGTTATTAAGTGAAGTTAATAATGAAAACATTGTTATTATGGGTGATGGAACTGGTGGAGCACTTGCACTTAGTTATGTACAACAATTAGTAGAAAATGACAAACCTTTACCATACAAAATATGTTTAATTTCTCCGATGCTTGATGCAACAATGACAAATCCTCAAATTACTGAATATTTGGTTGAAAAAGATCGCTTTGTTAATATTCAAGGGCTTCAAAACATAATGAATGTGTGGAGTGATAAAGAACCATTATCAAATTCTTTAATTTCGCCGATATATGGAATAAAACAAGGATTGCCACCAATTATAATGTTTGGTGGTGGTAAGGAAATTTATTATCCAGATATGCAACGTTTGGCATATGAATTGGAAACGCATCATCAATCTATACAATTTTTTGAGTATCCAAAAATGTTTCATGACTTTGCGTTATTCCCAATTCATGAATCTCATAAGGTGATTAAACAAATTAATAAGGCAATTCATGAATAATGATAAGGACTAAAGTAGAATCGAGTTAGATTTTACTTTAGTCCTATATTTTTATATTGAATATTTATTGACTTGCGATAATAATTCACTAATTATATCATGTTGGCCTTTACAATGATAATAAGTATCGAGAGATTGTGCCAATCTTAAGTTTTCTTTGGGTTCATAAGTTGTAGTATGTAACTCTATTACATTTAAAAGTTGTTTTTCAACGTCTTGCGAATATCTTTTTAGATTAGCTATTAAATCATTTTCATCCGTAGTCGTTTTAATTTCTCTATCTAATGCTTCTATCGCTTGTTTTTGTCCTTGGTAAAAACTAATATTAAATGTTCGTTGAATGAGCTCTCGACTAGGTCCATTCATAAATAGTGAACGGTTTTCATTTAATTCAATTAAATGTATTTTAAGTGTATCACTAAGGTCAAATAGTGTGTTTTCTAAGATTTCAGAAATAGTGTCTGTCATTATGCCTCTCCTTTCTTTGGAATGCCAATTTGATGTCCTAATGATTTAGGCCAGCGCTTATCATATTGAGAATCATAGTATATTTGGATATTAGATTTATAGTGTGCGGGGAAAGAAGCAGGTCGGCGTGTTGAACGATTAATACCCATCATCATTATTTCGCTTGTTGCAGCTAAAGTTTCATCATTTTTAAATAATTCTAAAAAGAAGTGAACACGTTTTTCATCATAATTATAAATACGAACACGAACTGAAAATGATTCTTCGAAGTGTAATTCCTTTAAATAGGTTGTATGTTCTTCGACTGTAAATGTTGTATAATTAAGCGCTTCTCTTTCTTTCAATGATAAACCATTATAATGATTAAATTCACTAATAACTTCACTGAAAACTGAATTATATTCTGCATCGTGCATATGTTGGTTAAAATCAACTTGAGAAGATACTACACTTTTATGAATAATAAATGGATAGTTCATAATATTTTATCCCTTCTTTAAAATTTTATAAAAATACTTTACTAACATAAAATAACACATACACAATATTTAATTCATGGTAGAATGATAACCGTATGGTTAAATAGGAGGAAACAGAAAGATGACCATGATAATTCGATATCAAACTAAGGACGAACCACTAACTCAAGTTGAACAAATCAGTGATGTACCTAATAATGCTACTATTGTGTGGTTGGATTTTGAAGATGCAACATCCAAAGAAAATGATTTTTTGATTGAAAACTATAATTTTAACTATTTAGAATTAGAAGATGCCATTAAAGGGGTACCACGAGTTAAATATAAATCTTATGATGATTACCAATACATGGTATTTCATAGTATGCATAAAGATAATTTTACTCCTATAGCATTGAACGTATTTCTAGACGGAAAAACATTAATTACTTATCATCAACATCATTTTGAATCATTAATGGAAGTTGTCAAGATGAATGCGCGTAAACATGATCCAGATTTAGATTGTGCTGATATCGTTATACATATCCTTGATATGATGGTAGATAAATATTTTGATTTTGTTTATACCATTGAAGATGAGGTATACAACTTTGAAGATGCACATGTAGATGATACACATAGTAAAAAAGTAATGGATAATGTCTTTCAATTACGTTCTAATCTTATAAAAATAAAACGTGTATTATTCCCAATGCAGGAACTTGTGAATACAATTAAGACTGAAGGTAACTTAATTGTAGATTATAAACATTCAATGTATATTCAACATATTGATGATCATATTATTAAACAAAATAATATTATTAGAACCTCTCAAGAAATGACAAATGAAATTCGAGAAAATTTTGAATCTTATTCTTCTTTTAGAATGAATAGTATTATGCAAGTATTGACACTCGTGTCAGTTATATTTTCTCCTTTAACATTTATAGTAGGCGTATATGGAATGAACTTTGAATATATGCCAGAGTTAAAATGGCATTATGGTTATTTTATTTGTTTAACTATAATGTTACTCATTTCAATTGCATTAATTCTCTTCTTTAAAAAGAAAAAGTGGTTTTAATATAGAACATAGTTTAAGGAAAGTAGGTTGTTACATGAGAGATATCCAAAGAGAGCAAAGAAAAAATGAACATGTAGAAATTGCAATGGCACAACAAGATGTCCCTCAATCAGATTTTGACCGTATGAGGTTTGTACATCATTCAATTCCAAATATCAATGTGAATCAAGTGGATTTAACGAGTCATACTTCAAATTTTGATATGACATTTCCCTTGTACATTAATGCAATGACAGGTGGAAGTGATTGGACTAAGACAATTAATGAAAAGTTAGCAGTCGTTGCTAGAGAAACAGGCTTAGCTATGGCTGTAGGATCTACACATGCAGCTTTAAGAAATCCTAAGATGGCTGAATCATTTAGTATTGTACGTAAAACAAACCCTGAGGGCATTATATTTAGTAATGTAGGCGCAGATGTACCAGTAGATAAAGCTGTTAAAGCAGTTGAATTATTAGACGCACAAGCTTTACAAGTACATGTGAACGCACCACAAGAATTAGTGATGCCAGAAGGGAATAGAGAGTTTTCGACATGGTTAGAAAATGTGGAAGCAATTGTTCAACGCGTGAGTGTACCTGTTATCATTAAAGAAGTAGGATTTGGCATGAGTAAAGAATTACTACAATCTTTAGTAAATATAGGCGTGACGTATGTAGATGTGAGTGGAAAGGGTGGCACTAATTTTGTCACGATAGAAAATGAGCGTCGTTCAAATAAAGACATGGATTACCTTTCAAATTGGGGCCAATCGACTGTAGAATCACTACTTGAAAGTATAAGTTATCAAGATAAACTAAATGTATTTGCAAGTGGTGGATTACGCACACCTTTAGATGCAATTAAAAGTTTAGCTTTAGGTGCAAAAGCTGTTGGCATGTCACGTCCATTTTTAAATCAAGTTGAACATGCTGGTATCACTAGTACCATTGAATATGTAGAATCATTTATAGACCATATGAAATCTATTATGACAATGTTAGATGCTAAAGATATTAATGATTTAAAACAAAGTAAAATTGTTTTTGATAGTAAGTTAATGTCTTGGATAGAACAAAGACATTTAAAAGTTGAACGTGGATAATATTAATCGCTTTTGAAGAAGGATGACCTTTTCAAAAGCGATTTTTTTATTGAATGAGGTGTTACTTCCATGTTTCTTCTGGTAATAGACAATCAGATTTTCTCATTCTAGAGACATATGGATTTCCTTTAACAGTATATCTTAAGTGTTTTTCTGTCCATTCACCTTTATTTGGGATACCTATACGTGCACTTTCTTCAATCTCTCTAGGAAATTTTCTATTCTTTACATCAATAGATAAACGACATTGATTAATTGTTGAACCATCTATTGCTCTAGGAATATTAAATGCTTTAGTCCACTTTCCTGGCCCATTTGTAAGTTCGAAACCAGATTTATTTCGGTTGATTTTCATAGTTTCGATACCATCTTCAGGTTCAACTGCACGTATTAAGACACCTTCTGGGATACCTTCTTCACGTGTTACTAAATTAATAAGTAAATGCGTATGCATAACATGGCCATATATGGTTCCACCACGTTGATATAAAGAAGTGACTTTAGGCGTTTGTTTCCCACCAAATCCATGTGCTGCTTTATCTTTAAAACCTAAATAAGCTTCTGTTTCGACAATATAGCCACTATAAGTTTGTGTATGATCTTGATAACTAATTTTAACGCCTAATAAAGATTTAGCCGTTTCAATTGTTGGTTTATTTACAAAGTCCAATATAAATACCTCTTTCTTTAAATGAATCATTTGGATGCTTGTCTAAATTTTTTAATAATTTTATTATAGTGGAAAATGTTAGAGTTAGAAAATATTAAATACATTGATAGAGAATGAAAAAACATTTAATAGATAGCGTTTACATTTTTAATTTATATAAAACCTATGGAATATTAATTAAAAAAGTGTAACAATATGTATTGATGATAAAGTCAAAGTTTAAAAGTAATAGATGAAATTTAAAGCAGTTTGCTACAATGAAACTAACTTTTCAAAAGTTGGTGAATAAAGAAATGATATATTCAATATTTATTTTTGTATTATCAGGTCTCTGTGAAATTGGTGGAGGCTATCTAATTTGGTTGTGGTTAAGGGAAGGACAATCAAGTTGGTTAGGGTGGATTGGTGGACTAGTGCTTGTCTTATATGGTGTGATTGCTACATTTCAAGTGTTTCCAACCTTTGGACGTGTCTATGCGGCATATGGCGGAGTGTTTATTATAATGAGTATCATATGGTCATTTGTATTTGATAAACAAATTCCAGATAAGTATGATGTCTTAGGTGCTGTTGTATGCATTATTGGCGTATTAATAATGATTTTACCAAATAGAGCCTGATCAAGCGTGTTGAGAGGGAGACGTAAGTAATGATAGTTGAAGTAGAGAAACAAAATCATGGTATAGATTTAATTAAAATAGATAATGACGATACGTATATTGTATTTACAAACTATGGAGCACGAATTGTGTGTTGGAAATATCATGATAATAATATTGTGTTAGGTAATAAAGTAGAAGCGGATGAATTTTACCCTGAAAATCCATATAAATTTGGAGCTACTATTGGACGATATGCAGGACGTATTGAAAATGCTTCTTTTAATTTGAACAATAAATATTATCAATTGGAAGCAAATGAAATGACTAATCAACTTCACGGCGGTAGTAATGGTTTAGACAGACGGTTGTTTGATTATGAAATACAAAATAATATAACAAATATTAAAGTTATATTTAAACTTCAGATACAATCAAAAGAGGATGGTTATCCTGGAGATATGATGATTAAGGTTATACATACATATGATGTTGAACATCGCTGGACGATTGAATATGAAGCAACATCAAATGAAGATACATTATTCAATCCTACAAATCATGTGTACTTTAATCTAAATAGAGATAATAATGTCATTGATAATCACTCTATAATAAGTGAACAATTAAAAATGTATCCTATTGATCAGAACCATCTTATTTCCAGTCAACAGCCTATTGATTTATTAGAACGATTTAATCATCGACCTATTCAATTTCAAGATATTTTTAATTCTGAAGATAAACAAATTAAAGAACAAATATATTTTAATAAAGGTCTCGATCACCCATTTGATATTGGTCATCATCGTCTTATCGTTGAAAATAACGAGTTTGCGTTAGATGTAGAAACAACAATGACTAATATAGTAATTTTTACTTTTAATGATACATCAGAATGGAAGAGTGATTTTAATATTTATAAACCTCATTCAGGTGTAGCGCTAGAAACACAATACTTACCTAATGATATTAATAATGAAGGCAATAAAGCTAAGTCAATTCTAAAAGCTAATGTTCCATTTTATGCGAAGACAATATATCATATTTCAGAAAAATAACTTTATTTTTATTCAGAAACATACCACTATGACATTAAGTGATAGTGGTATGTTTCTATTTATTCATTGCTTTTTCTTTTAATAATTTCAATTTTTCAATACGTTTAGGAGATAAGTAAGGATTATTAATAGCTTTATTTAAACGATCTATATTTTCACGGTCATTATAATAAATATCATTCAAATTTTGAACAGATAAGCGTGTAGGAGATTCAGCAGTTTTAAGGAGTAATAAATGATCTTGTTGCTGCACATAACCTTCTTTTAAAACACGCATATAAAATCCTGTTTTACCTGAGGAAGACATCCGCTTAACTAAATGTTTAATACCATACTTTCTTTGAATCTTCCAGCAAGGTTCACGTATTTCAGAAACTTCTACAATTGCCTCTCCTAATTGATATTGATTTCCAAAATACACATCATTTTCATCAAGGTCAACGAGAGTTAAATTTTCACCAAACATTGCATAATCAGGTAGTATATTAATATCATCTTTATACATTGCATAATTTTTCTTACTAAAACAACAAACAGCTTTGTGTGGACCACCATGGTCCTTATAAGCTTGTTCATCCTCACTGAACCCTGTATAAGATAACCACATTTTTCCAGAAAACATTGTTTTATTTAAAGCAGAATGCATTGGACGTTTTTGATCATAGTTTAAAGTTTCAATTTTACCAGTTGAAATAGCATATACGGGAATCATGTTATGGTCTCCTTTTTTATCATATCTGTTATTTTACTATATTTTTAAAAAGTATAAAAATATCTTTTGATAAATTAAATGAATGTAAAATAGACCTAGGTATTTTAAAAAGGCTAGTGTAAAATAATAAATGAGTATATGAAAAGGAGTTATAGTACCGATGAAGGATGCGAAAGAACTCAAATTAATGACGACAGATGATGCAGTAGCTCAAATCCAAGATAATATGATTCTTGGAATTGGAACAGGAAGTACAATTGAACTATTGATTCCTAAGATTGCAGAGCGTATTCAACAAGATAATTTAAATGTTACAGGTGTATGTACATCTAATAAAAGTGAATTTCTTGCTAAACAATATAATATTAATGTGGTTGATATTAATGATATTACTTATATAGATTTAGCTATTGATGGTGCAGATGAAATTGATTCAGATTTAAACCTTATTAAGGGAGGCGGTGGTGCCTTATTCAGAGAGAAAGTCATTGATGAAATGGCAAGACAATTTATAGTTTTAGCAGACGAAAGTAAAATAGTAAATTACTTAGGTGAAACTTTCAAATTACCTATTGAAGTTGATAAATTTAACTGGTTACTGATATCTAAAAAAATTGAAGCATATAATGATATCTCAGTCGAACGAAGAATGAATGAGGATATACCATTTATTACAGATAATGGGAATTATATTTTAGACTGTGAATTAAAAAGTAAGATAGATCCTTATCAATTACATGAATTTTTAATTCATCTCACAGGTGTGCTAGAAACAGGTTATTTTTTAGATATGACAACACAAGCGATTATTGGCACTCAAGAAGGAATTAAAGTAATTAATAAGAAGTAAAAAAGAGAGGAACATGTTTAAGTTCCTCTCTTTTCTTTTTATTTATTAGATTTATGGATATCATTGATTTCTTCTTTTACATTATCCACTACAGATGAGCGTCTATCTTCTGTATATTTAGAAGATGATTTTAAATGATGATCACCGTCTTGGACTTCAGATTCATTAGTCTGTGTATGAGTCACATTATTTTCTTGTAACGATTGATGTGACGTTTCTTTTTTATCCAATTCACTATTAGATATCTTATTTGAATCATCTGTGTCATCATTTACATGGTCTAAATAATTATTAGGTTCTACTTCATCTAATGATTGGTTTGTTGTTTTATATAAGATAAAGCGAATGACTAAACTTAAAAGAATGAAAATAATACCAACAATTGTAGTACTTAAAGCAATGACTTTCATAGAGAATAAGTCGCCAGTTTCTTCGCTAAATAAGAATACTTGAGCAAATGTCATTGCAGCATGGAATAACATTGCAATATAAATCGTACGACCTTTAGTTGCTCTAATTAATTCACCGACAATCATTGAAAACATAAATGTATATAAGAAGTGATAACCTGCATATTGCATTCCATATGTCGTGTTAATAGTCCAAATAGAATACATTAAACCTACAATGATTGAAGCAAAAAATGTATTGACTTTACTTTCAACAATATTTTGTAAATATGAACGGAATCCAAATTCAGCAAAGAAAGCCATGAAAATATGACCAATCATAATTGTAAATACAGATACTGATAAATCATTGGCTTGTAATAAAATAAAACTATCAGCAAATCTATTGAAACTCATCATTCCAATAATAAAAATAATGAGCGGCAAAATTAACGCAAGTATTATACGTTCAATAACTCTAATATCAATAGAGAAATTCAAACCAGCTAGTTGAGTACGCTTATTTTTAAATGCAATAATACAAATTATTGCAGCAATAAATGGCGCTAAATTATTAATACTAAACACAAAACGTTTAATACCAATAGATGCTTGAAAGTCTCGCAGGATTAAAGACAATGCCATTGTAACAACGAAAAATACAAAAATTGTTAAAGCCCATTGAAATCCTGAAATACGTTTCGTCTTCATGTATGTAACCTCCATTAGGGTAACCATATATATTCTTTTCTTAATATTATACATATTACAAGGGGATAAATAAATTGTCCATTTTAAATATCATTAAAATGTAATAGTATTGAATTATTTTTAAATTTTTGAAACTAATATTTAATGTCTGAATCATAAATTAAAGGGTAAATAATTTAATAAAAATGGGTATTGATTGTATAAAATATGTTATATGATTAAGATAACCTTAAATAATTAGGAGGCATCTAATATTATGTACAGTGAAAGCAATCCAAAACTATGGAAAGGAAGAGTAGATAGTCAAAATGATCCTAAGCAGTTTAAGCATTTTCAGACCGTCACATTTGCTAATTTAGAAAAAATAGAAAATCGTTTTGATAAAGTTGGTGTAGGTTTGTTAGGCTATGCCGTTGATAAAGGGATTGAACTGAATGAAGGAAGAATTGGTGCTAAAAAAGGACCAGACGAAATAAAAAAAGCGTTTGCCCAATTACCTGATTTAAGTGAATGTGAATCTCTTGTTGATTATGGAAATGTAGAATATACAAAAGGTTCTCTAAGTGAAGTTCAAGAAGAAATGGGACATTTGGCTGCTCGAGTTATTCAACAGCATCACCAATCTTTTTTTATTGGTGGAGGACATGATATCGCATACGCACAATACCTAGCAACGAGACACACTTATCCTGATGCTTCTATTGGCATTATTAATATCGATTCACATTTTGAGACGCGTGCTGATGTACAATCTAATTCTGGTACAATGTTCAGACAAATTTTAGAAAAAGATGATAATGTTGATTACTTAGTTTTAGGCTTATCTCAAGGTAGAAATACACGTTCTCTATATGAATATGCTGAAGAAAAAGGAATTATCTATGTATATGCAGATGAAATTTTAAATGATTTGTCTCCAACCATTAAAGATAAGATTGAACGTTTTATTCATCAGCATGAAACGATTATGTTTACAATTAGTATGGACGCCATCGATAGTGCATTTGCACCTGGAGTAAGTGAACCTACTGTCCTCGGATTGAATCCTCATTCTGTATTTAATATAGGTAAACGCGTTATATTAAGTGGAAAGACATCTTCTATTAGTATTGCTGAAGTCAATCCAAATTATGATATTGATCATCGTACTGCTCAACTTGCAGCGAATTTTATTCACCATTTTATAGAGTAGTTATTTTAAAAATTGAAATGAACTTTTAGATAAGAGTAGTCCACCATTCTAAGTAATGGATATCTACTCTTATTTAGTTATAAGAAAAGTTTGATAATTATGATACTATAGACTATACAACATTTTATTGGACTTAGAGAAAGGGAAGTGACATTGATGACAAGTTTTAACGACGTTGTAAAATGGAGACGCATGTTTCATCAATATCCTGAGTTATCAAAATACGAATATAAAACGACGCAACGTATAAAAGATATATTAACTTCATACAATATTAAAATGATTGACATTCCAATGGAAACGGGCCTAGTAGCAGAAATAGGACAAGGAGAAAAATGTATTGCTGTTCGTACTGATATTGATGCGTTACCTATTCAGGAGCAAGTTAGTCAAGACTTTACTTCTACTAATGATGGAGTGATGCATGCTTGTGGACATGATATTCACATGGCTAGTATCTTAGCTATTGCTACCAAGTTAAAAGAAGAAGAAGAACAATTAAATGGAAGAGTAAGGTTTTTATTTCAACCAGCTGAAGAGCTTGGGTATGGTGCTAAAGCCATGGCTAAAACCAATGCATTAGATGATGTACAAGCGATTGTTGGATTTCACAATTATCCAACATTAGATATTGGAGAATTTGCAATTAAATCTGGTCCTATTACGTCTGCTGTAGATCGTTTTGAATTTAAAATTCATGGCAAGGGAGCTCATGCTGCCAAGCCAGAGCAAGGCAATGACCCTGTAATGGCGTTAGGGCAATTAATTACAAGTTTGCAAACAATTATTAGTCGTAATTTATCTGCCTTTGATAGTGCTGTCATTACAATAGGAGAAGTGTCTTCAGGTAATACTTGGAATGTTATTGCAGATAATGCTTATGTTCAAGGCACGGTACGTTCATTCAAACCTGAAGTACAAGATTATATTGAACAACGTATGCATGATATTGCTAAAGGATTAGAACAATTATTTAATATAGAGATTGAATTAATTTATACACGTTTACCAGGCGCAGTTATTAATGACGTAGAGCTTACAAAACATGCTAAAGAAGCGGCAAAAAAAGTAGGATACACAGTAATTGATTTAGAACATCCATATACAATTGGAGAAGATTTTTCTGGTTTATTAGAGCATCATCCAGGTGTGTTTGCATTTATTGGATCGAATAGCGAATATGATTTACATCATCCAAAATACAATCCAGATGAACGTATTTTAGAAAAAACACCTGATTATTTTATAGAACTGATTTATCAATTATTAGCATAATATTTATTAGAAAATTTTAGAATTATGATTTAATTACTACTTAACGTGGTAAACCAATGTTGAGTAATTAAATAGGAGATGATTTTAATGGGTGCACAAGATCCAAGAACTAAATTTAAAGATTCTGATTATAAAAAACAAGAACAAGAAACACCAGGTTATCAATATAAAATGTCACCTAAACCAGATTGTGGTGAAGAATCATATGAAGGTCATGGTCGTTTACAAGATTATAAAATGTTGGTAACTGGTGGCGATTCAGGTATTGGACGTGCAGCAGCAATTGCTTATGCTAAAGAAGGCGCTGATGTAGTTCTTAACTACTTACCAAGTGAAGAACAAGATGCACAAGAAGTTAAAGAAGTCATCGAAAAAACTGGAAGAAAAGCAGTACTTATCCCTGGAGATGTGAGAAATGAGCAGTTTAACTATGATTTAGTAGAACAAGCTTATAATGAATTAGGTGGCTTAGACAACATTACTCTTGTTGCGGGTCATCAACAGTATCATGATGATATTCATGGATTTACAACTGAACAATTTGCTGAAACATTTGAAACAAATGTGTATCCAATTTTTTGGACTGCTCAAGCAGCAACTAAATATTTAAAACCAGGTGCTTCAATTACAACGACATCTTCAGTACAAGGGTATAAACCAGCTGCAATTTTACATGATTATGCCGCTTCTAAAGCAGCAATTATTTCATTAACAAAAAGTCTTTCTGAAGAATTTGGAGATAAAGGTATTAGAGTGAATAGTGTAGCGCCAGGACCATTTTGGTCACCTTTACAAATCAGTGGTGGACAACCTCAATCAGCAATACCAGAATTTGGCCAAGCTACTCCACTAGGCCGTGCAGGTCAACCTGTTGAATGTGTGGGACCATATGTATTATTTGCTTCAGAAGATGGTAGTTATTTAACTGGTCAAGTTCATAGCGTTACTGGTGGTATTCAAATCGACTAATTTAGTTAAACGTTAAGTATACTGGCGAGAGATTTTTAGAAATCTCTCGCTTTTTATTTTATAAAGGAGAATTAAAAATGAAAGGGATTAATCCAAATCAATTATCAGATATTCAAAATTATAAATTATTAAGTGGTTCAGTTATACCTAGACCTATTGCGTTTGTAACATCGGAAGATGAAAAAGGTAATTTAAACGGTGCACCATTTAGCTTTTTCAATGTAGTGAATAATAAGCCACCTATGATAGCAATTGCAGCACAAAGAAGTAATGGTAAGCGTAAAGATACTGCTATAAATATTGAAAAAACAAAAGAATTTGTTGTGCATATTACAGATGAATTCAATATTGAAGATATCAATGAGACGGCTGCACCTTTAAAATACGAAGACAATGAATTAGAACGCACATCATTGACTCTTATCAGTTCATCTATTATACAGACGCCTGCTGTGAAAGAAGCTAATATTCGTTTTGAATGTAAATTAGATCAAATGATTCAATTAGGTACTAAAAATGATGGTGCGGATTTAATTATAGGAGAAGTTGTTATGTATCATATAAATGAAGATGTCTATTTTGAGGATAGTAAAATTGATTTTAATCAGCTTAAACCCGTAGCACGTTTAGCGGGAAATAATTATTCTAAACTCGGAGACACATTTACAATTAAACGTCCAGAATCATAATAATATGAATTTTACATGTAATTGTATTGACGATGATATATGAATCTTGTACCTTTAAATATAAATTCAATTAGTATTAAGGAAAGTAGGTTAAATATGGAAGAAGGGAATAAAGGGCATGCATGGGCACTACTACCTCTTGTGCTATTTATTGCATTATTTTTAGGAATAGGAATCGCTACTGGAGATTTTAGTAATATGCCTTTAAATGTTGCGATAACGATTACTGTGATTGTAGCATTAATGATGAATAGAAAAGAAAAATTTTCAAAAAAGATTGAAATATTTACTCAAGGGGCAGGGCATTCAAATATTGTCCTAATGGTTTTCATCTTTATCTTAGCAGGTGCATTTTCAACTACTGCTGAAAAAATGGGTGGTGTCACGTCTACAGTTAATTTAGGACTATCACTCATACCACAAAATTTTATTATTGTAGGATTGTTTATAATTTGTATGTTTGTCTCTATCTCTATGGGAACCTCAGTTGGAACTATTGCAGCACTTGCACCTGTAGGATTTGGATTTTCTCAGGCAACTGATATTTCAGCTATGTTAGCGATGGGAACAGTAGTAGGCGGTGCGATGTTTGGTGATAATTTATCAATGATATCAGATACCACAATAGCAGCAGTACGTACTCAAAAAACAAAAATGAGCGATAAGTTTAAAGTTAATTTTTGGATTGTTTTACCAGGTGCAATTCTAACAATTATCATTTTATTTTTCTTAACAAATGGTGTACATATTGATCATTCTAAGCAATATGATTATAACTTAGTGAAAGTCATTCCTTATATTTTAGTGCTTGTTTTAGCCGTCATTGGTGTGAATGTTATCGTAGTTTTAATTAGTGGTACTATACTTTCTGGAATCATTGGTCTTATTGATGGTTCTTTCAATTGGAAAGGTTTATTAACTGCTATATCAAAAGGAATTATTGGAATGGAAGATATTGCAATTATAGCTTTACTTATTGGTGGGCTTGTTGGTCTTATTCAACATAATGGCGGTGTAGAATGGTTGCTTAATTTTGTGAAATCGAAAGTGAAATCGAAACGTGGTGCTGAATTTGGTATCGCTAGTCTTGTGAGTGTAGCGGATATCGCTACAGCAAATAACACAATTTCAATTATTATGTCAGGACCATTGGCTAAAAATATTGCCGACGAGTATGAAGTAGATCCTCGTAAATCAGCAAGTCTTCTTGATATTTTTGCTGGATGTTTTCAAGGTCTGTTACCCTATAGCCCTCAACTTATTGCAGCAGCGGGTGTTGCTGGAATATCTCCTTTTAGTATGTTGCCATATTGTATTTATTCAATTTTATTAGGCATTTGTGGAATTCTAGCAATTGTATTTAGATTTCCACGTCTTAAGACGAAATAAATGATATATAACAAGTTAAAATCATCTAAATTTATATTTTTTTTAATTTCTGATAGTTGAAATTTTGGTAGTATTTATAAATGCGTTAAAATATAACTAAGAGTGAAAGTAGGTGAGATGAGTGGCAAAATATAATGTAGAAAATGAACAAGTTGAGATTCATATTGAGCGTTTATTTAAATATTCTCCAGAATTGGTTTATAGTGCTTGGACAGATATAAACTTATTAAAGCAATGGTTTATGACCTCCCAACGAACAAATAAATTATTTGATGCAGATATTCATGAAGGTGGACAATATCGAATAGTAGATGCTCGTAATGGTAAACAAAATGTAATTCAAGGTAAATATGAAGAATTAGTATCCGATGAATACATCAAAATGACTATTGGAATGCCAGAATTAAGCGATAGTCAAGATGTTATTGAAGTAGAATTTGAAGAGCGTGAATCAGGCGGTACGCAAATGTTCTTTTACTATCAATCTATAGTAGAAAAAGAACGTCGTTTAACGGCTTTAGAATATAAACATAAAAAGAAAGAATATCATGATTCTACTGCACATGGTTTAGAATTAATGTTTGATCGAATGAATGAAGTTTTAGATCAATATGTAGAGGACAATGATATGTTACTTTAATTAAAATGAAAAGACCTATTGAGTAAAAGTCAGTTATTACTTAATAGGTCTTTTTATTTATTGTAATTCACCGTTTTCTTTTCGCTCATTATATTTTCTTAGTAGCGTTTCAAAAAAGATATGATAATTAATAAAGCTAGAATAATCTATATCATTGTATAAATAAAATGTATGGCTAGAAACGTAAACATTATAATTTGCCTTTTGTGCTAATGTATTGTCTTTCATGGTTGTAACAGAAATAAAATAACGTTGGCGCAATTGAAGTAAATTAGTAATCTCAGTTAATTGGTGAGTTTCTCCAGATAAAGAAATCACAAAAAATAAGTCATCTTCATTAGAGTAGTTAAGTACCATTTTAATCTCATGTTCATCATGCAATACAATTACATTTTTATGCATAGTTAATAAGATACGTTGTGCTTCTTCAGCTACATTTTTCTGAGCTCGTCCAGTACCATATAAGTATACATTGGTAGCTTTATCAATTTTTTCAGTAATAAGGTTAAAATTTACCCTTTCTAGGTAAGTAAATGTTGTTTCAATTTCTTGTTTAAATTGTTTGATTGAATCGGTAGGAACTTCATGTAAAGATTGACTTTCAAATTTTAAATAAGATTTAAAATCACTATAGCCATCAAAGCCTAATTTACGTGTGAAACGATGAATAGTTGCGTTTGATGCATGTGTATATTGTGATAGTTCTTGTATTTTTAAAGTTTTACATTGTTCTATATGTGTATTAACAAAATGAGCTATATGAAGATCATTGTCATTTAATTTATCAAAGTTAGTATTAACTCTCTCATCTAATAACATATAAACACCTCAAGTTATAATATTGAAAATTTTTTCATCTATAGAAAATATAAACTGATTATACAAAAATATTTCAAAATGAGTCAATATCATTGTATATATGAAAGCGTTTACTATAATAGAATTAAGATATTAAGAAAGCGCTTAAAAAAGTGCAATATCATATGATTAACTATGATATTTAGATTTGGGGGTCAGCATATGAACGCAATAAAACGTTTTGGGAGCGCAATGATAGTTCCAGTATTAATGTTTGCATTCTTCGGGATTATATTGGGGTTTGCAACACTATTTAAAAACCCAACAATAATGGGTGGTTTGGCAGACAGTCACACATTTTGGTTTAAATTTTGGTCAGTCATTGAATCTGGTGGTTGGGTTATCTTTAATCACATGGAAATTGTATTTGTAGTAGGTTTACCAATTTCACTTGCTAAAAAAGCACCAGGTCACGCAGCATTAGCAGCTTTAATGGGTTACTTAATGTTTAATACATTTATCAATACCATTTTAACGCAATGGCCACATACGTTTGGTGCAAACTTACAAAAAGGTGTTGAAAATGTTACAGGTTTAAAAGCAATTGCAGGTATTCCAACATTAGATACTAATATTTTAGGTGGTATCATTATTTCAGCTATTGTAACTTGGATACATAATAGATATTACAGTAAGAAATTACCTGAAATGCTTGGTGTTTTCCAAGGTTTAACATTTGTAGTCACTATTTCATTCTTTGTTATGTTACCTGTAGCAGCCATTACATGTGTAGTGTGGCCAACGATTCAAAGCGGAATTGAATCATTACAACACTTCATTATTGCTTCTGGTTATATAGGCGTATGGTTATACCATTTCTTAGAACGTGTATTAATACCTACTGGACTTCACCATTTTGTTTATGCACCAATTGAAGTAGGTCCAGTTGTAGCAAAAGATGGTTTAAAAGCAGAATGGTTTAGACATTTAAATCAATTTGCCGAAAGTAGCAAACCATTAAAAGATCAATTCCATTATGGTTTCATGCTTCAAGGTAATGGTAAAGTATTTGGCGCAATTGGTATTGCTTTAGCAATGTATTCTACAACACCTAAAGAAAATCGTAAAAAAGTAGCTGCATTATTGATACCTGCTACATTAACTGCTGTTGTAGTTGGTATTACAGAACCATTAGAATTTACATTTTTATTTATTGCACCATTCTTATTTGTTATTCATGCATTATTAGCTGCAACAATGGATACAATCATGTATGGTTTTGGAGTAGTTGGTAATATGGGTGGAGGACTACTTGACTTTATTGCAACAAACTGGATTCCACTTGGACAAAATCACTGGATGACTTATGTAGCTCAAGTTATTATTGGTTTAATTTTCTCAGCAATTTACTTCTTTGTATTTAGATATCTTATTTTAAAATTTGATATTCCATTACCAGGACGTCGTGCTGAAGAAGAAGTGAAACTATTTTCTAAAAAAGATTATAAAGAGAAAAAAGGTGAAGATAGTACAGACACTTCAGGTTTTGAGCCTAGTAATGAATATGAAGAAAAAGCATATTATTATTTAGAAGGTTTAGGTGGAAAAGAAAATATTAAAGATGTGACAAATTGTACAACACGTTTACGCTTAACTGTTAATGACGAATCAAAAGTAGAAGATACTGCATATTTTACACATCAACAAATGTCACATGGACTTGTAAAAAGTGGTAAGAATGTACAAGTAGTTGTAGGGATGACCGTACCACAAGTACGAGAAGCATTTGAACACTTAGTATTTGATGAAAATGACAAAAAATAAGATACTAAAAGGGTCGAAACATTTTGTTTCGACCCTTTAACTATTCTAAGAAATACGTGCATTATGTAATGCGCGAGCTTTATATGTGGCTGATAAAATATCAATATTTCGACAAGCAATAAACTGAATGAGTTTCGAGAATATTTCTGGTTTACAACATACGCTAGCATAATTATTGTTTAATGTATAAGTTAAATCATATTGATTAGAGAAATATGTCATTATATCAATAACTTTATCTTTAATAAAAGCATCTTGTAATCCATCTATACATAAATTAAAGCGTTTAGAAGAAGAATAATATTGTCCAGAATCCAATAAGATGTGTGTATTTCTAGAAGAAAGAATTTGGTAAATAGAAATTTGGTAAAAACTTAAAAAACTAATGAAATAGGGTAATTGTTGTTTAGGCAAGCTGATTTCAAGGGCTGGAGTATTGTTATATTTAATAATGTTGTATTGAAATGATTCGCAAAATTGAACATTTCTGCAAATTTTCATTAATTGTCTTTTAGTCGATCTTGATTGCAAACCTACAATATTTAGAATGTAAGTTTCAAATTTATCTATCCACATGCAAGAACCTCCCAATTCTTAATAATATGTAGTCTTCATGTCATTATCATTCTTAAAATGAAACACGTCGTTCCCATATACAGTCTGATTGTATCACTCTTTATTATGATTATCACTACGACTTTTGAATGAATTTTAATTTAATATTTTTGTAATATATTCGTAACTCTATTTAAAAAAGAAAAAATAAAGACATACATATTTTAAATATTCTGAAAATTCATTGTTTTACTTTTTCTCCTGTGATACTCTTATTTCATTATTTAAAATAAGAGGGTGACATCATGTTAAGTAAAGTAAGTGAATTTGCAACTAAGACATTTTTATTATGGATGTTTATTGCTGCTATTATAGGTTTTATATTTCCAACTCAACTAGCGACGATGGGTCAATTCGTCCCATGGCTATTAGGAATTGTGATGTTAGGCATGGGAATGACAATTAAACCTAGTGACTTTAAATTAGTTTTTAAAGAGCCGAGGTCTGTTATTATCGGAGTGATCTTACAATTCACTATTATGCCTACCTTGGCCTATACTATTGCTAAAATATTTAATTTACCAGCTGAGTTAGCAATTGGAGTGATTTTAGTTGGATGTTGTCCTGGCGGAACATCAAGTAATGTCATGAGTTATCTAGCTAATGCTAATGTCGCGTTATCTGTAGCGATTACAAGTGTATCTACTTTATTAGCACCATTTGTAACACCGGCTTTAATTTATTTATTTGCTCATGAGTGGTTACATGTATCATTTTTAAGTATGTTATGGTCGGTCATTCAAGTTGTTTTATTACCAATAATCATAGGATTCCTTTTACAACTTGCTTCCAAAAAAGTAACTCGGGAAGCTACTAAAATTTTACCAATTATTTCTGTAGTAGCGATTTCATTGATTTTAGCGGCTGTTGTTGGAGGGAGTAAATCACAAATTCTTAAAACTGGATTCCTTATTTTTATTGTAGTCATTTTACATAATGTAGTGGGCTATTTATTAGGTTATGTTTTAGCGCATGTATTCAAACTTGATAGAAGAGACAAAAAGGCCGTTTCTATTGAAGTTGGAATGCAAAATTCAGGTTTAGCTGTGTCTTTGGCAACTGTACATTTTAGTCCACTAGCAGCAGTGCCAGGAGCTGTATTCAGTTTTGTTCATAATATTTCTGGACCTATTCTTGCCAAATATTGGTCTAAACGTTAATGTAATATGTTAAACTTACCTATAATATTAAGTTTAAAGGAGAAATATCATGTATAAAGCAATAGTATTCGATTTTGATGGTACAATTGTCGATACTGAACAACATTTATTTAATATTATTAATAAGCATTTAATTAGTCATAAAGCAACACCAATTACACTCGATTTTTACCGTGAAAATATTGGTGGAGAAGCAAAGGATTTACACGAATATTTGGAACAGACGATTGGAAAAGATAATAAAGAAATTATTTATAAAGAACATCATCAAACAAGTAATCAATTAGAAATTAATCCTACGATTAAACAATTAATGAAATACTTGAAGCAACGTCATATTCCTATGGCAATTGCGACAAGTAGTTATAAAAAGGATATTTTTCCAGTATTTAAGAGTTTAGGTTTAGATGAATATATAAATATTATTGTTGGGAGAGAAAGTGTAGAATATGTAAAACCAGAGCCAGAACTTTATTTGACTGCTGTTCAGCAACTTAATTATTCTCCAACTCATTGTTTAGCTATTGAAGACTCTGTAAATGGTGCTACAGCTGCTTTTCGCGCTGGATTAGATGTTATAGTAAATACAAATGATATGACTCAAAAACAAGATTTCTCAACTATTCCATATATTGGTAAAGATTTAAATGGCGAAGAAATTATAAATCGTTTTTTTGAAAAGGGTCATGTGTGAATGACATGTCGTCGCAATTAATCATCTTCTTTTTAGCTGGACCCATTATTATCGGAATAGGAAATCTTGTTTTAGGTCCAATATTTAATAAACGTATTCCTTTTAGAGTTCGTATACGTTCATTCATGTTAGGATCAATGATATATCTTATACTTGCTTTTATAGCGTATTTCTTTTTGTTACAAGGCAAATTATAAAGTGACTGACCAATATAACAGTAAAAAAGGAACCTTTTTCTAAGGTTCCTTTTTTATTAAATAATTATTTTTAGAATAATTGTAAAGACTAATAAAACAATTAAAATCGCATCAATACCTACCATTACGGTAAATCTAGTGCTTTTAGATCCTTGAGATTTAGCTTGTTTCATTGCATTATAATTTGGTATGAGACTTAAAAATAATAAAACAATAATTAATATTATACCAATAGTGACTGACATATATTTATTCTCCTTTTCTTTTTTCAATCCATTCCCATATAAATCCTGCAATAATACCTACACAGATTCCTGTTAAAACACCGAACTTTGGAGAAGATAATAATGTTCCTATAATTAAAAAGATTATAACAGCGATAGATAAAGTAATACTAAATTTTATTTTACGTTGATCAGAATTAAAGATTGAAAATACAATTAAGTATAGTAAGAAAAATACTAAAGTTGCTAAAAGCGTTCGTAGTATAAGCAAACTTACCATGTGTTGTTGTTCACTAAAAAAGTTCAGTAAAAAGAACACAATAGCAAAAATAATAGATACCTTCATATCCTTTTTTAATAAATGCTGCATAAGGTTAAACTCCTTTAAGTCTATATAAGCAGTATAGCATACTGCTAAAGTATCAATTAAATATATTAATTTAGTAATATGATTCTCAACTAAAAATAACCCAATAACACAAATATTAGATTATTCATTTTTGCAAAAAGTAAAAAAATTTAAGTAAATTGACGAAACCGCTTTCGACAGAATTTAAAAAATATATTTTATTTTCTGAAAATTATAGTATAATAACTTCAATAAGGTAAAGGATATGTCGACTAAGAAAACGTAATAAATATTTTCTAAAGGTTAAAAGTATCGCACCTTAGTCCAAATAGAGATGGGGTATTTTTATGGATAATAATGAATTACATAGGGGACTGAGTGCACGTCAAATTAGAATGATTGCGCTGGGTGGGACAATCGGTGTAGGTTTATTTATGGGGGCAACAAGTACAATTAAATGGACTGGACCATCAGTTATTTTTGCGTATTTAATCGCAGGGATATTCTTATTTTTAATAATGAGAGCAATGGGAGAAATGATTTATTTAAATCCAACAACAGGTTCATTTGCAACATTTGCTAGTGAATACATACATCCAGCTGCTGGCTATATGACAGCGTGGAGTAATATATTCCAATGGATTGTCGTTGGGATGAGTGAAGTCATTGCCGTAGGTGAGTATATGAATTATTGGTTCCCTCATTTACCACAATGGATACCAGGCGTGATTGCAGTAGTATTATTATTAATAGCAAACTTAGCTTCAGTTAAAGCGTTTGGAGAATTTGAGTTTTGGTTTGCAATGATAAAAGTGGTAACAATTGTATTAATGATTATTGCTGGATTAGGATTGATTTTCTTTGGAATTGGTAATGGAGGACACCCTATCGGTATTTCTAACTTATGGAAACATGGTGGATTTATGCCAAATGGATTAGTTGGTTTCTTCTTTGCACTTTCAATCGTTATTGGTTCTTATCAAGGGGTTGAGCTAATTGGTATTACTGCAGGTGAAACAAAGAATCCTCAAAAGAATATTAAAAGTGCTGTAAATGGTGTTATATGGCGTATATTAATTTTTTATATAGGTGCTATTTTTGTTATTGTTTCAATATACCCTTGGAATCAATTAGAAAGTATTGGTAGTCCTTTTGTAGCTACATTCTCTAAAATTGGTATTACATTTGCCGCAGGTTTAATCAACTTTGTTGTATTAACTGCTGCATTATCAGGATGTAACTCTGGTATTTTTAGTGCAAGTCGTATGATATATACACTTGCTCAAAAAGGGCAAATGCCTAAAATCTTTACACGTGTAATGAAAAATGGTGTGCCATTTTATCCTGTATTAACTATTGCAATTGGTATTTTAATTGGAGCATTATTAAATGTTATTTTACCTTTATTTATAAAAGGCGCTGATAGTATTTTCGTGTATGTTTATAGTGCATCTATTTTACCAGGTATGATTCCATGGTTTATGATTTTAATCAGTCATATTCGTTTCAGAAAATTACATCCAGAACAGGTTGAAAATCATCCATTTAAAATGCCAGGAGGCACAATTTCTAGTGTTATGACAATTATCTTTTTACTCATTGTTTTAATTGGTATGTTATTTAATAAAGACACAGTTATTTCAGTGGTTATAGGTATTATTGTCTTAGCAGGGGTTACAGTGTATTACTTTATTCGCGGTCATCACAAAAATGATGCTATAAAAAGAGTAAAATAACGATAAAAATATATAATAAAAAATCTGAGACGTGCATAAACGTCTCAGATTTTTTAACGTTTGGATAGTAAATCCCTAAATTAAACATAGACTAATATCAAGTTTTTTTAATTGTAGACCGAGACCCCAACATAAAGTCATTCAAAAAGAACGTCGACGCCCAACATAAGTTGGGAATGAAGTGGAACAATGAGTTTTATCCCACTCCTTTTTTATTAATGTTTAAATTCAATTTTTGATAAATACTTGTGGTAATTATCTAATGAAATCTTTGACTGTGTCATATAGTCTAAAGAAGCGTGATAATTACGTGCTATAAAGCGGTAAAATATAATATCAATCGTATATAATTGTGCAAATAATGCAGTTGTCGCACTCATACACAGTTCGTTTTTATAATCTTCATTATACGTTAAAACTAAATCAGAATCTTTTGCAATTGAATTATTGTTAGAACTTGTAATTGTAATCATTGAAAGGTTAAAATCTTTAACGACTTTTACCATTGCTTGTAGTTCGCTCTGTTCACCACTATGGGTAATAAAAACGACACAATCATTTTTATTATGTGTAGACAACATTGTAGTTAGTAAATGTGTATCTTGAACTAATTGAATATTGAGACCAATACGGGATAATTTCTGATAAAATTCAAGCGCACACACGTATGAACTCCCATAACCATATAGAAAAATGGTATGTGCCTGTTTAAATGTTTCGCAAATAGCGTCAATAGTTTGGTGATCTATAAAATGATTACTTTGTTTTAACGACGCTTTAGTTTGAAAATATAATTTTTGTTTTAAGCTTTCTACTGATTCATTTTCTACTAACTTGATATTATACGGTGTGACTTGTTTAGGAAACCATTGCTTAATTTCATCGCGTATAGCTTTAAAATTTTGATTAATTAATTTTTGACTATAACGATTCATAGTAGACACACTAATATTAAGCTCATCTGCAATCGCTTCATTAGACATTGAAACTAATTTATGTGGAGAATTTAATATGAAACGTGAAAGTTTCTGTTCACTTTTAGAAGACGAAGCGTAGACTTCATCTATCCTACTTAAAATATTTGTCATCCAATCACCTAATTTATTAAAAGTTTTTCTTTCATCATAAATAGATAGATGAAAATGAAAACATCTCTATCTAGGCATGTGAATACATCATATATTACATCTAAATTCCCACAAATATCGATAAATAACTGTAAAGTGATTAAGTTAAGTAAAGGTTTACGTAACAGGATTACCGAAATAATGTGATATTCTCCCACCAATATGACATTATTTCGTGAATTAAAAAACAGTATGCAGTTTTTACTTAATATTAATCAAGCATTATTATACATACTATAAATTACAATGACAATTTACCTACTAAACTTATCGAAAAAATAAGGTTATTGATAATTATTAATTTGATTATAAACTTTATAAATATGATTTTGACGTTCTTGCAAATCGACGATTAAATTTCCATTTTTAAAATTTTGAAGAGGGATTTGTTTTAAATGAGTCATCAATTCATTGTATTGTTCGAAGCAATACGTTTGTGAATCAGAACAATGAGATGAAATACTATTTATTTGATTATGTTTAAAATGCGCACGACAATGATTAATAAAATTATTGTAATCTTTAATTCCCAAAGATAAATGTGCTATGTCCATAAAATAATAATATTTAGCTTTTTCTAGTAAAATTAATAATTGAATTAAAATGTGTTGATCGTATATTAAGGTTTTATAATGCATGGTATACTCATCCTTTAAAAGAGGGTGTTAAGGATATTTGGTATGTAAGCATTTAGTATTTGAGAATGAAAGTGAGAATACACGAAAATTTCTTCAATACTCACTTTATTCATTGTTTTTAGGTTGTAGAAATTCCTTATAGTTATGAATAGTAATATCGTATGTTTGAATTTTTTTTTCAAATGAATAAGAAATATCAACAATATTTAATATTGATAATTCACGAGTTCTACCGAATCCAATTTCATAAACAATAGCAAACCATTGACCGTTACGGCACAGTAAGCCGATGAATATCACATTTTCTGCAGTAATTTCATTATTTTCTGAAAAGTCAACAAGCATAACATGTCTTTCGTTACTATAAATTAAAATATCTGAAAACAAATGTGGTAATGTTAGAGAATGTGTATCTTCTAATTTAATATTATTGGAGATATGTTTCAGTATTTTTAGCATTTGTGTATTAGGTGTTTTTAAACATTGGTTTATAATTGAATGAATGTCTTGAGTGTAAGGTAATGTAGAGTGAGATTGACTTTCTTGCAAAGTTAAAAATAGTGCAATAAGTTCGGATTCATTTAATTTAAGATGAAAATAATGATCAGTATTTTGAATTTCATATCCACCGCGTCTTCCTTTATGAGCGTATATATGAACTCCTTTAGATTCTAAATCATCAATATCTCTAGTAATTGTACGGGTAGAGACATTAAATTGTTTTGCTAAATCAGACGCATTGATTTTATGTCCTTGTTGAATTAATGAAATAATTTGATTTTGTCTTTCCATTTTATTCAATATACTCACCACCTATGAACATTACATATTACATTAATTATAACATAAGACTGAGATTCAAGACATTTTTAGTAATAAGTTGATTGGAAGTGTAATAATAAACTATTTTTATTTAGAAAACGCTTACAATAATTAGATAATTATGCTAATATAGTATTTGTAACAGGGTAGAACGATTTCAAACAAAGGGGTAGGGGCTGTATAACAGATAGCTCAAGGTGAATCGTTCGGGTTACATCGAAACATCTTCAATATTTATTACTTACTTTCCTTTCTATTTTGTCGGCTAGCAAATGACTAGCCGATTTTTTATTTAAAAAAAATAATATGTTATATGATAAGATGAATAAAAACGTTGAGGTGACATCATGCAAAAACAACAACTTCAATTTATAGATAAACATATTACGGATTGGTTCCAACATTTAGATGGTATTATTCCTAATTTAATTAAAAACATGGTTACAGAAACAAAAGAAAATCGATTCGATTTAGTTACAAATGTAGATAAACAAATACAAAATGATTTCGAGGCCTATCTGGAAAAGTATTTTCCTACACATCAGTTATTAGCTGAAGAAAAAAATAATGAGGGTATTGAACCTTATCAGGGACACCTTTGGATTATGGACCCTATTGATGGAACAGCCAATTTAGTGAAACAACAAGAAGATTATTGTATTATTTTAGCTTACTTTGAAAATGGACAACCTAAATTATCTTATATTTATGACTACGCTCATAAAATAATATATAAAGCAATTGAAGGTAAGGGGGCCTTCATGAATAATGTCAAACTTGAGTCTCCAGAAGTATTATCGCTTAAAGATACTATTGTTTCATTTGGTTCAGAATACGTGAATGAAAAATTAAGTAAAGCTTTGTATCAATCGTCTTTTAGTGTGAGATATATAGGAGCTTGCGGATTAGATTCAGTGCGAGTGATAAAAGGACAATTTGGAGCACATTTTAATACTAATCCTAAACCTTGGGATATCGCAGCACAGTTTTTATTCGCCAGAGAATTAGGATTAGTGATGACACAGATGGATGGACAACATCTTGATTTCGCTAAAGGTGGCCCCTTTATTATTAGTAATAAAGGGTGCTACGAGGAGATATTAGCTATTATTAATGATAAACACTAATCCTTCTCTTCTTAGTTATTTAATATATTTCCTACTAAAGTTGTATAGTAAATTAAATCATTTAATATATAATAATGGAGATATATTTTAATATAAGTAGAATAGGAGGAGGAAGATGCAACGTCCTGATAGAAAAAAACGTTCCTCTAGTAAAATAATGAAATGGATTATTAGTATACTTGTTGTGTTAGCTGTCGTTACTGTAGCCGTTATCGCGACAACGATATTGATAACAGGTAATAAAATTCATAACCCGCTTCATCGTCAACAATCTGAATTGCGTTCTCATAATGTTAATTTAAAAAATGGAGATCCATTTACAATTGCCTTATTTGGTGTTGACTCTAATGCACAACGTAAAAGCACAAATGATGGTGAACGTAGTGATACAATAATGATTTTATCAGTGAATCCAAAGAAAAAAACGACTGAGCTTGTAAGTATTCCACGTGATACTCAAGCAGAAATCGTAGGAAGAGGTACAACTGAAAAAATAAATCATGCTTATGCTTATGGGGGGCCTACCATGGCTGTTAAATCATTAGAAAAACTAATGAATGTGCCAATAGACCACTACGCTACTATTGATATGGATGGATTACACGACATGATTGATTCGGTAGGCGGTGTTAACATAGTAAGTAATGATACATTTACAGTTCAAGGTACAACATTTACTAAAGGGCAATCTACTCATGTTGATGGAGATACAGCCATGGCATTTATTAGAAGTCGTAAAGAAACAGGTGCAGGTGGTGATTTTGGACGTCAAGAACGTCAACAACTAGTTTTACAAGCTATGGCAAATAAAATGGTTAGTTCTTCAGCGATTACACATTTGCCATCATTAATTACTCAAATTCAAAAGAACGTCACAACTGATTTAACATTAGGGGATTTAAATGAAATTAGAAGTCATTATAAAGAGGCTAATGATACAGTTAATCGTCATCAGCTAGAAGGGACAGGTAGTATTCAAAATGATGGATTATGGTATTTTATTCCTAATGAAAGTTCAAAAGTGCAAATGACAGAGGTATTAAATAATAATTTGAAAAAATAAAAAAAATATATAGCAATTAAAAAATCTGAGACTAATTTATAGGTCTCAGATTTTTTATTTAAAGATATAAAAATTTAAAAGTATATTCTTTATTTAAAAGAATAAAGAAAGGTCAATAGATATGATTGAAAGCCTTAACATTATATGATTTTAGTTATACAATAATATTAATTCTGTATTGAATATGGGGAAATAATACAGAATCTTAATGAAATTGGTTGTTTATGGAATATAAATATAAGGTGGGGAAAGCAATGCAAGAACATTTAGTTTTAACCCTAGATGATGTGGATTACCTTGTAGAACCTGGAACAAATTTACTTGAATTTATTAAATCTCGTGATACTTTCGTTCCTTCAATTTGCTATAACGAATCCATGGGTCCAATTCAAACCTGTGATACTTGCATGGTTGAAATTGATGGTAAAGTTGAACGAGCGTGTAGTACAGTAGTTGACCGTCCGATGTCAGTCAATACTCAAAATAAACGAGTGAAAGCTAGCCAAAAAGAAGCATTAGATAGAATTTTAGAAAAACATATGCTGTATTGTACAGTATGTGATTATAATAACGGTGATTGTGAGATTCACAATGCAATGGATGCATGGGGATTACAAGAACAATCATATGAATATAAAACAAAGCCTTATGAGAAAGATTATGGTCCTTTCTATCGTTATGACCCAGACCAATGTATCCTATGTGGTAGATGTGTAGAAGCATGTCAAGATGTGGAAGTTAACGAAACACTTTCTATAGATTGGGATCGTGAGCACCCACGTGTGATTTGGGATAATGATGTTCCAATAAATGAATCGTCTTGTGTATCATGTGGTCAATGTGCGACAGTGTGTCCATGTAATGCAATGATGGAAGTCAATATGGAGGGCAATGCGGGATATTTAACTGATACAGAACCGGGTTCATTAGCATCTATGATTGATTTAACTAAAAAAGCTGAACCAGGTGATGGATTGTTATTTGCTGTGTCGGATTCTGAAGCAGAGATGCGTAAAGAAAGAATTAACAAAACTAAAACAGTATGTACATATTGTGGTGTAGGATGTTCATTTGATGTATGGACAAAAGATAGAGAAATCTTAAAAGTTCAACCATCACACGACTCTCCAGCAAATAAAATCTCTACTTGTGTAAAAGGCAAATTCTCGTGGGGACACATTAATTCGGATCAACGTTTAACTAAACCTTTAGTACGTAAAAATGGTGAATTTCATGAGGTTGAATGGGAAGAAGCCCTCGATGTTATAGAAAAGAACTTTAAGCGCATTAAAAATGAATATGGTGGCGATCACCTAGCATTTATCGCCTCTTCAAAAGGTACAAACGAAGAGTCATACTTAATGCAAAAACTTTCTCGCCAAGTATTTGGTTCAAATAATATTGATAATTGTTCGAGATATTGTCAAGCACCTGCTACAAAAGGATTATTTAGAACGGTAGGACATGGCGGGGACTCAGGTTCTATTGATGACTTGGAAAAAGCAACTATGACGGTACTTATTGGTACAAATACAGCAGAAGCACATCCAGTTATTGCTTCAAGAATTAAACGTGCACAGAAATTGTTTGGACAAAGAATGCATGTCTTTGATATTCGTAAACATGAAATGGCTGAACGTGCAGATGAATTTTATCAACCTAAACCTGGTACAGACTTAGTATGGTTGAGCGCTGTGACAAAATATATTATCGATCATCATTTACATGATATTGAATTTATTAAAGAGTGGGTTGACAATTTTGATGAGTATTATGAATCATTAACTCCATTTTCATTAGAATATACTGAAGAGGTTACAGGAGTTTCAAAAGCGCGATTAATTAGTTTTGCGGAAGAATGCGCAAAAGCAGAATCTGTAGCTATTTGTTGGGCAATGGGTGTCACACAACAAGATATTGGTAGTGATACAAGTACAGCAATTTCAAATCTTCTTCTTGTAACAGGTAACTATAGAAGACCTGGCACAGGGGCTTATCCATTACGTGGCCACAATAATGTTCAAGGTGCAAGTGATATGGGAAGTATGCCGGACCAATTTCCAGGTTATCAAATGATACACAATGATGAAATTAGATCGAAATTTGAGAAAGAGTATGGTGTTACATTGAATCCAACGCCTGGTCGGGATAATCATCAAATGATGGATGGTATTCATGAAGGACAAATTCATTCACTATATTTGTATGGTGAAGATACTGGAATTGTAGATTCAAATATTAACTATGTACAATCTGCATTAGAAAAAGTTGAATTTTTGGTAGTTCAAGATGAATTTTTAACATTTACAGCAACGTATGCAGATGTTGTGTTACCAGCTAGTCCTTCATTAGAAAAAGATGGCACATATACAAATACAGAGCGTAGAATCCAACGTATTAATCAAGCACTATCACCTTTAGGTGACTCAAAACCTGACTGGGTAATTTTCCAATTGATTGCTAAAAGAATGGGCTTTGATTGGAATTATAGTCATCCTTCAGAAATCATGGACGAAATTGCACGCTTAACACCGTCTTATTCAGGTGTTAGCTATGAAAGATTAGAAGGTTTTAACAGTTTACAATGGCCTGTAGCACCAGATGGTACAGATCAACCTACATTATATCTTGATGGCTTTAATTTCGATAATAAACGTGCAAAATTATTTGAATTAACATTTGATAATTTCTTTAAAGAAGATGAAGTATATGATTTACATGTAAATAATGGTCGCGTACTAGAACATTTCCATGAAGGAAATATGACATATCAAACAGAAATGATTAAATATAAAATGCCTCACGCATTTGTAGAAATTTCACCTGAATTAGCCAAAGATCGCGATATCCATGAGGGTGCAGAAGTAAAACTTATTTCTGATACAGGAGAAGCTACTTTAGTTGCTACAATTACTGATAGAGTTAAAGGAAAAGAAATATATATTCCTTTAAATAATGATGCTATGAGTAATGGTGATATAGGTGCTATAAATAAATTAACTAATAGTGACGTGGATTATGCTACACACACACCATCTTATAAACGTACACATTGTCGTTTAGAGGTTATAACTAGAAAAGGTAAATCTCCTTTAAATCCAACGAATTTCCGTGTAGATAAACATCGTCATCCGCAATATAGTGTCCAAGTTCAGAAAAAATGGAAACGTAAGGATTATATTTTCCCAGGAAATGTGGTGGATTAATATGGCTGAAAGAATAACTAAAATTAATCGTCTTGAAAAATCAAAAGAACAACTTAAGTTGGAAAGTTTGAATGAAGTTACAAATGCAATTGTTGAAAATAAGGATAGTATTTTAAAAGCTATTCGTATTATTAAAAATTTAGATGATGCAAAACTCTTAGATGCTATTAACGGTGGTATTAAAGGTCGTCAAGTTATTATAAATAAATTCGCTACGGAATTAAATAAAGATATGTATACTGGACTCATTACAAATTTAGCTCCAATGGTATTTATGCTTGGGAATTTAGAAGTTAAAGAACTAAGTCAATTTTTAAATAAACTTAATAGTGGCTTACAAGTAGCTAATCAAGCAAGTCCAAATGCCAAAACGACAATACGAAGCTTAATGAGTGTATTAAAAGATGATGATATGAATCGTAGCTTAACGTACATGATAAATTTACTTAAAGGTATGTCTAGAGAATAAATTGAATATATACGACTCCTTAATATAAGAACGAAATGACTTATGTTGAGGAGTTTTTTTAGAAATGAATTTGTAAAATATAGTATACATCCATTATGATAAAGTAGAGTGTATAAATTAAAGTGTAAGGAGAGAGGACTTATTCATCCAAATATTATTAAAATAATGACTATTATTTCTAATATTTTTGTTGTATTAGGAATTATATTTTTAATTATGATGAAATTAATGTTAGCGATAGCAATGTTTGCCGTTTCATTGGCAATTAGTCTTGTTATTTTTAATGTATTATTTCGAGATCGTACGGGCATGAAAATTATTATTAATATTTCGTTTGCCATCGTCATTATTGCTATTATAGTTGCATACAGTATGTTATCTAAATAAGACAATTAGAGGAATTTCAATTTATGAAATATAGAAATAGTAATCAGTTACGTTTATCTATTATACTTTTTATTATTGTTCTCATCATATTGATTGTATTACTTTGTATCAATCATAAGGATATACTACGTAATGATCGAAGATACAGTTTTCAAGAGGCCCTTCAAAAGCAAACCCAATCGAACCAATTAAATACCATTGATAAAAATAATCAGTTTGTTCTAGCGAATAATAATGAAGTGAAAAGAGCAATGAGTATTTCTAAAAAAGACAATGATTTAAAATATATGGATCTATCTAAAACGGTTCCAATGAATGAAGATGAGGTAAAACATATACTTAAAAATAAAGGTATTTTAACAGATCAGGCTCAAACATTTTTAAAAGCCCAAGATAAGTATCAAGTGAATATTATATATTTAATGAATCATGCAATCATAGAAACAGCAAATGGTCAATCCGAACTGGCTAATGGTATTAAAGAGAATAATCATAAATACTATAATTTTTTTGGAATTGGTGCATTTGATCAAGATGCCATTGCTACTGGTCATAGTTATGCTAAAGAACATAATTGGACAACACCAAGTAAAGCAATTATGGGCGGTGCAGCTTTTATTCGTCATCAATATTTTGAAAACGAACAAATTACGCTTTATCAAATGAGATGGAATCCTAAAAATCCAGGGTCTCATCAATATGCGAGTGATATTGAGTGGGCAGATAAAATTGCAGATAATATGAAAAAAGATTATGAACGTTTGGGTATAAAAAAAGATAAGATACGTAGGAATTACTATATATCTAATAAATAGAGATATTGAGGTGTAATAGAATGAAAGTTGCAGTGATAGGTGCTGGTATCGCAGGTTTAACGGTTGCAGCACTTTTACAAGAACAAGGGCATGATGTCAAAGTCTTTGAGAGAAAGACTGATATTAAAGAAGTAGGTGCAGGTATTGGTATCGGTGATAACGTTTTAAAAAAACTCGGTAATCATGATTTAGCTAAAGGTATCAAAAATGCCGGACAAAATTTAAAATCATTAAATATCTATAGCGATAAAGGTGATTTGCTTACATCTGCTAAGTTGAAAGAGGGAACATTAAATGTGACATTATCTCGTCAGTCATTAATAGAGTTAATATCTTCATATGTAAAACCTAATACTGTATTTACTGATTATGAAGTGACTAAAGTGGATGTTCAATCTGAACTGCCAATGCTTCATTTCTCAAAACATGCAAGTCAGACGTTTGATTTATGTATTGGAGCGGATGGTATTCATTCAATCGTTAGAAAAGCATTATTCCCAGACTCTAAAGTGATTTATCAAGGTTATACATGCTTTAGAGGAATGATAGATGAAGCGGACATAATGAATCAATATACAGCAGATGAATATTGGGGAAGACGTGGACGCGTGGGCATTGTGCCTCTAATTAATAATCAAGCCTATTGGTTTATTACAATTAATGCAAATGAAAAAGATCCTAAATATGTATCATTTGAAAAACCACATTTGCAGGCTTATTTTAATCATTATCCTAATCAAGTGAGGGCATTGTTAGATAAACAAAGTGAAACAGGTATTATTAAAAACGATTTATATGATTTAAAACCTTTAACTTCATTTGTACATCGTCGTACAGTCTTATTAGGAGATGCTGCCCATGCAATGACGCCAAACATGGGTCAGGGCGCAGGACAAGCAATGGAAGATGCTATCGTTTTAGCTAATTGTATCGCTTCTTATGACTTAGAAAAAGCATTACAGCGATATAATAAATTACGTGTAAAACATACTAAAAAAGTAATAAAACGTTCTCGAAAAGTCGGAAATATCGCTCAAAAAGATAATAAACTAGTTGTTGCATTGCGCAATGCTATCATGAAACGTATGCCAAAACGATTTTTTAGTGGTCAAACTAAATTTTTATATAAAACAAAAGACAAATAAGGAGTTATCATAGAATTCACTATGGATTCTATGATAACTCCTTATTTTATTTAACCTTATTTTTTATTAACAACAAATTGCGGTTCTTCACCATTCAATTTTTTAATTGTATCATTAGCTACAATTTTAGACATCATTTCACGAGCTTCGAACGTAGCATTACCAATGTGTGGCGTAATGACTACGTTATCTAAAGATTTCAAGCCTTCAGTAATATCTGGCTCAAATTCATACACATCGAGAGCTGCACCTTCAATATCTTTATGCTTCAATGCATCAACAAGTGCTTGTTCATTAACGATTGGTCCACGCCCTGCATTGACTAAATAAGCAGTAGATTTCATTTTTTTAAATTGTTCTGAATCAATCATGTGGTGTATATCTGGATTGTAAGCAGCATTGATTGTAATAAAATCAGAGTGTTCTAATAATGTATCTAAATCAACGTATTTAGCACCAATTTCACGTTCTTTTTCCTTTTTTTGGTGAGGACCTGTATAAAGGATATCCATATCAAATCCTTTTGCACGTTTAGCTACTGCACTACCAATTTCTCCAAATCCGATAATACCAAGTGTTTTGCCTGAGACTTCACGGCCTCTAAAGAATAATGGCGCCCAACCATCAAATCCTTTTGTACGAGAAAGTTTGTCACCTTCAACAATACGACGAGCAATTGCTAATACTAAGCCGAATGTTAATTCAGCAGTTGCAGCTGTAGATGCTTTTGGTGTATTTGTAACATCAATGTTTTTTTCACGTGCATAATCTACATCTACATTATTAAATCCAGCGCCATAATTGGCAATAATTTTAAGATTTTCACCACTGTCAATTACTTCTTTATCTACATTAGTGGATAAAATACTAATTAAAGCAGAAGCATCTTTGACACCTTTTTTTAATGTTTCTTTATCGATGATACCTTCACCTTCATACATGTCTACTTCAAAATGTTCTTTGAGTAGATTTAAACCAGCTTCTGGAATTTTACCAGCTATATATACTTTTTCCATCCATCTCACTCCTTTGTATTCTTTCAAATTAAGTATAATGGAAGAAAGATAGGGACACAAAGAATTTATATGAATAAAGTTACTGTATTATTTTTAAAGCAATTACGGATATTAAGATTAAACCAATACAAAATATACGAATAAATTTTTTTGATTCATTATAGAAAATCATACCTACAATGGTACCTCCAGCAGTCCCGATCCCTGTCCATATTGCATAGGCAGTTCCCATCGAAATCGTCTGCATAGATAGTTTTAAAGTACTAAAACTAAATATAAAAGTAAGCGCACCTAGTAGAATATATATTTTTTTATGTGTACGATTCAGTTCATTTAAGAAAACAACACCTAAAATCTCAAAGCATCCTGCAACTAAAAGGTATAACCACGCCATTTTATAGACCTCCTTCAGATTGGTCATCAGTAGAAAGCTTTAATCCGATAATACCTATAATTAATAAAATAATAAATAATAATTTCATAAGTGAAATGACGTGATTAATAAATAACATATCAACGATAACTGTTCCTGCAGCGCCTATACCAACAAAGACAGCATAAACAGTACCTACTGGAAGTTGTTTTGTCGCAGAAAGCATTAAATAAAAACTTAAAGCAATAAATAATAAAGTGATGAGCCAAGTAAACGTATTATGAGCGTAATTTAAACACGTAACCCAAACAACTTCTATCAATCCAGATAAAATGACCTTTAACCATTGCATTATATCCATTACTCCTTATAATATTTTTGATAAGTAAAAATATTTTCTCAAACAATTATGAGTTATGCAATTTTAGAAAATAAAAAAGTGAGAAAGAATTCATTATGAATTCATTTTCTCACTTTTAAATTAATGAAAATATAATCTTAAAGGTTATCTTAAACGGTAATATATTTATATTCAAGTTATATCAATCTTAGATATTTACGATAAATGAATATAATTATAAGCACTTACTTCGCTTGCTGAAATTGTACGTGTATCAGTCACGTATGCGCCACCTGTGTAATTCATTTCTGAAATTGTAATTGATCCATCACTATTTACACTTTCTACATAAGCCACATGTCCTAAACTTCCTGCTGTCAGTGTTGATAATGTAATTCATTTTTTCATAAATAAAGTCCTCCCAAATACTATTCAACAATAGGATAATTTTAGCGATATGTTGAATATGTTTTAACATTAACTTGTCGCTATTAACGATAAGTCATACTTTATCAGATAAAAACATGTAGTAGGGCATTGTTACTTTACCGTAAATAAAATTCAAAATTCTTGCACAACTATGTAATAAAAATCTGTTTAATATTTCTTGCAAACTGCACGTTTGCTATACATTTTCTAATTTTTTGAAAATATTAATAGAATTTATATTACAGCACCTTGTAATAAACTTATTTTATATAAAGATATATACATAAAGGATAAGCGGTTACATTTATGGAGATTTATGTGATATCATACTACTAATAGTGTTTGTAAAAATTTAAATTAGGCTATAGAATAAAATAATACTATTTTGAAGATGCAGTATTTATATCTGCATCTTTATTTATTGATAATAATTTTTTTAGATGACTATTAAAAATTCTAAATAGAGAAATGAGGAATGATAACTATGAAAATTGCAATAGTAGGATCAGGAAATGGTGCGGTTACAGCTGCAGTAGATATGGTCAATCAAGGACATGAAGTCAAATTATATTGTCGAAATTCATCAATTCACAAATTTGATAGAGCGTTAGAAAAAGGTGGATTTGATTTTAATAATGAAGGTCATGAAACGTTTGTACCTTTTACAAATATTAGTGATGATATTGAATATGTATTAAAAGATGCAGAAGTGATACAAGTAGTGATTCCTTCATCTTACATTGAATATTATGCAAAAGTGATGTCTCATTATATAACGGCGGAACAAATTATTTTCTTTAATATCGCAGCAGCTATGGGATCAATTCGATTTATGAATGTATTAGAAGAACGTCATATTAATATTCAACCTAAATATGCAGAAGCTAATACCCTTACTTACGGAACACGTGTAGATTTTGAAGAGGCTCGAGTGGATTTATCTCTTAATGTAAGAAAAGTCTTTTTCTCAACGTACAATAAGAGAGAGTTAAATGAATGTTTTGATAAAGTGAGCCAATTGTATCCACAATTAGTAAAAGAAGAAAGTTTGTGGAAAACGAATCTAGAAAATGGAAATCCTGAAGTTCATCCAGCTCCTACACTATTAAATGTAGGTCGTATAGATTATGCAGATACATTTGCATTATATAAAGAAGGTATCACAAAACACACAGTGCGACTTTTACATGCTGTAGAATTAGAACGTCTAACTTTAGGGCGTAAATTAGGTTTTGAATTATTAACTGCTAAAGAAGCGCGTATTCAACGAGGTTATCTAGAACGTAAAGACGAGGATGAACCGCTAAATCGTTTATTTAATACAAGTCCTGTATTTTCACAAATTCCAGGACCGAACTCTGTAGAAAATCGTTATCTTACTGAAGATATCGCATATGGACTTGTATTATGGTCAAGTTTAGGACGTGAAATTGGTGTAGATACACCGAATATTGATGCGATAATTACGATTGCCTCGACTATTCTCGAACGTGATTTCTTTAATGAAGGGCTAACAGTAGAAGAACTTGGTTTAGATAAATTAGGATTAAAATAAGTATAATGTTTGGTATAGAAAAGAGGTCTTAAGAAAAAAGAAAAAGGAGCAGATATATGAAAAGAAAACCCACATTTCTAGAAGCAATATCTACAATTATTGTCATGGTAATAGTTGTTACAATTGGATTTATTAAATTCAATATCCCTATTCAAGTATTGTTACTTATCGCCTCAACCTACGCTGCTTTTATTGCTATGCGTGTTGGTTTAAAATGGAAGGATTTGGAAGAAGGAATTACACATCGATTGACAACAGCTATGCCTGCTATTTTCATTATTTTGGCTGTAGGTATTATTGTAGGTAGCTGGATGTACGCAGGTACTGTACCTGCATTAATCTACTATGGACTTAAGTTTTTGAATCCTAGTTATTTTCTAATTTCAGCATTTATCATTTCGGCTATATGTAGTTTAGCAACCGGAACAGCTTGGGGGTCTGCGTCTACAGCTGGGATTGCCTTAATATCTATTGGAAGTCAACTTGGTATAAATCAAGGAATGGCAGCAGGTGCAATTATTGCAGGTGCAGTATTTGGAGATAAAATGTCACCTTTATCAGATACAACCAATCTTGCTGCACTCGTAACAAAAGTAAACATTTTTTCTCATATTAGAGCAATGATGTGGACAACCATTCCAGCATCAATCATTGGACTTATCGTATGGTTTTTTGCAGGATTAAATTCCCAAGGTAATGTAAATACTAAGCAAATAAAAGTACTTTTAAATGAACTATCTAGTATTTATAATATTAATTTTTTTGTATGGATTCCTTTAATTGTGATTATCATTTGTTTAATATTTAAAATTTCAACTGTTCCATCTATGCTTGTTTCAGCGTTGAGTGCTATTTTGATAGGTAAGTTTAATAATGGATTTAAATTTGTAGATGGTTTTAAAGCAACGTTTGATGGTTTTACATCATCTATGACTGGGCATTCTCATGTTACCGAAAATGCAAAAACATTGATTGAACAAGGTGGAATGATGAGTATGACACAAATCATTGTGACCATTTTTTGTGGTTATGCATTTGCAGGTATTGTAGAGAAATCTGGTTGTTTAGATGTAATGTTACAAACTGTTGCAAAAGGTGTTAAATCTGTTGGTACCCTCGTTCTTATTACTGTGCTATCGTCCCTAATGTTGGTGTTTGCTGCTGGTGTGGCGTCAATTGTTATTATTATGGTTGGGGTACTTATGAAAGACATGTTTGAAGATATGAATTTAGATAGAAGTAATTTATCTCGTACATTAGAAGATTCCAGTACTATGGTTCTACCATTAATTCCTTGGGGAACATCTGGTATTTACTATGCGCAACAATTAGGAGTTTCAGTTGATCAATTCTTTATTTGGGCAGTACCATGTTATTTATGTTCTATATTAGCAATTATTTATGGATTTACTGGCATTGGAATACGTAAAAAAATAAATTAAATGATTAATTCGATGTTTAATTCCCTTACAATATGGAAATAACAAATTAGGATTAAAGTATTAATGAGAAACATAGTAGCGATGTTATTTAAAAAAATACATTCATTTTAGATATCCTAAAAAATGAATTAAAAGTGGATTTAATTTTTGTGGCGAGAATTCAATCCATAATAACGAATTTGATTAATATGATAACTTAAAGCGTTCTAAACACTAAAGTTTCGAACGCTTTTTGTATGTATGCATAAAAAAAGATTTAGAATTCATATTGAATTCTAAATCTTTTTTCTTTATCAATTTAATTAATGAATGAAATTATATGAAGCAGCTTCACTTGAAGAAAGTGTACGAGATGTTACTACACCTACACCATGTCCATAATTCATTTCAGATACTGTGATTGAACCATTACTATTTACACTTTCAACATATGCTACGTGACCGTAAGCACCAGCAGTAGATTGCATAATTGCACCTGCAGATGGACGGTTATTTACTGTGTAACCAGCAGATGCTGCAGCATTTGCCCAGTTATTTGCGTTACCCCAAGTTGAACCGATTTTACCACCTACACGGTCATATACATAATATGTACATTGGCCAGAAGTATAGTAGTTTCTACCTGAGCTAACAGAGTTAGAAATTGAAACACCTGTTGATGACGGTGCAGTTACAGTAGTTACTTTTACATTACTATTAGAAGTAGAAGCAGAAGCTGAACCTAAACCACCAGTTTGTTGATTATTTGTTGTGTAAGATTGTGTTGGATTACTAGCAACTTGATTTGAGTTATTAGTATGATAGTTGTTATAACTATATGTTGAATTTGTATTAGAATAATTATTATATGTATTGTAGTTATAATTATAATTATAGTTAGAATGATTTAAACGATCTGGGCTCCAGTTACCTTTCCAAGTGTAATGGTAGTTACCTTGTTGATCGATAGTGTAAGAGTAGCTATATGAAGTAGGATCGTTTGGATTATATCCTTGTTCAGCTGCATGAGCTTCGTGTCCTTGTCCGGCGATAGCAATTGCGGCAACTCCTGCAGTAGCGATTGTAGCTGTAGCGATTTTTTTCATTATAAATTTCCTCCTGAGAATTAAATTAATATTATTTTATATTTAATAGTCATTTGTTAACTTAGTCTTTAAATCATTTTACTTAACGACAAGAAATACTTTATCAAAAAAATTACAATTTGTGGGGAATGTTAATGATTTGTAATTTTTCGATAATATAAAAGCTTGTAAATTTAATTATTAGTAATATTTTTTAATATAAAAAAAGCTATTATGACAGTGTTTACAGAAGAATATGAAAAAAATACTCATTTTCTTGTAATCTTTTTGTAAAATAATAGAAAAATAATTTATAACAAAATAATTTAGCCTATTGAATTATTCCTTGATTAAACAAATACTAAAAAATCATTTTATATGTCCTCTTTATACATAAATAAAGTAAGTTTATATTGAAAAACAATAAAATCATACTATAAGATAATAAAGTGATAAAATAAGTCAAAATATTGCTACTGCTAATACCGAAATAAAACATAAAATTGTATATGAAGATAGATCTCCGATACGCATACACAAGTATCGAAGCGATAATTCAATAGAATTAAGTGGTGAATAAAGGGGAGAAATGTCATCGCTTATATCTAGTCTTTATATTACAAACGAGAGGAAAGACGTATGATAGATAATTTTTCGGTAAAGCTTTTAAAAAATACGAGAATAGTAAAACAAAAAGAATCCAATATCAAACTTATATATTGGTTAAAGGGTTCTGGAAAAATAAATTTAGACTTAGATACATATAATATGAAAAAAAGAGATCTCGTATTTATTATGTTAAATGATTTATATTCGATAGAAGGCGAAACGAACTCTGTTATTGCAATAATTGAAATTTCATTCACAGATTATTTAAGATTTGCAGACGATTATATCAGACAAAAAGGATATAAATTTTCTTCTATTGAACGAAAACAATTAGAATCATTTATTATTAATCTTCTTGAATTTGAAAGTCGAAAACCTCGACTTCCACACATAAGGGATAAATTAGTTAAACATTTATGTGTAGAATTAGGTTATATTCAAAGAAAACATCGTCAAAACTATAAACTAGACAATCCACTTGTAGATGAAGTTCATGAATATATTATTGAACATCATCATGAAAAGATTAATAAACAAGCATTAGCGAATTCACTTGATATGTCTAACAAAGAGTTAAGTCAAGTGATTAAATTTCATACACCTTATCATAATATTGCTCAATATATTAATGATATTCGTTTGAAATTATGTTTACTTGATATTTTAGATAGCAGTGAATTTATTCAAGATATTGCTTATAAACATGGATTTAATCATTTTCCGAGATTTATTGCATTATTTAGTAAGAAATATGGGATGACTCCAGGTCAAGCACGAAAAAAACAATTTGCTCCAATATATAAGACTACCGAAACGGTTGAAATATCTTTAGATTATGAAGCACAGTTACTTATAGCTGAGGCCAAAAGTAACTATCATACCTAAAATAGGATTAAGTCCAATAATAAGTAAAAAGATAAAGTATTTAGACCTTTACTCATACTTAATATGAAGTAAGTATATGTATGATATAGAGATAAACTTAAAACACTTTAAAATTGTATCGCAATACTAAAGTCTGTCTTCTAGAATTGTTGTATAAATTGCGAGGTGGCGACTATCATGACAAAAAATGATATGGATGTACTATTATTTTATCTTTTATTTTATAAAGCAGTCGATGAACTTTTAAAATATTCTAAAAACCTAAATATTGAACACTTAAATGTACTATATGCTATTATTGATTATCATAAAACGAGCCATCAAGGTATGGATATTGAAACACTAATGAAAAAAACGTATTTATCTAAACGAACTTTACTTTATCTTGTGAGCCATTTGTATCACGAAAATTGGATTTTTAAATCTTATGATGCAAATGATCAACGAAGATTAAGAATCTTGCCTGTAGAAATGTATGAAAGAAAAATGAATCATTTATTATTAGAAATTGGAGAATTACTTGAAAATAACTATCTTAAAACATCAATCAAGAATATGAATTATTGCAAGTTAACATATCTAATTACTATTTATAAAGTTTTAAGTAAGATTGAAAAAAATATTAAGCACTATCAGTTAAGTTTAAATGATTTGCTTGTTTTAGGCATTATTTGGTTGAATCAAAATGATATCTCGTTGAAATCGATAAACTATTTTTCGCGTTGTCAGTCTATAAATATAAATTTAGTAATTAAACGATTACAACAAAGTGGTTATATTTTGAAAAAAAGAGATGATCTAGATGAACGTAGAGTATGTATAAAGTTAAATATGTCAAAAAAGAAAGAGATTCATGATATCTTGAGTCATTGTAGTAAAATGATAAAAAAGGAATTAACATTATAATTTGTTTCAAAAAATAAAAATAACTAGTGATGTAAGAAAGGCTTATTCTCATACATTACTAGTTATTTTAGGTGTATAACGCATGAAATAATTATGTATAATTTAATTTGGCAAATGAGATTTTAATATATAATATCATTTTAATTTCATAAAAATATTGAAATATTATACTTAAATGTTATAAAATAATTTTTATAGCATAAGAAATGTTTAGTGTTGTAGTAGTTAGTATACATGAACCTTGTAGCAACTAGATGTACATCAGAGGAGTGGTTTAGAATATGGGACAAATTAAAGACATCAATGATTTAGTTAACGCAACATTTCAAGTGAAAAAGTTTTTTAAAGACACTAAGAAAAAATATAATCTGAATTATGAAGAAATTTATATTTTAAATTATATTGTTAAAAGTAAAAAAGATGAAATTACTTCAAAAGAAATTGCAACGTATTCAGAATTCAAACCTTATTACTTAACTAAAGCATTACAAAAATTAAAAGATTTACAATTATTATCAAAAAAACGTAGTATACAAGATGAAAGAACAGTTATTGTTTATGTAACAAAAGAGCAACGCGGGAGAATTAATGCTTTAATTGCTGAATTAGAGAAATATATACAATAGAATGATGATGGGGTAAATGAGTGAGACAGAATGTCTGTCCACTCTTTTTTAATTCTATTATACTATGTGAATGAGATGCTTTATATTATTAAAACCGAGTGTTAAACTATGATTAAATATATCAAATATCGAATAGGTGATAGTCATGTTAGATTCATTTTTAATAAGTAGTGATATTCAAAGAAAATGGATTGAAAAATTTAAAACAATTGAAGATACATTTAAACAAAGAGCAGCAAAAGAAGATATTGACTCTAAATTCCCATTTGACAATATAAAATGGCTTGTAGAGGAAGGTTATAGTGTGTTAACTTTACCTAAATCATATGGTGGAGAAGGTGCAACCATAGAAGATATGGTCGTTTTACAATCGTATCTTGGAGCCATAGATGGCGCTACAGCACTATCTATAGGCTGGCATCTAAGCGTTGTAGGGCAATTATATCAACAGCATATGTGGAGTCAAACTATGCTTGATCAATTTGCAAAAGAAGTAAAAAATGGCGCACTTGTAAATAGAGCAGTAAGTGAAGCGGATACTGGTAGTCCTACTCGTGGTGGAAGACCTGCTACGCATGCAATAAAAACTAAAGACGGATATAAATTAAATGGTGTGAAAACATTTACTTCTATGAGTAAAGCATTGACACATTATATTGTTGCTGCATTTGTAGAAGATATTCAAGAAGTAGGCTTCTTTTTAATTCCTAGAGAGAGTAAAGGTTTAGAAATTGCAGATAATTGGAATATGTTAGGGATGCGTGCAACGGAAAGTCATGATTTAGTATTAAATGATGTTATAGTTCCATTTGAAAACTTTGTAGAAACGAAACATAAACCGCAACCCAATGGATGGATTTTACATATACCAAGTGTATATTTAGGTATTGCCCAAGCAGCGAGAGATTATGCTATTGAGTTTGCCAAAACGCATTCCCCTAATAGTATTGAAGGCACAATTGCTACGCTACCTACTGTACAACAAAATGTTGGGAAAATGGAATCACTCTTATTATCTGCTCGTCATTTTTTATGGAGTACAGCTAGAGGTTACAATCAATATAATGAAACACTTAATATTTGGAATGAAACATCTGCAAGTAAAATTTTAGTCATGAATCAAGGATTAGAAGTAGTGGATCTTGCTATGCGAATAGTAGGGGCGAAAAGTTTAGAAATGGATCGTCCATTACAACGCTATTATCGTAATATGCGTGCGGGCCTACATAATCCTCCTATGGAAGATGCAGCATATACGAATATTGCAAAATCTATACTTGATTTAATGTAGAATGAATTTTTTATGTATAATATGTTTAAAGAAAGCTATGATTACGTATAATGTAGTCATAGCTTTTTTACATATTTTTGGAGGGATTTAATGACTAAAATATATTTTAATCATGATGGCGGCGTTGATGATTTAATATCGCTATTCTTATTACTACAAATGGATAATATTGAATTAGTAGGTGTAAGTACAATCGGTGCAGATTGTTATTTAGAACCTTCTCTAAGTGCGTCATGTAAAATTATAAATCGTTTTTCAAATTTATCTATTGATGTAGCTCCTTCATATGAAAGAGGAGTTAACCCTTTTCCGAAAGACTGGAGAATGCATGCCTTTTTTATGGATGCGCTGCCTATTTTAAATGAGGAATGGATTGATAAACGTTCTATAACGAGTACATTTGAAGCTTATGAGGATATTATTAATGTATTAAATAATAGTAAAGAAAAGGTGACTTTATTGTTTACTGGTCCGTTAACTGATTTAGCCAAAGCAATCAAATATGATAAAACAATAGTAAACAATATTGAAAAGTTAGTTTGGATGGGAGGAACATTTTTAGAAAAGGGAAATGTAGAAGAACCCGAACATGATGGCACAGCTGAATGGAATGCTTTTTGGGATCCTGAAGCTGTTAAAACAATATTTGATACGTCTATCAAGATAGAAATGGTAGCGTTAGAAAGCACTAATCAAGTACCATTGACACCAGCTATTCGTCAAATGTGGGCAAATCAACGTCAGTTTATAGGAGTTGATTTTTTAGGCATCAGTTATGCAGCTGTACCTCCTCTTACTCATTTTGTCACCAACTCTACTTACTTTTTATGGGATGTATTGACGACTGCTCAAATTGGTAAAGAAAACTTAACAGATTCTATAGAACTTAAAGTAGATGTATGTACAAAAGGACCAAGCCAAGGACGCACATATGAGAGCGATGATGGACGTATGGTGCATGTCGTTAATCATGTCAATCATGATGAATTCTTCAACTATATTACGTCTTTAGCTAAAAAAGTAGTTCATTAACTTTAAATGTAAACTTTTTATATAAAATAGTTTACATAAGTGGTATAATTTTCTTCATAAAAGGAGGAAATCAAATGAGTACAAAAAATTTAGTATATACAGCGTTAATGACAGCGGTTATTTGTATTTTAGGCCTAGTACCCGGAATACCGTTACCATTTATGCCTGTACCAATTGTATTACAAAATATAGGTATCTTTTTAGCAGGAGTTATATTAGGACGTAAATACGGCGCACTCAGTGTTATTATCTTCTTATTATTAGCAGCCACAGGTTTGCCATTATTATCAGGTGGACGCGGTGGAATAGGTGTGTTTGCAGGTCCTTCAGCAGGATTTTTATTCTTATATCCAGTAGTGGCGTATCTTATAGGTTTAGTAAGAGATCGTTTTAAAAATCATATTAATTTCTTGACATTATTTATTGGTATACTTGTATTTGGTGTTTTATTATTAGATATTGTAGGAACAATCATTATGGGATTCATTATACATATGCCTATAAGTAAAGCATTTTTATTATCATTTACATTTATTCCAGGAGATATTATTAAAGCGATTATTGCGAGTTTAATCGGCACAACATTACTTAACCATTCACGTTTTAAGAATTTGATATAATAGTACAAAATATACATAGTTGGGTGATGGTTACTATGACATACATAACAATGAAGCAGATTAAAGAAAATGGAAAAATATACTTAGAAGATGAGTTGAATATTATATATTTAACACCTTCTGATCCAATGACATATCACATGAATAAGTGGCAGTACAAAACGTTACCTTCAATTAATCAGTGGTATTCAGATATGGAGAAACAACGAATTTTGCATAAAAAACAACATTCTTCTCATTTATCTTTTACATTTCCAGAAAACCAATTACTGCATTCTACATGGTTAGAAGCGATACGCAATGAAGGATTTCAATTAGGACTACTTGAATTGTACGCGATAGATAGTGTTACATTAAAACAATTTGAGAGCAATATTCAGGTAGATATTGAACCTGTAACTTCATTTAACATGGAAGATTATTTAAGTGTTTACAATGAATTTTCAAAACCGTATGGCGAAGCGTTTGTTAAAGAAAGTGAAGAACGAACGAGAGAGGCAATATTAAATCAAATAGATGATGTCACTCGTATAGTTGCATATTATCTTCATAAACCTGTGGGGATTTTGGATGTTATAGTTACAGATGAAACCGTTGAAATTGATGGGTTCGGCGTTTTAGAAGACTATCGTCATAAGGGAATAGGTACTACGATGCAGTCCTATGTAGGTCATTTAGCTGGTTCTCGACCCGTCATATTAGTGGCAGATGGTGATGATACAGCAAAAGACATGTATATAAAACAAGGCTATATTTTTCAAAGCTTTCAATATCAGATAGTCAAAGAAGATGCAATATAAATAAAAGTAGGGAGTGAAAAATGAATTTATAATAAATTCTATTTCACTCCTTTTACACGTTCTGGATGACTATAAATATTAAAAGAATTACCTCTAATAAAACCAATAGCAGTAATATTTAAGTCATGTGCCAGTGTTACTGCTAATGTGGTAGGTGCAGATTTTGATAATATAACACCAACACCGATTTTAGCTGCTTTTAGTAAAATTTCAGATGATATGCGTCCACTAAAAATAAGTACTTTATTTCTAACAGGAATTTGATGAGTAAGACAAAAACCGTAAAGTTTATCTAAGGCATTATGTCTACCTATATCTTGACGATGTTCAAAAAATGCCTCACCATCACTAATTGCTGCGTTATGCAAGCCACCTGTTTGTTTAAATAAGGTACTTGCACTTTGTAAACCTGTCATCATATTTAAAATTTGTCTTGGAGTGAGAATGATATTAGACATAGACGTTTTAGCAATTGCTGCATCATTTTGAAAATAAAATTCTCGACTTTTTCCACAACATGAAGCAACCATGCGCTTTGTAGAATACTCAAAACGGTCGCTTAATGACTTAGTTAATTCTACATGAGCAAACCCTTTACTATCATCAATTTGTAAATGTTTAATTTCTTCTTTTTTATAAATGGCTCCTTCAGATGCTAAAAATCCTATGACTAACTCTTCTAAATGTGTCGGACTGCAGATTACTGTAGCAAATTCTTTTCCATTTACCATAATGGTTAATGGAAATTCGGTTACATAGCTGTCTTCAGTTTCGATGAGTTGCTCATCTTCATACCTAATAATTGGTTGATTTTGAACGGCATCTTTATCCATGAATGTCTCCCCTTTGGTTATAACTACTTTATACTGTATCATTATATTCACAAAAAGTATTTCAATATTGAATGATTATATAAAACTTTATATTTTAAAATTTAGAAATAAATATAAAATACGGTAAAACTGTTCAAAAGATATAAAAAGCGTATAATATTTGATTGAATAGGGGGCATAAAAATAAATGACTGTAAAACGATTATTAGCGGTGTTAGGGACTTTCATTATCATTATAGCAGGTTGTTCAAATTCAAAAGATAATGACAATAGCAAGCAATCTTCAAAGTCAAATAATAGTGATAATCCTAAAACTGAATTGAAAGTTTCAGCAGCAGCAAGTTTAAGTGATGTAAGTAAAGCATTAAAGAAAGAGTTTGAAACAACACATAAAAATGTAAATGTAACATTTAATTATGGTGGATCAGGGGCCTTAAGACAACAAATTGAAAAAGGTGCACCAACTGATGTCTTTATGTCTGCAAATACGAAAGATGTAGATATGTTGAAAAAACATAATCAAGCTCATAATACATATAAATACGCACATAATCAGTTGGTATTGATTGGTGATAAAAACAGTGATCAAGCTTCAGTAAAAGATTTAAAAGACAACGAAAAATTAGCTATTGGTGAAGTGAAAACTGTACCAGCAGGTAAATATGCGAAACAATATTTAGATAATCAACATTTATATAGTGATGTAAAAGATAAAATTGTATATGCCAAAGACGTTAAACAAGTATTAAATTACGTTGAAAAAGGTAATACTCAAATGGGATTTGTATATGAGACCGATTTATATACGAATAATGAAAGAACAGATAAAGTAAATGAGATTAAAAAAGCGGATTTGAAAAAACCTATCACTTATGAAGCGGGAGCAACATCAGATAACAAATTTGCTAAAGAATGGATAGAATTTTTAAAATCTAAAAAAGCGAAAGATATTTTAAAAGAATATCACTTTAAAGTATAGGGGGATGACATATGCCTGATTTAACACCTCTATGGATTTCTATTAAAGTAGGATTTATCAGTACGATAATTGTCTCTATATTAGGAATTTTTATTTGTAGAACGTTATATAAAAGAAAAGGGCATGCAACTCAATTTCTTGAAAGCTTAATATTATTACCTATTGTTTTACCACCGACAGTACTAGGGTTTATACTTATTATTGTTTTTTCACCTAGAACATTTGTGGGCCAATTCTTTCAAAATGTACTTCACTTACCCGTAGTATTTACAATGACAGGTGCAGTAATTGCATCTGTCATTGTTAGTTTTCCACTGATGTACCAACATACTATTCAAGGATTTCGAAGTATTAATCCTAAAATGTTAAATACTGCACGAACAATGGGAGCAAGTGAACGTAAAATCTTCTATCGTTTAATTCTACCATTATCTAAACGCTCAATTATTGCGGGTATTATGATGAGTTTTGCGAGAGCTATTGGAGAATTTGGTGCAACATTGATGGTTGCAGGATATATTCCAAATAAAACCAATACTCTGCCACTGGAAATCTATTTTTTAGTAGAACAAGGAAAAGAGAATCAGGCATGGTTATGGGTACTTGTACTCGTTGCATTTTCTATTACAGTCATTAGTATGTTGAATTTTGCGAATCGTGATAAAGTTCAGGAGGTAGACTAGATGTTACAAGTTAAATTACAACATCAGTTAAAGCAAACGTTGATTCATATTAACATTGAAGATACAAAAGCTAAAATATATGCAATACAAGGTCCCTCCGGTATTGGAAAAACGACAATATTAAATATCATTGCGGGATTAAGACAACCAGATGAGGCTTATATCAATATTGATAATCATCTATTAGTGGATACTGAAAACCATATTAATGTAAAGATTCAACAACGCCAAATTGGCTATTTATTTCAAGATTATCAACTTTTTCCTAACATGACGGTTCTTCAGAATATTACATTTATGACTAAACAGTCTAAACATATTGATGAGCTTATTCAACGTTTAAATATTAGCCATTTAATAAATCAATTTCCGCCGACACTGTCTGGTGGGGAAGCCCAACGTGTAGCACTCGCGCGAACTTTAAGCACGAAACCCAATTTAATTTTACTTGATGAACCTTTTTCAAGTTTAGATGATATTTCTAGAGATGAAGGCATCCATCTAGTTAAGCAAATTCATGAGGAATGGTGTATACCTATTATTTTTGTAACGCACTCTAATTATGAAGCAGAAGTATTAGCAGATGAAATTATTCAAATTAAATAAATAGGAGTAGGATATCGAAGTTTAGAACGTTTTAGATTTCTGTCCTACTCCTATTTCGTTATAATAAAAAGAAGAGAGAATGTTGAGAGAGGTTTCAAATAATGACTCAAGAACGTTATTCAAGACAAATTTTATTTAAAGATATTGGAGAACATGGACAACAAACCATTAATCAGAAACATGTATTGATTGTTGGAATGGGCGCTTTAGGTACCCATGTAGCTGAAGGACTTGTTCGTGCTGGTATTCAAGAGTTGACTATTGTGGATAGAGACTATATTGAATATAGTAATTTACAAAGACAGACATTGTTTACAGAAAGTGATGCAGATCGTATGCTGCCAAAAGTGGTTGCTGCACAAGATCACTTAAAACATATTCGTTCTGATATAAAAATGAATATTTATATTGAACATGTAGATGCTCAATTTTTAGAGCAATATGCAACGAGTGTAGATTTGATTATTGATGCAACGGATAATTTTGAAACAAGACAATTAATCAATGATTTTTCCTATAGGTATCGCATTCCTTGGATTTATGGTGGAGTAGTTCAAAGTACCTATGTAGAAACTGCATTTATTCCAGGTCAAACCCCTTGCTTTAATTGTTTAATGCCTCAGTTACCAGTTATAAATCTGACATGTGATACTGTCGGTGTGATTCAGCCAGCCGTAACGATGACCACAAGTTTTCAATTACGGGATGCTTTAAAGATATTGATTGGTAAACAGATTCCCACAAAGCTGACATATGGAGATATTTGGGAGAATACACATTGTTCTTTTGGTTATAGTAAAATGCGTCGTGATGATTGCCCAACTTGTGGTAAGAATCCTAGCTTTCCGTATTTATATGCTCATTCGACTTCATATGCAACTTTGTGTGGTAGAGATACAGTTCAATATGAAAATAAAGACATTACAAAAAAAGTATTAGTTGATTTTCTTACAGCACTCGATATTCGTTACCATGAAAACCAATATATGTTAGTATTTGAATTTAAAAAACATAGAATTGTATATTTTGAGGGTGGGCGAATGTTGATTCATGGTACAACTAAGAAATCTGAAGCAATACATTTAATCAATCAACTATTTGGATAAGGAGAGAATGATGATGCATCAGCATGATAACAAAGAAGTTAAAAAAACAATTCAATGTGCAGTGTTAACAATTTCTGATACACGAAATAAAGAAACAGATAAAGGCGGTCAATTAGTTCAAAAGTGTTTGAAAGAACTGAATATAGAAGTGACAGAAGAACACTATCATATCATTAAAGATGACAAGGAAGACATCCAATCTCAAATTGACGAATGGTTAGCATCAGATATTGATGTCATTATAACGACTGGAGGCACTGGTATAGCACAACGTGATGTGACTATAGAAGCTGTAAAACCACTTTTAGATAAAGAAATTGAAGGATTCGGCGAACTTTTTAGATATTTAAGTTATACGGAAGATGTAGGAACAAAAGCGCTTCTCTCAAGAGCATTAGCGGGAACAGTTATGAGTAAATTAATCTTTACGTTGCCGGGATCAACTGGGGCAGTAAAGTTAGCAATGACTAAACTCATTATTCCGGAATTAAATCATATGGTTTATGAACTCCATAAATAAAATAGTCATAAAAAGCATTGTAAATCATAGGTTTCCCTAATTGAAAATGCTGCTTATGACTATCATAATAGAAGAAAATCATAAAGATTAATCACATTGACGGTGATAATCTCCAGATTTACCTCCAGATTTTGATTCAAGGTATGTGTCACCAATGATCATTCCTTTATCAGCTGCTTTTGTCATATCATATACTGTGAGAGCTGTAACTGAAGCAGCTGTTAAAGCTTCCATTTCAACACCAGTCTTACCTGTAGTAGAAACCGTAGCAGTAATGCTTAATTGATAGTGGCGTGGTGTGTTTGCTTGATTCCAAGAGAATTCAATATCTATTCCAGTTAAGGGCAATGGATGACACATAGGAATAATAGTCGATGTATTTTTAGCAGCCATTATACCTGCAATTTGAGCAGTATTAAGTACATTACCCTTTTTATTTGTATTGTCTATAATTTGACGGTAAATCGTCTCATTCACTGTGATGCTTGAATGCGCTTTAGCGATACGTTTTGTAATACTTTTATTAGAAACATCAACCATTTTTGCATTACCTTGATGATTGATATGTGTAAAATTTGACATAAATAGCCTCCTATAGAAATATCTAAAAAATCATAACATATAAATAAAGTTATAAACATTTATTTTTAATGAGTACATCATTATCTTACTGAGTTTATAAAATAGTATAGCATGAATTTATCGTGTAATTGGAGTTGATAAAATGGTAGTTGAAAAAAGAAAACCAATACCTATTAAAGAAGCAATTGAACGTATTGTAAAACAAGATATATATACTCAACAAAATAATATATCATTAGAGGACAGTTTAGGATATGTCTTAGCAGAAGACATTGTAGCAACTTATGATATACCACGTTTCAATAAATCGCCGTATGATGGTTTTGCTATAAGAAGTGAAGATTCGGCTGGTGCCTTTTCAAAAAATCGTAAAACGTTTAAAGTGATAGATCATATTGGTGCAGGCACAGTATCTCATAAAACAGTTGGAGAAAATGAAGCAGTTCGTATTATGACAGGCGCTCAAATTCCTGAGGGTGCAGATGCAGTAGTGATGTTTGAACAAACTGTGGAAAATGGAGATACATTTACGATTAGAAAACCTTTTGAAGAGAATGAAAATGTGTCGCTAAAAGGAGAAGAAACTAAAACAGGAGATATCGTTTTAAAAAAAGGACAAGTCATTAATCCTGGAGCTATTGCAGTACTAGCGACCTATGGTTATACAGAAGTGCCTGTATTTTTAAAACCAAGTATTGCAGTTATTGCTACTGGAAGCGAATTATTGAATGTAGACGAAGAATTACAACCAGGAAAAATTAGAAATTCTAATGGTCCGATGATACAAGCGTTAGCTGATAAAATGAGATTAACGATAGAGCCTTATAGTATACAACAAGATGACTTAGAAAGTAGTATTCAAGTCATCACTAAAGCAATGAAAGATCATGATATTGTCATTACTACTGGAGGCGTTTCGGTAGGAGATTATGACTTTTTACCAAAGATATACAAAGCAATTCAAGCAGAAGTGTTATTTAATAAAATTGCGATGCGTCCTGGAAGTGTGACAACTGTGGCAGTTGCAAATAAGACGTATTTATTTGGTTTATCAGGGAATCCATCGGCTTGTTTTACTGGTTTTGAATTATTTGTTAAACCAGCAGTGCAACATATGATGCAAGCCAAAGCAGTTTACCCTCAAGTTGTGAAAGCAACATTAATGGAAGATTTTGCGAAAGCCAATCCATTTACAAGATTTATTCGAGCAACTGCATCTTTTACTCATAATTGTGCGACTGTGGTTCCATCCGGATTTAATAAATCGGGTGCTGTGGTAGCAATAGCACATAGTAATGCAATGATTATGTTGCCAGGGGGTACAAGAGGATTTAAAGCCGGCCATACGGTAGATGTTATTTTAACTGAATCGAATGTTTTCGAAGAGGAACTATCATTATGATTTTACAAATAGTTGGTTTTAAAGATTCGGGTAAAACAACGTTGTTACAACAATCTATTACATTTTTAAAATCTCAAGGCTATCACATTGTGACGATTAAACATCACGGACATGAAAAAGATGATATTACACTTCAATCATCTAATGTGGATCATATGAAACATTTTGAAGCTGGTGCAGATCAGAGTATTGTTCAAGGATCTGCTTATCAACAAACAGTAACACGTAGAAATCAGCCGTCGCTTGAACAACTGATAAAAGAAAGTGTAACTATTAGTTATGACGTTATTTTAGTTGAAGGGTTTAAAAATGAGGATTATGACAAAATAGTGGTATATAAAACCCAAGAAGAATTAGAAGAACTGAGACTTCTTACACATGTTCAATATTTTTATAATTATAATAATGAGAATGCTTTAAAAAACTATGAGCAATGGTTACTAAAATGGATGAAACGAAAGGATGAACATAAAAATGAAACAATTTGAAATCGTGACGAATCCAATTGAGCCCGAACAATATAGAACATTTACTTTAAATGAACATCAAGGAGCTGTTGTTGTATTTACAGGTCATGTTCGCGAATGGACTAAAGGGGTGAAAACAGAATATCTTGAGTATGAAGCTTATGTTCCAATGGCTCAAAAAAAACTAAAACAAATTGGAGAAGAAATTACACAGCGTTGGCCAGGAACGATAACAACGATTGTACATCGTATTGGTCCCCTACAAATCTCTGATATTGCAGTATTGATTGCTGTCTCTTCGCCACATCGTAAAGATGCCTATCGTGCAAATGAGTATGCGATTGAAAGAATTAAAGAAGTTGTGCCAATTTGGAAAAAAGAAATTTGGGAAGACGGTGCAGAATGGCAAGGACATCAAAGAGGAGATTATAGTCAAGCAACTAAAGGAGAGGCTTAAATGAGAGTATTATATTTTGCAGAAATAAAAGAAATATTAGAAATGAATTCAGAAGACATTGATTTAATAGAAGATATTACAGTAGAAACGTTTAAAGAATTATTATTTGAACGTCACCCATCCATTCGTGATAAAAAATTTCAAGTAGCTGTAAATGAAGAATTTGTTCAACTTAATGATATTGTAAAGCAAGATGATGTTGTTGCGTTAATACCTCCAGTTAGTGGTGGTTAAATATGAAAGCAATTATTCTAGCTGGGGGACACTCTAAACGTTTTGGTAGTCCTAAAGCATTTGCTTGTATTCACGGGGAAATGTTCTATAAACGAATTATTAACACATTAACAGAAACGAATTTATTTGACGATATTATTATAAGTACAAACAAACAACTTAAGAATGAATTTGAGTATAAACATATTATGGTAGATGAAGAAACACATGCAGATAAAGGCCCGTTATCAGGAATCTACACAGTTATGAAACATTATAATAATGAAGAATTATTTTTTGTGGTCTCTGTAGATACTCCTATGATTACTAAAGAAGCAATAAGTCAACTATATCAATTTACAATTTCACAGCGTATGGAACATCAAGCCGATATTATAGCTTATTCAGACGATGATAAACCTATACCGACCATTGCTTTTTATAGTCGAGGAGTCATTTCGAATATTGAAAAAGCACTCAATTCTAATGATTATAGTTTACAGCATGTATATAAAAATGTGATAACATGTTTTCTAGATACTAAAGAGGTTCAGCCTTTAAAAAATTGGTCTAAAAATATTAATTATCAAGATGATTTGAATACTTTACTTCATCAGATTAATGATTAAAGGGGGACACGTTAATGACGATCCAAATTAAAGATAAATTAGGACGTCCTATAAGAGATCTACGAATTTCTGTAACAGATCGTTGTAATTTCAGATGTGATTATTGTATGCCAAAAGAAATATTTGGTGATGATTTTGTTTTTTTACCTAAAGAGGAATTACTTACATTTGATGAAATTACAACAATTGCCAAAGTTTATGCTGAATTAGGCGTGAAAAAATTAAGAATCACTGGTGGAGAACCTTTATTACGACGTGATTTATATAAATTAATTGAAAAACTTAATCATATTGAAGGTATTGAAGATATTGGTATGACCACTAATGGTTTACTTTTAAAAAAACATGGTCAAAAGTTGTATGATGCAGGATTGCGTAGAATTAATGTAAGTTTAGATGCAATTGATGATGAAGTATTTCAAGCAATCAATAACCGTAACATTAAAGCTTCTACCATCTTGCAACAAATTGATTATGCAATATCTATTGGATTTCATGTAAAAGTAAATGTAGTGATACAAAAAGGAATTAATGATGATCAAATCCTACCTATGATTGAATATTTTAAAGATAAACATATTCAAATAAGATTCATTGAATTTATGGATGTAGGTAATGATAATGGTTGGAATTTTAGTAAAGTTGTTACGAAAGAAGAAATGCTATCTACTATTGAAGAAGAGTTTGATATAGAACCTCTTCCACCTAAATATTTTGGTGAAGTTGCCACATATTATAGACATAAAGATAATGGTGCACAGTTTGGTCTAATCACAAGTGTTTCAGCTTCATTTTGTTCTACTTGTACAAGAGCAAGATTATCATCTGATGGGAAATTTTATGGATGTTTATTTAGTGTGATTGATGGTTTTGATATTAAATCATTATTGCGTAGTGGTGCTACACATCAAAAATTAAAAGACACGCTCATTTCATTATGGCAAGCACGTGATGATCGTTATTCAGATGAACGAACAGAACAAACAGTAAGAAATCGACAACGAAAGAAAATTAATATGAATTATATTGGTGGTTAATCTATACAGAAGCAAGTGATAATCATATGTGATATCACTTACTTCTGTATTTTAATTTGATAGTATTTTTAATTAATTTTAATAATTTCAAAGTAATTTATATTAATCACTAAACAGATATAAATTAATATTTGTAATAGATTAAATTGTGCATATGTTATATAATTAAATTAAGCAATTTTATTATATTATGTATTTATACAACTTAGAATCAACTTTGGAGGCATGTACTATGAATAATAAAGTGACTCGCTTTATTGAAGCGGAAAGAGAACTTAGTCAATTGAAGCATTGGTTGAAAATGACGTATAAAATTTCTATTGAGGAATTTGTTGTTTTATTTAAAGTGTATGAAGGTAAAAAAATTAGCGGAAAAGAGTTACGCGATACATTACATTTTGAAATGTTATGGGATACAAGTAAAATTGACGTCATCATCCGCAAAATTTACAAGAAAGAATTAATTTCTAAATTACGTTCTGAAACAGATGAACGACAAGTATTTTATTTCTTTAATGCGTCGCAACAAAAAGTATTAGATAAAATGAAAAATGAAATTGAAGCTATTAGTATTGCAAATTAATTAAATAAAAAGAGCACCTCTAATATTCTATAACGAATCATAGGGGTGCTTCTTTTTATATATTAAATGAAAGATTAATACGTATTACCATTCACTTTTCTACCATGAACAATTAAATAAAGTACCGTACATAAAGCGGCTACAATAGCCATAATGAAATAAACTTGAGTATACGTGATTGAACCTGTAAATAATCCAAGCAACGATGGACCAAAACCAATACCAATATCTAATCCAATAAAGTAAGTTGAAGTTGCAATTCCATATTTACTTGAAGGTGACACTTTAATTGCAATGGCTTGCATAGAAGAAGAGAGATTTCCATAGCCAATACCTAATAACACGCCAGCAAGTAATAATACCCAACCATTATAGCTAAATACTAATAAAACAAATGTGATAATTAAGGCAAGAAATGCTGGATAAACCACAACATTTTCATTTTTTGCATCAATCATCCTACCAGCAATAGGTCGAGTGATTAATGAAGCGACCGCATAGAAAATAAAGAAATAACTAGATGCTTCTAACAAATGACGTTGCTCAGCAAAAGATTTTAAGAATGTTAGGATTGAAGCATAGTTCAACCCGATAATCATCATCACAATTGCTACTGGTACAGCTTCTTTAGCAATGAAATTATGAATGTTGAAACCAGAAGCTTGGGCTACTTTTCTATCAATTGCATTTTTAGTAGGATTAAAGTCAATTTTAATAAAGACTGAAACAATTAAACTTGCAATTCCTAGTATAAGACAGATAAGAAATAGTAAATTAATTGAGAATGATTTCAATAATAAAATTCCAAAGAAAGGACCAATGGCTGATCCAAGAACAAGACTTAGTGAAAATAAGCTAATGCCTTCACTTTTACGTTCTACAGGGGTAACATGTGCAGCAATTGTACCTGTAGCTGTCGTTGCGATAGCTGTAGCAATTCCATTTAGGAGTCGTACTAACATCAAGATGGTTATCGATCCTGGGATAAAATAAAGTAACTGAGTAATGATTAGAAAAATTAAACCAGCAATTAAAATCTTTTTAGGACCAAAACGATTGACATACTTTCCCGTTCCAAAACGTCCTATCAATGATCCGATAATAAATAGTCCTACAACAAGTCCAGATAAGCTGTCCGACACATGATAGGATGTTTTAGAATAATCAGCGATGATAACTAATAATAAGTACATACACAAATAAACAAAGAAGTTAATCATAAAATTGATCGTAAAACTTTTAGTAAAAATAGGTTGTTTAGTAGTACTAGTCTGATTCATGAGGATCCCCCTTCAATAATGTGTTATGTAATTTTTTCATAATTGCTATGACGTGATCCAAATCATCATTAGATATATTAGATTGATGGATTAAATCTTCTTGAATAGGTGTAATACAAGCATTAATGTTCTCAAATAATTGCTGTCCTTTTTCAGATAAACTTAATAGCTTTTCACGTTTGTCAGTACCTGGAGTAACCAAAAGTAAATCTTTTTCAAATAGTACTTTAATAATTTTACGCGCAGTTGGTTTTTCAATAAAACGACGTTTAGATATTTGAACTAAAGTCGTTTGGTCATATGTAGCAATATCTTTAAGCACTAACCACTGACCTGTATGTAGACCAAACTGATCTAATATAGATTGAGTACGTTTAATATAAGGACGATAAATACCAATAAAACTATTAAAAAATTCATTTGTGAGCATTTTGAATTATCTCCCTCAAAAATAGTTAGCAAGGCTAACTAATTGATGACGAAAAATATTATACGCCGATTTCATTCATTTTTCAACACTAAATATAAGTTATAGAGTAAAGTATAGTGAAATTTGTTAAAATACAATTAAGTTTAAATTAGTAAAGGGGATATTGATAAATGAAGTTGAAATTTGATCATATGATTCATTACGTCGATCAATTAAAAGGATTTAAATATCCAGGTGAGTTATTAAAAATTCATTCTGGAGGCAAGCATCATCAATATGGCACTTTCAATCGTTTAACTTATATAAATGGAAATTACATCGAACTCTTAGATGTTGAAGATGTCGAAAAGTTAAAGAAAGAAGCTAAAACTGAAGAGGGTAGAGTCGCTTTTGCAACGAAAATTGTTCAAGATGATTTTAAGCAAGGATTTAAAACAATGGCATTTAGAACGGAAGATATAGAGAGGGTAAAACAATCTTTAAACGAACGTCATATTGATACGATTGGTCCTATACATATGGACAGAGAAGATAAAAAGGGTGAAAAGATAAGATGGAAGTTACTCTATATCGCTGATCCCGACTATATGGTTAGGCCACCTTTTTTTATTGAGTGGAATAAAAATAAAGTCGATCATATGCAAAATTTAGACTCATTTTTTCAGAAACAATTTAAAATTGATAAAATTATTATAGATAGTTCTAAACGCTCTAAAACCTTAACTAAGTGGCAAAGCTGGTTTAATATGGACATTATAGAAGAAAATGAGAACTACACTGACTTAAAATTAGAGGGGGATACTATCGTTTATCGGATTCAAGATGCGGCTCAATCTGGATACAATACCATTGTTTTTAAAGATAATGAAACTACGACTCCTTATTCAATTATTATTAAAGGAGCCAAATATCGTTTCGAACCGAATGAAGGAACTAATTAAATAGATAGGTATAAGTACTATGTGCGATAAAAGCAATATGAATAAAAACTAGTACTAGAGAGATTAAGCTTAATATTAAAGAAAAACGATTTGTTTTTAATAATATAAATAAAATGGTAAGTACAAGTGATAAAGCGACAAACATCACTCTCAGACTAAAAAAATTTATAGTTAAAGGATGAGCCATTGTATAAATTATTGCAATAGCATTACATACAATAAATATAAGTAAAATTATATTTCTCAATTTTAAAAACCTCTTTAATAAAAAATAGTAGTGTTTTTCATTCATTAAGTATAACAAAAAGAATAGCTTTTTGAAGAAAATTCAACTTCTATTATGAGTTTGTCGACACTCTCAAATCTACAATGTATAATGATAAGTAATGCAAAGATAAAGGAGTTTTATATAGCATGGAAAAGATGAATATCACAAATCAGGAACATGACGAATTTGTAAAAACTCATCCGAATGGTGATTTATTGCAACTGACAAAGTGGGCAGAGACAAAGCGCTTAACTGGATGGTATTCAAAACGTGTGGCAGTAGGTGAAAATGGTGAAATTAAAGGTGTAGGACAGTTATTATTTAAAAAGATACCGAAGTTACCATTTACATTATGCTACGTATCACGTGGATTCGTAGCCGATTATAATGATAGAGATGTACTGAGAGCACTTTTAAATGAAACAAAAAAAATCGCTAAAGAAGAAAAAGCGTATGCGATTAAGATTGATCCAGATGTTGAAGTAGAACATGGCACAGAAGCACTTAAAAATTTAAGAATGCTTGGATTTAAACATAAAGGGTTTAAAGAAGGATTATCAAAAGACTATATTCAACCTCGTATGACAATGATTACACCTATTGATAAGACGGATGATGAAATTATTCAAAACTTTGAACGTCGTAATCGTTCTAAAGTTAGATTGGCGCTTAAACGAGGTACTAAAGTTGAACACTCAAATCGTGAAGGGCTTAAAACATTTGCGAAATTAATGCAAATTACGGGTGAACGTGATGGCTTCTTAACACGTGATATTAGCTATTTTGAGAATATTTATGACTCATTACATGAAGATGGGGATGCAGAATTATTCTTAGTGAAATTAGAGCCACAACAAGTGCTTGATGAAACGAATAAAGATCTAGAAGCTCAAGAAGCAGAAAAAGCTAAACTAGAAGCGAAGTCAGAAGCACGTCCAAATGATAAAAAAACAGCTAACAAATTAAATGATGTAAAAAATAAGATTTCTAAGACAACTGAATTAAAAGAAGATTTAGAAAGATTAAATCAAGAACATCCAGAAGGCGTATATTTATCAGGCGCATTACTTATGTTTGCAGGTAAAAAATCATATTACTTATATGGAGCTTCTTCAAATGATTATCGTGATTTCTTACCGAACCATCATATGCAATATGAAATGATGAAATACGCAAGAGATCATGGTGCAACAACGTATGACTTTGGTGGCACAGATAATAATCCATCAAAAGGTTCTGAACACTATGGATTATGGGCTTTTAAACGTGTATGGGGCACTTATTTAAGTGAAAAAATTGGTGAGTTTGATTATGTCTTAAATCAGCCGTTATATCAATTAATCGAACAAGTTAAACCAAGACTTACAAAAGCCAAAATTAAACTCTCTCGCAAATTAAAACGTAAATAATTAATTTACAGTATTGTAGATACAGTATTTAATCTGAACGATTCTATAAAGAAACGTTCAGATTTTTTTACCAATATTAATAACTTATTATAGGAGAAGTAATTAAATGATTAAAAAGATGCTTCAATTTTCATTAGGTAATAAGTTTGCTATTTTCTTAATGGTTCTTTTAGTCATTATAGGTGGCATATATTCAAGTGCTAAACTTAAATTAGAATTATTACCTGATGTTGAAAACCCAATTATTTCTGTCCAAACGACGATGCCAGGCGCTACACCTCAAACGACACAAGATGAAATTAGCTCGAAAATTGATAAACAAGTCAGATCACTCGCTTATGTAAAAAGTGTAGAAACACAATCGATATCTAATGCTTCAATTGTGAAAGTTGAATATAACAACGGAACTGACATGGATAAAGCTGAAGAAGTACTGAAAAAAGAAATAGACAAAATCGATTTTAAGGATGGAGTAAGTGAACCAGAATTAATACGTAATTCCATCGATGCTTTTCCTATTGTAGCTTACTCATTTACAAATAAAAGTAATGACTTAAGAACTACGACAAAAGAAATTAATGAACAATTAATACCTAAACTTCAAACTGTTGATGGTGTTCAAAGTGCACAACTGAATGGACAAACTACCCGTCAAGTTACTTTAAAATTTAAACAAAAAGAATTGGATAAAGTAAGGTTATCTGCGGAGGATGTTGAAAATTACATTAAGACAGCGACAAGAGAAACACCACTCGGTTTATTCCAATTTAGAAATAATGAAAAATCTCTCGTTGTGGATGGTCAATTTAAATCAGTCAGTGCATTAAAAGATTTAAACATCCCGCTTTCTATAGCAGGCCAAGGACAATCAAGTGACTCTAACGATAATAGTATTAGTAGTACTGGCCAAGAGGGTAGTCAATCATCTAGTGCAAGTCAATCGCAAACGAATAGCTCTTTAAAAGGAACAAATGGTCAAATGCCAAGCGTGCCACTTAAAGATTTAGCTAACATCACTGTGGGCGATGAACGAGATTCTATTTCAAAAACAAATGGTAAAGACGCAGTGAACGTACAAGTAATGAAAGCACAAGATGCAAATACAGTTCAAGTGGCTAGAGCAACGCAAAAGAAAATAGACGAGTTTGTTAAGAATAATAGTGATATCAAAGCTACAAAAACAATGGACACAGCTAAACCAATTGAAGATTCATTATATACTATGATTGAAAAAGCGGCATTAGGTACCATCGTCGCAATTATTGTTATTTTATTATTCTTAAGAAATATTAAAACAACAGCGATATCTATCGTTTCAATTCCGTTATCTATTTTGATTGCACTTATTGCACTGAAATTAAGTAATGTATCACTTAATATTTTAACTTTAGGTGCATTGACGATTGCGATTGGTCGGGTCATAGATGATTCTATTGTTGTAGTAGAAAATATCTATCGACGATTATCAGATCCAAGTGAACAATTAAAAGGGAACAATTTAGTTATTAGTGCAACGAGAGAGGTATTTAAACCTATTTTATCTTCTACGATTGTTACAATTATAGTTTTCTTACCGCTAGCTTTTGTTTCCGGCTCAGTAGGTGAAATGTTCCGACCATTTGCGTTAGCTATCACATTTAGTTTACTGGCTTCGCTTCTTGTTTCTATTACTGTTGTGCCAGCCCTTGCCTCAACATTCTTTAAAAATGGAATAAACATAAAGGGCAATGTTAATGAAGAAAATAAATTAGGAGGGATTAGTAAGGGATATAAACGAGTACTTGGTTGGTCACTTAATCATAAATGGCTTGTTCTTATTATTAGTATTGTTATATTAATTGCGAGTATAGGAATTGGTGCAGCTAAATTAGGAACAAGTTATATTTCTACAGGGGAAGATAAGTTTTTAGCGTTAACTTATACACCTAAACCAGGAGAAACTGAAGAAGCAGTACTTAAACATGCTGAAAAAGCTCAAAAATACCTTCAAAGTAAAGATAAAGTTAAAACAGTTCAATTTTCTGTAGGGGGCCCTTCTCCAGCAGATCCAACGGGAAGTACGAATAGCATGGCTATTATGGTGGAATATGATTCGGATACGCCGCACTTTGAGGAAGAACCAGATAAAGTGGTTACACATCTTTCTAAAATGAAAAACCCAGGTAAATGGAAAAATCAAGACTTAGGTACAGGAGCTGGAAACAATTCAGTGGACGTAACTGTTAAAGGATCTTCTACTGATGCAATTAGAAGTACAGTAACTAAAGTTGAAAATAAAATGAAATCCATTAAAGGTGTAGCAGATGTCAATTCAGATTTATCACAAACCTATGATCAATATGAAATCAAAGTAGATCAAAATAAAGCAACAGATAAAGGTATTTCAGCTGCACAATTAGCATTGAATTTAAATGAGAACTTACCAGAAAAAACAATTACAACTGTTAAAGAAAATGGTAATAATATAGATGTAAAAGTAAAACAGAATAAACAAACAAATTGGTCTCAAAATAAACTAGAAAACATCGACTTACATGCACCAAGTGGAGAAACTGTTAAATTAAAAGATATTGCACGTCTAAACAAAACAACAACACCAAGTAAACTTGTTCAAGAAGATGGCGATTATGCTACAACAATTTCAGGTAAAATTACCGCTTCTGATGTTGGTGGAACTTCTAGTAAAGTGATGCGTGAAATCAATACAATTGATAAACCTAATAACGTTAAGTTTAATGTTGGTGGTGCAACAGATGATATTAATACAGCTATGAGCCAACTCGCTTTTGCAATGCTTATTGCTATTGTTATTGTGTATCTTGTGTTGGTTATCACATTCAAAGGTGGTTTAGCACCATTTACAATTCTATTCTCATTACCATTTACAGCTATTGGTATAGTATTTGCATTATTGATTACCGGAGAAACCATTTCAGTACCAAGTTTAATTGGTATGTTGATGTTAATTGGTATTGTTGTTACAAATGCAATTGTATTAATTGATAGAGTGATTTCAAATGAACAACAAGGTATGTTAATGAAAGAAGCTTTAATTGAAGCGGGTGGAACCCGAATTAGACCTATTTTGATGACTGCAGTTGCAACAATCGGTGCATTATTACCATTATTATTTGGGCAAAATAGTTCAATTCTAATTTCTAAAGGAATGGCCGCTACAGTCATAGGTGGATTAGTATCATCAACACTACTAACCTTAATCGTAGTGCCAGTTATCTATGAAATACTCTTTACTTTAAAAAACAAACTTACACGTAAATAAAGATAAATTTAGGATAAGTCAAAAAAAGCAATTGAGACGTATGCACATACGTTCAATTGCTTTTTTATTAATACATAGTAAAAGTTAAAATAATATATATTACAAAAATAATAATAGATATAATATTTAAAATTGAAACACCTTTATAATCGTTTTTAAGTGCTTTAAAAGCTGTAACTTCTACATTTCCTACAAGAAGAAGCAATACAACAAATACCCACCAATTTTCACTAGGAAATTGGATCGTAGTGATAGCTACTACAAATAATAATAATATTCCCATAATAAGACGTAAAATATGTACGAACATTGATTTCATTTTAAAAATACTGATATAACTTACAATAAGATACAGTATGGGTAATAAAATTAAGTATATTTTCACTTGATGACATCCTTTCTATTACGACTAATATCATAGCATTCATGAACTTTCATGCCTAGATATATTGAAAAATTATTTCTGATGTAATTTTGAACGTATGTCTGAAATTTCTTTTTCAATTTCTTCTAATTGTTTTACTAAAGGATCAATCTGTTGATTTAGTGATTCTTTTTTCTCTAAATCATTTTGTAAACGAATATAATCGTATTTAAGCTCAGCTAATTGTGATTCTAAGTCCATGTCTAGTCGAACTCCTTATTTATTAATATAATTAGTAATGATTATAGCATGAAACAAGTAACTTCTAAAAATACTGTTAATTGTGTTAGAGTAATTAGTTGTAATGGAATATTAGGGAAGAAGGGATGAATTGTGACTGAGCAATTTATAATCATTATTTTGTTAATTGCATTAGGTTACTTACTTAAACGTATTAATTTTATTAAGTCTGCAGATAGTCAAGTATTGTCTACGCTTGTATTGAATGTCACATTACCTTCTTTAGTTATTGTCAATTTAAATAGTGCGAATCTTGATTTATCATTTTCTATTTTACCAATTATGATGCTCATCTATGGCATATTGGCCAAAGTAATTATGGTTGCATTATTTAGAAAATATGATAATCATGTCAAGGGTTCAGTAGGTATGATGGCAGCGTCATTAAACATTGGTTTATTTGCTTATCCACTTGTAGAAACAATTTGGCCTGAAAATGGTATGATTTATTTTGGTATGGCCGATATCGGTGGGGCAATTATTATGTTTGGAGTCACTTACTTTGTAGGTAGTTATTACAGTGAAGGTAGTGATCAATTTAATTTCAAATTTTTAGGGAAAAAGTTAATTTCTTCAGTACCACTCGTTACTTATATTGTAATGTTTATACTTAATATGGCTAATATTCATTTACCAAAAGCTTCAATTGACTTTTTTACCATTATTTCTAAAGCGAACATGCCATTATCAATGATTTTACTTGGAATTATGTTGAGCTTCAGAATTGAAAAACAATTTTTACCAATTGCAGTGAAATATTTAATTGTCCATTACGGACTTGGATGTATTGCTGGTTTATTAGTCCACTTTTTCTTACCAACATCGGATGATATGATTAAAACAACGTTATTAATTACATGGTTACTTCCTGTGGGTGTGGCAATTATTCCATATTCAATTCAATTTAAATATAAAACATTACCATTAGTTGGAATGGTTACTAATATTTCTATTGTGATAAGTATTATTATTATATATATTTATCAAGCTATCTTTGTATAAAAACTATATATATATGAAAAAAGCAAGCGATTTTTAATCATCGCTTGCTTTTTTACTTTATAGTATGATTACCCTTTTCCCCCCATAAATGCAGGATAGTTCATCATACCACCATCAACATATAATGTTGTTCCATGAACATAACTAGCTAAATTAGAAGCTAAGAACAATGCACCGTTTGCTACATCTTTTGCATCACCGATTTCTCTAGCTGGAATCATTTCTAATGTTTCGGCACGTGTTTTTGGATCAGAGAATTTTTCTTTTGTATGCTCAGTCACAACGGCACCTGGAGAGATATTATTAATACGAATGCCATGTTGGGCATATTCCATTGACATTGTTTCCATCATTAACTTAAGACCGCCTTTACTTGCAGCATAGTTAACGTAATTTGGCCAAGGAATGGTATCATGCACGCTTGAAGTATTAATAATAATACCTTTCTTATCTTCTTTTAAAAATTGCTTTACCGCTTCACGTGAACCAATAAATGCACCAGTTAAGTTAATATCAAGAACTTTTTGCCATTCAGCCATAGACATTTCATGACTTGGAGTGGCTTTTTCAAAACCAGCATTATTAATCATGATATCAATTGTTCCAAATTCTTTAACAGCCGTTTCTACTAATCGTTTCACATCTTCTTCGACTGAAACATCGGCTTGCACCGTAATTGAGTCACCGCCAGATTTTTTGATTGTTTCTTGAAGGGCATCAAGTTCTTTCATATGACTTTCTGATCTATAATTTAAGACTACTTTCGCTTTTTCTTTACCAAAAACTTCCGCCATTGCTTTTCCTATGCCACTGCCAGAGCCAGTAATAACAACAACTTTATTTTCTAATTCAGAAAACATTGTATGACCTCCTCAATATACTTATTTTAAGTTTCCTAATATAATTGCTGCGATGATAATCAACGCAATACCTGACCAAATCCCAATCATTTGGCGTCGATCTTTTTTCTCACCTAATAAGAATATACCACCAAGAGTAGAAACTATAACTAATAATTGTGATAATGAGAAACTTGTTGCTACACCAACTTTAGGTTGAGAATAGAACATAAATAAGTTACCTATTCCCCAAACAATCCCTGGAATAATATTAAGTGTGGTAGATTTAATATTTGTTTCATGTCTCATTGAAAGTAAAAATCCACCAATAGCCATACCAACTGATTGGAAGAATAAGGCATCAGTACCATTTACGCCAAATATATTCCCGATTACTACATAACCTACATAACCTAATGTACCTACAACTAGAATCACCATTGCTTTACTAAAATTAGGATCTTTTGTAGAACGCTCATTTTTTCCTTTTAGTGATGTAAGGGCAATCCCTGTTACTAATAAAACCATTGCAATAAGTCCTAAAGTAACTTGTAATCCAGTACTCCATTCACCTAAAAAGATAGCACTAAATAAAGTTGTACCTACTAATTGTAAACCAGTAGAAATAGGCATTGTTTTAGATACGCCGACAAGGTTAACAGATTGTAATTGAGTTCCTTGACCGAATGCCCACATTGCACCAGAAATTAACCCTACAATGATGACAGTAGGGTTATCAAATTGTGCATGACCTGTAAGAAGTAAGATTAAACCAATAACCAATGTACCTAACGTTGTACCTCTAATTTGATTGTATGGACCTCCTCCTACAAATACATTGATTAATACGAGACTTCCCCAAAATAATGCAGGTAATAAGGCGATTAATATGTTAATAATCTGCATTTATTACTCACTCTCCTTTTCAAAAATAAGTGCTTTCCTTTCCATAACACTTGGTGAATATTTTATATTATTTGTGATTGATATAAAACGCAATTGCTCATTTTTTTATAAAATATAAAAGACTAATATTATAAAAATGTATAGCCTAAGTATTTTAGTAAGCTGAATTTAATATAGGAGTTTTACTTTAAATTAATAAGTTGAGATGGAAAGTAACACTATTGCTATACATGTTACAATATTAAACGTATGAAAATAAAAAGTAAGAATGCGAAAGGAAATTTGAATGAAATCATTAATTCTAGCGGAAAAACCCTCAGTAGCGAGAGATATTGCAGAAGCACTAAATATTAAAGAAAAACATAATGGATATATTGCAAATCATTGCTATATAGTGACATGGGCTTTAGGTCATTTAGTAACAAATGCGCAACCAGAACATTATGATAAAACATATAAAGAATGGAAATTAGAAGATTTACCTATATTACCTAAGCAAATGCATACTGTGGTCATAGGTAAGACAAGTAAACAATTTAAAATTGTAAAATCTTTAATATTAAATAAAGATGTGAAAGACATTATTATTGCTACAGATGCTGGACGTGAAGGAGAACTGGTAGCACGTCTCATCTTAGATAAAGTAAAAAATAAAAAGCCAATTAAACGTTTATGGATTAGTTCGGTGACTAAAAAAGCAATACAACAAGGCTTTAAACATTTAAAAGATGGACGTGAATATAATCACTTGTATCAAGCAGCTCTTGCACGAAGTGAAGCGGACTGGATAGTGGGTATTAATGCTACTAGAGCACTGACAACTAAATATGATGCTCAACTTTCATTAGGAAGAGTACAAACACCAACGATTCAACTGGTTTATCATCGACAACAAGAAATTAATCATTTTAAACCTCAAAAGTATTACACACTTTCTTTAAATGTAAATGACGCTATATTTGATATTCAAACGAATCAAAGATTTACTAATAAAGAAGAAATACAAAAATTATCTAAAAAAATAGAAGGACAATCAGGTCAGATTGAAGATGTTTCAATTAAGCAAAAAAAATCTTACGCAAAACCTTTATATAATTTAACTGATTTACAACAAGCATCATACCAGCGATTTAAAATGGGACCCAAAGAAACTTTAAATACCTTACAGAGTCTGTATGAACGTCATAAACTATTAACATATCCAAGAACAGATTCTAACTACTTGTCTAACGATATGACAGATACCATACAAGAACGTCTCCAAGCCTTATTAGCAACTGATTATAAATCACATGCTCGTCAGTTATTGACTAAGTCATTTACAACTAAGATGCATATTTTTAATAATCAAAAAGTGTCAGACCATCATGCGATTATCCCAACTGAAATTAGACCCAACTTTGATACATTAACTAACAGAGAAACAAAACTATATTTAATGGTTGCACAACGATTTTTAGAAACATTAATGGATCCTTATCAGTATGAAGCGACACAGGTTATTTTAAAAGTAGGAGAATATCAATTTAAACATGCCAAAAACGTCACACGTAAATTAGGATTTAAAGCACTTAGTAATAATGATTCAACTTTTAATAAGACTATCACTTTTAGCAAGGATGAGACCTATCATGTACAACAAGTCAAAGTAAGCGAACATGAAACAACACCACCTGAATATTTCAATGAAGGTAGCTTACTTAAGGCGATGGAAAACCCACAAAATTATATTCAATTGAATGACAAAAAGTACGCTAATACCCTTCATAAAACGGGAGGAATTGGAACAGTAGCGACGCGTGCAGATATTATTGAAAAACTATTCAATATTAATGCAATAGAATCAAAAGATGGAAAATTAAAAGTGACATCTAAAGGAAAACAAATATTAGAGCTTTCTCCTAAAGCGCTGACTTCTCCTTTAATGACTGCAGAATGGGAAGAAAAATTACTTTCTATTGAGAAAGGTAAATATAACGCTAAACAATTTATTAATGAGATGAAAGATTTTACTAAAGAAATTGTTGGGGAAATCAAACATAGTGATCAAAAATATAAACATGATAATTTAACTTCTACTGAATGTCCCAATTGCGGTAAATTTATGATAAAAGTAAAAACTAAAAACGGACAAATGCTAGTGTGTCAAGATCCTAGCTGTCATACAAAAAAGAATATTCAACGTAAAACGAATGCACGTTGTCCTAACTGTAAAAAGAAAATGACATTGTTTGGAAGAGGAAAAGAAGCGGTCTACCGATGTGTATGCGGTCATACTGAAACCCAAGCACAAATGGATCAACGATTGAAAAATAAAAATAATGGTAAAGTTTCTAAAAAAGATATGAAAAAATATATGAATAATCATGATGAATTGGATAATAATCCTTTTAAAGATGCATTAAAGAACTTAAAATTTTAACTAAAATCGAACTTATAATGAAATAAGTCGATAAAAGTTCGTTTTTAGTATTGTTTTTTTAAGTAAGTAATATTAAACTATTAAAGTATTTCAAAAAAAGGAGTTTAAAGCTGTGAAAAAATACTTCCAATTCGACGAGTATGGTACTAACTACAAAAGAGAAATCATCGGTGGTATCACAACTTTCTTATCAATGGCTTATATATTAGCCGTGAATCCTCAAGTCTTAAGTTTAGCAGGTGTTAAAGGTATATCTGGTGATATGAAAATGGATCAAGGTGCCATTTTTGTAGCGACAGCATTAGCAGCCTTTGTAGGATCTTTATTCATGGGACTGATTGCAAGATATCCGATTGCGCTTGCCCCAGGGATGGGGTTAAATGCGTTCTTTGCATTTACAGTTGTTTTAACAATGGGAATTCCTTGGCAAATCGGTTTAACAGGTGTGCTATTTTCAGGTATATTCTTTGCGATATTAACAGCAACTGGATTGAGGGAAATAATTATTAATGCAATACCCTATGAAATGAAAATGGCGGTTTCGGCAGGTATAGGGCTATTTATTACTTTTGTAGGTTTACAAAGTGCAGGTATTATTGTAAAAAATGATTCAACGCTTGTAACATTAGGTCATTTAACTAAACCATCAGTACTTTTAGCTATATTTGGGATTGCTATAACAATCATTTTATATGCTAGAAAGGTTCCAGGTTCAATCTTTATTGGTATGATTATAACTGCAATTGTAGGGATGATTACGGGTCAAATTCATACACCATCAGGTATTGTAGGTAAAATTCCAAGTATTACACCTACATTTGGAGCAGCTTTTGAAGCATTTAAAGATCCAGGCCAATTATTTACAATCCAATTTCTTATTGTTATTTTAACGTTCTTCTTTATTGATTTCTTTGATACTGCAGGTACTTTAGTAGCAGTAGCAACCCAAGCAGGTATAATGAAAGACAATAAATTACCAAGGGCTGGAAGAGCATTATTTGCAGACTCGCTTGCTACAATTGTTGGAGCTATTTTTGGTACAACAACAACAACCTCTTATATTGAATCTACTTCTGGTGTTGCAGTAGGAGCACGTACAGGTTTTGCAAGTATCATAACTGGTTTTTGTTTCTTATTAGCATTATTCTTTAGTCCGCTAATCGAAGTCGTTACAAGTGCAGTAACAACACCAGCGTTAGTTGTAGTTGGTATTTTAATGGCGGCAAACTTTGCTGAAATTAATTGGAAAAAATTTGAAGTAGCAGTACCAGCATTCATTACAATCATTATGATGCCTTTATCATATTCAATTGCTACAGGTATTGCATGTGGGTTTATCTTCTATCCAATAACAATGTTAATTACTAAAAAACATAAAGAAGTTCATCCTATCATGTATGTATTAATGGTATTATTTATTTTATACTTCGTGTTTGTACACGGTTAGACATAAAAAGACACATTTAATTTTTGAATTAAATGTGTCTTTTTAATATTGAAATTATTAATTATTTTTATCATCTTTTTTGTATTGTGTATAAATAACTTTAGAATCTTTATTTGGAATGTAAGTTGGTGCGTTGAGCACAACAAATATAAAGAATACCATTAAGAAAAATAGTATCCAATGCGTAAACATACCAATAATAGGTAGAAAAGCAACAAATGATCCAATTAATCCAATAAATGGAATCATTGCCATTGGCTTAATTGTGTTTTGAGAATCTACTAATAGAATGATTCCTAAAATAAGATAAAGTAAAGCATTTAATAATAAAGGTTGCCAACCAAAGCTAAGAATAACTGAGCCTCCTAAAAAAGGAATACCATAGAAAAATTCACTAGCTATTAAGAAAATACTAATAATTGCTAAAGTAAGTTTCACATTTCTTTTCATTTATATTATATTCACCTCCGATAAAGTTCATGAATTTTAAAATAAATTAGCATTAAAAATGTATAGTCACAATTTTAAAATTCATTACTCTCTATATCTATTATAAAGGTTTATAGAAAAAAGGGAAAAAATTTACTCAAAATGGTTGAACTACATAAAAATTTTCAGTACAATACTTAAGTATGTGTTAGACGTAAATAAAAAAGTTAAAGAAAAACCTTGATTTATTAGTGTTTTTCTTGTAACATGTTTAATGTTGGACTTGAAGAAAGCGATGAAGCGAAAGGTTACTGACACACCCGGCCGCTTTGCCATGGCGTTGTGTGAGATAGTTTTCGTGGAGAAGTCTATCACTTCAATGTAGACGAACAAGGAGGGAAAATTATGGCAAAACAAAAAATCAGAATCAGATTAAAAGCTTATGATCACCGTGTAATTGATCAATCAGCAGAAAAGATTGTTGAAACTGCTAAACGTTCTGGTGCAGATGTATCTGGACCGATTCCGTTACCAACAGAAAAATCTGTTTATACAATTATTCGTGCGGTGCACAAGGATAAAGATTCTCGTGAACAATTCGAACAACGTACACATAAACGTTTAATCGATATTGTTAACCCAACACCAAAAACAGTTGATGCTTTAATGGGCTTAAACTTACCATCTGGTGTAGACATCGAAATCAAATTATAATAGATCAATTTAGGAGGTGGACTTTTGATGACCAAAGGAATCTTAGGAAGAAAAATTGGGATGACACAAGTATTCGGAGAAAACGGTGAATTAATCCCTGTTACAGTAGTAGAAGCAAATCAAAACGTAGTATTACAAAAGAAAACTGAAGAAGTTGATGGCTACAATGCTATCCAAGTAGGTTTTGCAGACAAACAAGCATATAAAAAAGATGCTAAATCAAATAAATATGCAAATAAACCAGCTGAAGGTCACGCTAAAAAAGCTGGCGCAGCACCTAAGCGCTTCATTCGTGAATTCAGAAACGTTAATGTTGATGAATACGAAGTAGGTCAAGAAGTCACAGTAGATACTTTTGAAGCTGGAGACATTATTGATGTTACAGGAACTTCAAAAGGTAAAGGTTTCCAAGGTGCAATTAAACGTCATGGTCAAGGTCGTGGACCAATGGCTCACGGTTCTCATTTCCATAGAGCTCCAGGTTCAGTAGGTATGGCTTCAGATGCTTCAAGAGTATTTAAAGGTCAAAAAATGCCTGGACGTATGGGCGGTAACACAGTTACAGTTCAAAACTTAGAAGTTGTTCAAGTTGATACTGATAACAATGTTATTTTAGTAAAAGGTAATGTACCTGGACCTAAAAAAGGTTTTGTAGAAATTAAATCTTCAATTAAAAAAGGTAATAAATAATAAGTAGCGAAAGGAGGAAAAAGCATAATGGCTAATTATGATGTATTAAAAGTAGACGGATCAAAATCTGGTTCAGTTGAATTAAGCGATTCAGTTTTCGCAATCGAACCAAACAACAGTGTTCTTTTCGAAGCAATCAATTTACAACGTGCTTCTTTACGCCAAGGTACACACGCAGTGAAAAATCGTTCAGCTGTTCGTGGTGGTGGACGTAAACCATGGAGACAAAAAGGTACAGGACGTGCACGTCAAGGTACAATCCGTGCTCCACAATGGCGTGGTGGTGGTATCGTTTTCGGACCAACTCCAAGAAGCTATTCATACAAAATGCCTAAGAAAATGCGTCGTTTAGCATTACGTTCTGCATTATCTTTCAAAGTTCAAGAAAACAACTTTACAATCGTTGATACTTTTGGCTTTGATGCACCAAAAACAAAAGAATTCAAAAACGTTTTAACTACACTTGAACAACCTAAAAAAGTGTTAGTAGTAACAGAAAACGAAGATGTAAATGTTGAATTATCTGCACGTAATATTCCTGGCGTACAAGTAAGTACTGCTCAAGGATTAAACGTATTAGATATCACTAGCGCTGACAGTGTAATCATTACTGAATCAGCTGCGAAAAAAGTTGAGGAGGTGCTCGGATAATGGAAGCTAGAGATGTTCTTAAGCGCCCCGTAATCACTGAAAAATCTTCTGAAGCAATGGCTGAAGATAAATATACTTTTGACGTAGATACTCGTGCTAACAAAACTCAAGTTAAAATTGCAGTTGAAGAAATTTTCGACGTTAAAGTTGAAAGTGTAAATATCATCAACTACAAACCAAAGAAAAAACGTATGGGCCGTTATCAAGGCTATACAAATAAAAGAAGAAAAGCGATTGTAAAACTTAAAGAAGGTTCAATCGACTTATTCAACTAAAATAAAATAATATTACCATTAAGGAGGTAAGCGACAATGGCTCTTAAAAAATATAAGCCAATTACAAATGGTCGTCGTAATATGACTACGTTAGACTTCGCTGAAATCACGAAGACTACACCTGAAAAGTCATTATTACAACCGCTACCGAAAAAAGCGGGTCGTAACAATCAAGGTAAATTAACAGTTCGTCACCATGGTGGAGGACATAAACGTCAATATCGTGTAATTGACTTCAAACGTAATAAAGACGGAATCACTGCTAAAGTTGATTCAATTCAATATGATCCAAACCGTTCAGCTAACATTGCTTTATTAGTATATGCTGATGGTGAAAAACGTTACATTATTGCACCAAAAGGATTACAAGTAGGCCAAACAGTTGAAAGTGGTGCTGAAGCAGATATCAAAGTTGGTAATGCTTTACCATTACAAAATATTCCAGTTGGTACTGTAATTCATAATATCGAATTAAAACCTGGTAAAGGTGGACAAATTGCTCGTTCAGCAGGTGCAAGTTCACAAGTACTTGGTAAAGAAGGTAAATATGTATTAATCAGATTACGTTCTGGTGAGGTACGTATGATTTTATCTACTTGCCGTGCTACAATCGGTCAAGTTGGTAACTTACAACATGAACTTGTTAACGCTGGTAAAGCTGGTCGTTCAAGATGGAAAGGTATCCGTCCAACAGTTCGTGGTTCTGTAATGAACCCTAACGATCACCCACACGGTGGTGGTGAAGGTCGTGCTCCTATCGGTAGACCATCTCCAATGTCACCATGGGGTAAACCAACGCTTGGTAAGAAAACACGTCGCGGTAAAAAATCATCTGATAAACTTATCGTTCGTGGACGTAAGAGAAAATAATAACAACTTATTTGAGTGTGCGGCTTAACAGCTGCACGCACACAATAAGAAGGGAGGCGCCCAAATGGCTCGTAGTATTAAAAAAGGACCTTTCGTTGATGATCATTTAATGAAAAAAGTAGAAGCTCAAGACGGAAGTGAAAAGAAACAAGTAATCAAAACATGGTCACGTCGTTCTACAATTTTCCCAAATTTCATCGGTCATACTTTTGCAGTATATGATGGTCGTAAACATGTACCTGTTTATGTAACTGAAGATATGGTTGGTCACAAATTAGGTGAATTTGCTCCAACTCGTACATTTAAAGGACATGCAGCTGACGATAAAAAAACTAGTAGATAATAATATATATAAGTAGAGGAGGATATCCTAATGGAAGCAAAAGCGGTTGCTAGAACAATCAGAATCGCACCTCGTAAAGTAAGATTAGTTCTTGACTTAATTAGAGGTAAAAATGCTGGAGAAGCTATTGCTATTTTAAAATTAACTAATAAAGCTTCATCACCAGTAATTGAAAAAGTATTAATGTCCGCTTTAGCAAATGCTGAACATAACTATGACATGAATACAGATGAATTAGTTGTTAAAGAAGCATATGCAAATGAAGGACCAACTTTAAAACGTTTCCGTCCACGTGCACAAGGTCGTGCAAGTGCAATCAACAAACGTACAAGCCACATTACAATCGTCGTAAGTGACGGTAAAGAAGAAGCTAAAGAAGCTTAATAACTATTTAAGGAGGGAATACTGTGGGTCAAAAAATTAATCCTATCGGACTTCGTGTTGGAGTTATCCGTGATTGGGAAGCTAAATGGTACGCTGAAAAAGATTTCGCTTCTTTATTACACGAAGATTTAAGAATCCGTAAATTCATTGATAACGAATTAAAAGAAGCGTCAGTTTCTCACGTTGACATTGAACGTGCTGCTAACCGTATTAACATCGCAATCCACACTGGTAAACCTGGTATGGTAATTGGTAAAGGCGGTTCAGAAATTGAAAAACTTCGTAATAAATTAAATAACTTAACTGATAAAAAAGTACACATCAACGTTGTGGAAATTAAAAAAGTTGATATGGATGCTCGTTTAGTAGCAGAAAATATCGCACGTCAATTAGAAAATCGTGCTTCATTCCGTCGTGTACAAAAACAAGCTATTACAAGAGCTATGAAACTTGGTGCAAAAGGTATCAAAACTCAAGTATCAGGTCGTTTAGGCGGAGCTGACATCGCTCGTGCTGAACAATATTCAGAAGGAACTGTTCCACTTCATACTTTACGTGCTGACATTGATTATGCACATGCTGAAGCAGACACTACTTATGGTAAATTAGGTGTTAAAGTATGGATTTATCGTGGTGAAGTTCTTCCTACTAAGAATACTAGTGAAGGAGGAAAATAATAATGTTACTACCAAAACGTGTTAAATATCGTCGTCAACATCGTCCAAAAACAACTGGTCGTTCTAAAGGCGGTAACTTTGTAACATTTGGTGAGTATGGTTTACAAGCTACAACAACTTCTTGGATCACATCTCGTCAAATCGAATCTGCTCGTATCGCTATGACACGTTACATGAAACGTGGCGGGAAAGTTTGGATTAAAATCTTCCCACATACGCCTTACACTAAAAAACCTTTAGAAGTACGTATGGGTGCTGGTAAAGGTGCTGTTGAAGGCTGGATCGCAGTTGTAAAACCAGGTCGTATTTTATTTGAAATCGCTGGTGTATCTGAAGATGTAGCTCGTGAAGCATTACGTTTAGCAAGTCACAAACTTCCAGTAAAAACTAAGTTTGTAAAACGTGAAGAATTGGGTGGTGAAACAAATGAAAGCTAAGGAAATTAGAGACTTAACCACTTCAGAAATCGAAGAACAAATCAAATCTTCAAAAGAAGAGCTTTTTAACCTACGCTTTCAGTTAGCTACAGGTCAATTAGAAGAAACTGCACGTATTCGTACAGTTAGAAAAACAATTGCACGTCTAAAAACTGTTGCTCGTGAAAGAGAAATTGAACAAAGTAAAGCTAATCAATAAAGTATAAGAAAGAGGAGGTTACAAAAGTGAGTGAAAGAAACGATCGTAAAGTTTATGTAGGTAAAGTTGTTTCTGATAAAATGGACAAAACAATTACTGTACTTGTTGAAACTTACAAAACACACAAATTATACGGTAAACGAGTAAAATACTCTAAAAAATATAAAACTCATGATGAAAACAATTCAGCTAAATTAGGAGATATTGTTAGAATTCAAGAAACTCGTCCTTTATCAGCATCAAAACGTTTCCGTTTAGTAGAAATTGTTGAAGAATCAGTAATTATTTAATACAAGATTAGAGATAAGGGAGGTTTAACTAATGATCCAACAAGAAACGCGTTTAAAAGTAGCAGACAACTCTGGTGCTCGTGAAGTACTTACAATCAAAGTATTAGGTGGATCTGGTCGCAAAACAGCGAACATTGGCGATATCATCGTATGTACTGTTAAAAATGCAACACCAGGTGGCGTTGTTAAAAAAGGCGACGTTGTGAAAGCTGTTGTTGTTAGAACTAAATCAGGCGTACGTCGTAACGATGGTTCTTATATCAAATTTGATGAAAATGCATGTGTCATTATTCGTGATGACAAAGGCCCACGTGGTACTCGTATCTTTGGTCCTGTTGCTCGTGAATTACGTGAAGGTAACTTCATGAAAATCGTATCATTAGCACCAGAAGTACTATAATTTATTAAAACCATAATATTTAAGGAGGTGCCCACATGCATATCAAAAAAGGTGACAACGTTAAAGTTATCGCAGGTAAAGATAAAGGTAAAGAAGGTAAAGTAATCGCTACTGAACCTAAAAAAGACCGCGTCGTTGTGGAAGGTGTTAACGTTATTAAAAAACACCAAAAACCAACTCAATTAAATCCTGAAGGTGGAATCTTAGAAACAGAGGCAGCAATCCATGTTTCTAACGTACAATTATTAGATCCTAAAACAAATGAACCTACTCGTGTTGGTTACAAATTTGTAGATGGTAAAAAAGTTCGTATCGCTAAAAAATCTGGCGAAGAAATCAAATCTAATAATTAATAACTAGTTGAAAGGAGGATCCACTTTGAACCGTTTAAAAGAAAGATATAATACTGAAGTTACTCAAAACTTAGTTAAAAAATTCAACTATAGTTCAGTAATGGAAGTACCAAAAATCGAAAAAATCGTTGTAAATATGGGTGTTGGTGATGCAGTTCAAAACTCTAAAGTGTTAGATAATGCTGTTGAAGAGTTAGAATTAATCACTGGACAAAAACCATTAATCACTAAAGCAAAAAAATCAGTTGCAACATTCCGTTTACGTGAAGGTATGCCAATCGGTGCAAAAGTAACACTTCGCGGAGAAAGAATGTATGAATTCTTAGATAAATTAATCGCAGTTTCATTACCTCGTGTACGTGACTTCCAAGGTGTTTCTAAAACAGCTTTCGATGGTCGTGGTAACTACACTTTAGGAATTAAAGAACAATTAATTTTCCCAGAAATCGATTATGATAAAGTAAGTAAAGTAAGAGGAATGGATATTGTTATCGTAACAACTGCTAACACTGACGAGGAAGCTCGTGAATTGTTAACAAACTTCGGTATGCCATTTCGTAAATAATCTCTAAAAGGAGGCTAATTAAGTGGCTAAAACTTCTATGGTTGCTAAGCAACAGAAAAAACAAAAATATGCAGTACGTGAATATACTCGTTGTGAACGCTGTGGTCGTCCACATTCTGTATATCGTAAATTTAAATTATGCCGTATTTGTTTCCGTGAATTAGCTTATAAAGGCCAAATTCCTGGCGTACGTAAAGCTAGCTGGTAAGATAAAAGAGTTTGAAAGGAGGCAACAATAAATGACTATGACAGATCCAATCGCAGATATGCTTACTCGTGTAAGAAACGCAAACATGGTGCGTCACGAGAAATTAGAATTACCTGCATCAAATATTAAAAAACAAATTGCTGAAATCTTAAAAAATGAAGGTTTCATTAAAAACGTAGAATACGTTGAAGATGATAAACAAGGTGTTATTCGTTTATTCTTAAAATATGGTCAAAACAATGAACGTGTTATCACAGGATTAAAACGTATCTCAAAACCAGGTTTACGTGTATATGCTAAAGCGAACGAAGTGCCTAAAGTATTAAATGGTTTAGGTATCGCATTAGTTTCAACTTCTGAAGGTGTTATCACTGATAAAGAAGCTAGAAAACGTAACGTTGGTGGAGAAATCATCGCATACGTTTGGTAATAATAAATAAGGAGGTGCCATAACATGAGTCGTGTTGGTAAGAAAATTATTGACATCCCTAGTGACGTTACAGTAACTTTTGACGGACAAACAGCTACTGTAAAAGGTCCTAAAGGTGAATTAACTAGAACTTTTGATGAAAGAATGACTTTTAAACAAGATGAAAACACTCTAGAAGTTGTAAGACCTACTGATTCTAAAGAAGATAGAACAGTTCACGGTACAACTCGTGCGTTATTAAATAATATGGTACAAGGTGTTTCTCAAGGTTTTGTTAAAACTCTTGAACTTGTTGGTGTAGGTTACCGTGCTCAAATGCAAGGTAATGACTTAGTATTAAACGTTGGTTACTCTCATCCTGTTGAAATTAAAGCTGAAGATGGCATTACTTTCGCAGTAGAGAAAAATACAACTGTTACAGTATCTGGTGTATCTAAAGAACAAGTTGGAGCTATCGCTTCTAATATTCGTTCAGTAAGACCTCCAGAACCTTATAAAGGAAAAGGTATCCGTTACCAAGGTGAATATGTTCGCCGTAAAGAAGGTAAAACTGGTAAATAATAGATAACTCTCTAAAGAAAGGAGTAATACAATGATCAGTAAAATTGATAAAAACAAAGTGCGTTTGAAAAGACATGCTCGTGTGCGTACTAAATTATCAGGTACAGCTGAAAAACCACGTTTAAATGTATACCGTTCAAACAAACATATTTATGCACAAATTATTGATGATGTTAAAGGTGAAACTTTAGTACAAGCTTCATCTCAAGATAAAGATATCGCTAGTGATTCTACTTCTAAAGTTGATTTATCAACTAAAGTTGGTGAAGTAATCGCTAAAAAAGCTTCAGATAAAGGTATCAAAGAAATCGTATTTGATCGTGGTGGCTATTTATATCATGGTCGCGTTAAAGCGTTAGCTGAAGCTGCGAGAGAAAACGGATTAGAATTTTAATTTAAAGGAGGGACAAATACATGGCTCGTAGAGAAGAAGAAACGAAAGAATTTGAAGAACGCGTTGTTACAATTAATCGTGTTGCTAAAGTTGTTAAAGGTGGACGTCGTTTCCGTTTCACTGCATTAGTAGTAGTAGGAGATAAAAATGGTCGTGTAGGTTTCGGTACTGGTAAAGCTCAAGAGGTACCAGAAGCTATTAAAAAAGCTGTAGAAGCAGCTAAAAAAGATTTAGTAGTAGTTCCACGTGTAGAAGGAACAACTCCTCACACTATCACTGGCCGTTATGGTTCTGGTAGCGTATTTATGAAACCAGCTGCACCTGGTACAGGAGTTATCGCTGGTGGTCCAGTACGTGCCGTATTAGAATTAGCAGGTATCACTGATATCTTAAGTAAATCATTAGGTTCAAATACACCTATCAACATGGTACGTGCGACATTAAATGGTTTACAAAACCTTAAAAACGCTGAAGATGTTGCGAAATTACGTGGCAAATCAGTAGAAGAATTATATAATTAAGGAGGGAAAATAAATAATGGCTAAATTACAAATTACCCTCACTCGTAGTGTTATTGGTCGTCCTGAAACACAACGTAAAACTGTTGAAGCGTTAGGTCTTAAAAAGACTAATAGTTCAGTAGTTGTTGAAGATAACCCTGCAATTCGTGGGCAAATCAACAAAGTTAAACACTTATTAACAGTTGAAGAAAAATAATTAAGGAGGTGCCTAAATAATGAAATTACATGAGTTAAAATCAGCTGAAGGTTCACGTCGTGTACGTAATCGTGTAGGTCGTGGTGCTGGTACAGGTAATGGTAAAACTAGTGGTCGCGGTCAAAAAGGTCAAAAAGCACGTTCAGGTGGTAGCGTAAGACCAGGATTTGAAGGTGGACAATTACCTTTATTCCGTCGTTTACCAAAACGAGGTTTCACTAACATTAATCGTAAAGAATATGCTATTGTTAACTTAGACCAACTTAATCAATTTGAAGATGGTACTGAAGTAACTCCAGCTTTATTAGTTGAAACTGGTGTGGTTAAGAATGAAAAATCTGGTATTAAAGTACTAGGTAATGGTTCACTTGATAAAAAATTGACAGTGAAAGCTCACAAATTCTCAGCTTCAGCGGTTGAAGCTATCGATGCTAAAGGTGGAGCACACGAGGTGATCTAATGTTTCAAACGTTTATGAGCTTCTTTAAAACTAAAGAAGTTCGAAACAAGATTTTCTTCACATTAGCAATGTTAGTAATATTCAAAATAGGAACTTATATTCCGGCTCCTGGAGTTAATCCTGAGCCTTTTGAACAGCAAGGTTCTGATCAAGGTGTCGCTGCTCTTCTTAATACGTTTGGTGGCGGAGCCTTAAAGAACTTTTCTATCTTTGCTATGGGTATAATGCCGTACATCACTGCTTCTATCGTAATGCAATTATTACAAATGGACATTGTCCCTAAATTTACTGAATGGGCTAAACAAGGTGAAGTAGGTAAAAGAAAGCTTAGCAATGTAACACGTTATTTCGCTATCATATTGGCATTTATACAGTCAATTGGTATGGCATTTCAATTTAATAACTATTTAGGCGGTAAATTGATTATTCATCAATCTGTCATGAGTTATTTATTGATTGCTGTAGTTTTAACAACTGGAACTGCATTTTTAATTTGGCTTGGTGATCAAATTACACAATTTGGTGTAGGTAATGGTATTTCAATCATTATCTTTGCAGGTATTTTATCAACGTTGCCATCATCAATTATCCAATTTGTGCAACAAGCATTTGTTGGTAATGACGATACAACGTTAGCATGGTTAAAAGTCATCGGTTTAATTGTTGGATTAATTTTATTAACAATTGGAGCGATTTATGTATTGGAAGCGAAACGTAAAATTCCAATTCAGTATGCTAAAAAACAATCTGCACAACGTTTAGGATCACAAGCAACATATCTACCTTTAAAAGTAAACTCTGCAGGGGTTATTCCAGTCATCTTTGCGATGGCATTCTTCTTATTGCCAAGAACATTAACATTGTTCTTCCCTAAAGCTGATTGGGCGCAAAGTATTGCAGAATATGCTAACCCTTCAAACACTTATGGTATGATTGTTTATGTTATATTAATTATTGCATTTGCATATTTCTATGCCTTTGTTCAAGTTAATCCTGAAAAAATGGCTGACAACTTGAAAAAACAAGGTAGTTATGTACCAGGAATTAGACCTGGGGAACAAACAAAAAAATATATTACTAAAGTACTTTATCGCTTAACTTTTGTAGGCTCTATTTTCTTAGCAGTTATTGCTATTCTTCCAATTATAGCGACAAAATTTATGAATTTACCTCAATCAATTCAAATTGGTGGTACAAGTTTATTAATCGTTATTGGTGTAGCAATTGAAACTATGAAATCACTTGAAGCACAAGTGAGTCAAAAAGAATATAAAGGCTTTGGTGGTAGATAATTTGTAGGAGGGCAATTTATGAATATCATTTTAATGGGTTTACCTGGAGCTGGTAAAGGTACTCAAGCGAGTGAAATTGTTAAGAAATTCCCAATACCACATATATCTACTGGTGACATGTTCAGAAAAGCGATTAAAGATGAAACTGATTTAGGAAAAGAAGCTAAATCATACATGGATCGTGGAGAATTAGTCCCTGATGAAGTTACTGTAGGTATCGTTAAAGAAAGAATTTCTGAAGACGATGCAAAAAAAGGTTTCTTATTAGATGGATTCCCTAGAACAATTGAGCAAGCTGAGGCATTAAACAACATTATGTCTGAGCTTGACAGAAATATTGATGCTGTTATCAATATTGAAGTTCCTGAGGAAGAGCTAATGAATCGTCTTACAGGTCGTCGTATCTGTGAGAAATGTGGTACAACTTATCATCTTGTATTTAATCCTCCAAAGGTTGATGGTGTTTGTGATATCGATGGTGGAAAACTTTATCAACGTAAAGATGATAATCCAGAAACAGTATCTAATCGTTTAAGCGTTAATGTTAAACAATCCAAGCCAATTTTAGAGTATTACGATGAAAAAGGCGTATTGAAAAACATTGATGGTGCGAAAGATATTGACGAAGTAACCAAAGATGTCATTGATATCTTAGATCAATTAAAATAGGTCAACTAATGTGCGATCTAGATTTATGTGAACTTTGATTAGGTTTCTCTGGCAAGAATTTATTTTTTGAGTGTCGTATGACGATCATAATTCCCGCATTTTGTTAAACTTATAATAACTATTCACTATATTAGATTCGTATCGTTGAAGTTGTCTATTGACGATTACCTTACTATTGTAAAAAGGGGGAAGTTAATCAATGGCGAAACAAGATGTAATAGAATTAGAAGGTACAGTACTTGATACTTTACCAAATGCTATGTTTAAAGTAGAATTAGAAAATGGTCATGAAATTTTAGCACATGTAAGTGGTAAAATTAGAATGAATTATATTCGTATTCTACCTGGCGACAAAGTAACAGTAGAAATGTCTCCGTATGATTTATCACGCGGTAGAATTACGTATCGTTATAAATAATCGTCACTCCATAATATAGGGAGGTATAAAAATGAAAGTAAGACCATCAGTAAAACCTATTTGCGAAAAATGTAAAGTCATTAAACGTAAAGGTAAAGTTATGGTAATTTGTGACAATCCTAAGCACAAACAAAGACAAGGTTAATAAAAGAGAGGTGTAAAAATATATGGCACGTATTGCAGGAGTAGATATTCCACGTGAAAAACGCGTAGTTATTTCATTAACTTACGTATATGGTATCGGTACTTCAACAGCTAAAAAAATTGTTGAAGAAGCTAACGTATCAGCTGATACACGTGTAAAAGATTTAACAGATGACGAATTAGGTCGTATCCGTGAAGTAGTTGACGGTTATAAAGTAGAAGGTGACTTACGCCGTGAACAAAACTTAAACATTAAACGTTTAATGGAAATTTCATCATACCGTGGTATTCGCCACCGTCGTGGTTTACCAGTTCGTGGTCAAAAAACTAAAAACAATGCTCGTACTCGTAAAGGCCCAGTTAAAACTGTAGCTAATAAGAAAAAATAATAGGTAAAGGAGGCAAAATATAAATGGCACGTAAACAAGTATCTCGTAAACGTAGAGTTAAAAAGAATATTGAAAATGGTGTAGCACACATCCGTTCAACATTCAACAATACAATCGTAACTATCACTGATGAATTTGGTAATGCTTTATCTTGGTCATCAGCTGGTGCATTAGGTTTCAAAGGATCAAAAAAATCAACACCATTCGCTGCTCAAATGGCATCTGAAACTGCTTCAAAATCAGCAATGGAACATGGTTTGAAAACTGTTGAAGTAACAGTAAAAGGACCTGGACCAGGTCGTGAATCAGCTATTCGTGCATTACAATCAGCTGGTTTAGAAGTAACAGCAATCAGAGACGTTACTCCAGTACCTCACAACGGTTGTCGTCCACCAAAACGTCGTCGCGTATAATTTTTATTGATTGTTATTGTTACAAATCACTGAGCGAAACAATTTTAAAATTAATTCGACGTTATTAAGGAGGATTTTGTAAATGATAGAAATTGAAAAACCTAGAATTGAGACAATTGAAATTAGTGAAGATGCTAAATTCGGTAAGTTCGTTGTTGAACCACTTGAACGTGGCTACGGTACTACACTAGGAAACTCCTTACGTCGTATCCTACTATCTTCATTACCAGGTGCAGCCGTTAAGTACATCGAAATTGAAGGTGTTTTACACGAATTTTCAGCTATAGACAATGTTGTTGAAGATGTTTCTACAATTATTATGAACATCAAAAAATTAGCATTAAAAATCTATTCTGAAGAAGATAAAACATTAGAAATTGATGTGAGAGATGAAGGCGAAGTAACAGCAAGTGATATTACTCACGATAGTGATGTTGAAGTTCTAAACCCAGAACTTAAAATTGCAACAGTGTCTAAAGATGGACATTTAAAAATTCGTCTTGTTGCTAATAAGGGTAGAGGTTACGCATTAGCAGAACAAAATAATACTAGTGATTTACCAATTGGTGTAATTCCTGTAGATTCACTATATTCACCTGTTGAACGTGTAAACTATACAGTTGAAAATACACGTGTAGGTCAAAGTAGTGATTTTGATAAATTAACTTTAGATGTTTGGACTAATGGTTCAATTACTCCACAAGAGTCTGTTTCATTAGCTGCTAAAATTATGACTGAACATTTAAATATTTTCGTTGGTCTTACAGATGAAGCGCAAAATGCTGAAATCATGATTGAAAAAGAAGAAGATCAAAAAGAAAAAGTACTTGAAATGTCTATCGAAGAATTAGACTTATCAGTACGTTCATACAACTGTTTAAAACGTGCAGGCATCAATTCTGTTCAAGAATTAGCGGACAAGTCTGAAGCTGATATGATGAAAGTGCGTAATTTAGGTCGTAAATCTCTTGAAGAAGTTAAATATAAATTAGAAGATTTAGGATTAGGTTTAAGAAAAGAAGATTAATAAGTTAAAGGAGGTTAACTCATGGGTTACAGAAAATTAGGTCGTACTTCTGATCAACGTAAAGCTATGTTACGTGACTTAGCTACATCACTTATCGTAAGTGAGCGTATTGAAACTACAGAAGCTCGTGCAAAAGAAGTTCGTAGTGTTGTTGAGAAATTAATCACTTTAGGTAAAAAAGGTGACTTAGCATCTCGTCGTAATGCTGCTAAAACATTACGTAATGTTGAAATCTTAAATGAAGATGAAACTACACAAACTGCACTTCAAAAATTATTTGGTGAAATTGCTGAACGTTATGCAGAACGTCAAGGTGGATACACTCGTATTCTTAAAGTAGGTCCTCGTCGTGGTGACGGTGCTGAATCAGTTATCATCGAATTAGTAGATTAATTTTATATATAAATACACTAACTACTTGTATTTAAAGCAAATGAGTGCAACGATAATGTTTGCCACATACAAATATTGTCTAGCTCAGAGTACCCCATCAACTAAATACTAATATAAAGCGTGAACTCAACTAAAATGTGATGGGGTGCGCGCTTTTTTAATTTTAATGAATCTATAATGATTAAAAAGAGTCGTGCTTTTGAGGCATGACTCTTTTTATATATGAAAGACGTTTACTCATGTACATCTAGTTTTTATTCATGTAAACTAATGTAGTAACTATTAATAAAGGAGGAAGGCTGTGAAAACTGATAATAACAATATCATCGAACTTAAACATGTACATTTTCAATATCAAAAAGATGCGGCCTTCACTTTAGAAGATGTGTCATTTAATATACCAAAACATCAATGGACATCCATTGTAGGACATAATGGTTCGGGGAAATCTACAATTGCAAAACTTATAGTTGGAATAGAACAAGCAACTGAAGGAGAAATTTTTTATAACAATCATTTAGTTACGCCTGATTATTTAAGAGAGGTTAGACGCCATATTGGTATTGTCTTTCAAAATCCAGAAAATCAATTTGTAGGTTCAATTGTGGAATATGATGTAGCTTTTGGACTCGAGAATCACGCAGTATCTCATGACAAAATGAAAGCAATCGTCATTCAATCTTTAGATAATGTAGATATGAAAGAATATATGGAATATGAACCACATTCTTTATCGGGAGGCCAAAAGCAACGCGTGGCTATTGCAGGAGTCTTAGCACTAAGTCCAGATGTCATCATTCTTGATGAAGCAACCTCTATGTTAGATCCCCAAGGTAAACAGTCTTTACTTTCATTAATTAGACAAGTTAAACAAGAGAAAAATTTAACGATTATTTCTATTACTCATGATTTAAGTGAAGCGTTAGAAAGCGACCATGTCGTCATTATGAATAAAGGTAAAGTTTACAAAGAAGGCAAGCCAAATTTTATTTTTTTAAATACACAGTATTTAGTAGAGATTGGCTTAGATTTACCATTTGCAATGAAAATGAATCAAAAGCTAGGCTTTAAAGATGAATTCACTACATATGAAGGGCTGGTTGATAAATTATGACCATTCAATTTAATCATGTTTCATATATTTATCAAAAAGGCACTCCTTATGAATATCAAGCCTTAAATGATATCAATCTCAAAATTGAGCAAGGTAAATACTATGCGATTGTTGGTCAAACAGGAAGTGGTAAATCCACACTCATTCAACATTTTAATGGGCTATTAAAACCAACAAAAGGTAGTATTACTTTTGATAATAAGGAGATTACTCATAAAACAAAAGACAAGCATCTACGAGAATTAAGACAACAAGTAGGTTTGGTTTTTCAATTTCCTGAATCACAATTGTTTGAAGATAGTGTGGAAAGAGAAGTAGCATTTGGTCCTAAAAATTTTAAGATGAATGTGGAACAAGTTAAGTCTTATGCGTATCAGTTACTCTTAGATTTAGGTTTTGATCATCATATTATGGAACAATCGCCATTTGAAATGTCAGGTGGTCAGATGCGTAAAATTGCATTAGTTTCTATCCTTGCAATGAAACCGAATATAATTATTCTTGATGAGCCTACTGCTGGACTTGATCCAAAAAGTCGTCAGCAAGTGATGGAATTAATAAAATCAATTCAAGTCAATCATCATAAAACTGTCATATTAGTGTCACACGATATGAATGATGTGGCGCGATATGCAGAAGAAATCATTGTAATGAGGCAAGGGAAAGTAATAGAACAGTGCTCTCCTAAATCATTATTCAGACAACACGAAAAACTGAAAGATTGGCATATTGCATTGCCTGATGTAGTACAACTGCAATATGATGTTGAAGATAAATATCAAACCATGTTTAATGATATTGCCTTAAATGAAGATGAGTTTGTAACATTGTATCAGGAGTGGCAAGAACATGAAAAATAAACTTATTATAGGACGTTATTTACCTAATAACTCCGTGATACATCGTCTTGATCCTAGAGCAAAGTTGATTTTTGTATTTGTATTTATTATTTTTATCTTTTTTGCTCATTCTTTTGCTACATTCGCTTGGATAATATTATTAATTCTATGTTTTATGAAAATGGCTAAAATTCAATTTTGGTTTTTAATTAAAGGATTAACACCGATATTTTTCTTCTTAATCTTTACGTTTTTAATGCACATCTTCTTTACTCACGGCGGGACTACGCTATTAGAAATAGGTTTTATTAAAATTGATAGTACAGGGGTATTAGAAGGTATTTTTATTTCTTTAAGATTAATAACGATTGTTATGGTTGCAACAATTATGACATTATCAACAAGTCCAATTGACTTGACTGATGCTTTTGAAAAGTTAATGGCCCCATTGAAACTATTTAAAATTCCTGTGCATCAATTAAGTATGATTATGTCAATTGCTTTAAGGTTTATTCCAACATTGATGGATGAATTAGATAAAATTATTCTTGCTCAAAAATCAAGAGGTTCTGAAATCAGTTCGAGGAGTTTAATGACAAGAATTAAAGCTTTCATCCCATTAATGATACCGCTATTTATTTCTGCCTTTCAAAGAGCTGATGAATTAGCCATTGCAATGGAAGTTAGAGGATATGATGCTAATGTACAACGTACAAGTTATCGTAAGTTGTCATGGCATAAGAGAGATACTTTGAGTCTATTCAGTCTGATACCTATTGGAATGATATTATTTATATTAAAATATATGGGAGTGTAAGACATTGCGCATACTAGTAAATATTGCGTATCAAGGACATGGATTTCTTGGTTTTCAAATTCAACAACAAGGTAGAACTGTTCAACAACAATTTGAAAAAATTTTAAAACGTATGCATCGCCGACATGTGCGTATACATCCATCAAGTCGCACAGATCGTGGTGTGCATGCTTATGAACAGTATTTTCATTTTGACACAGAATTGAATATTGAGCCTAAACAATGGAAATATGCGATGAATAGTGCGTTACCTGAGGATATTTACGTGAATAGTGTAAAACAAGTAGATGACACGTTTCATTGTCGTTATGATTGTGTAGGTAAGAGATATCGCTATAAAGTGTATCAAGCGGAACATCGCAATCCATTTGAAAGTGGTCTTAAGACATTTATAAAAGATGACTTAGATTTAGATAAGATGAATGAAGCGGCTAAACACTTTATTGGAACTCATGATTTTACTGGATTTTGTTCACAAAAGACTGAAGTTGAAAGTAAAGAACGTACACTATACCAAAGTGAAGTTGTCAAAACGGACGAAGGTTTTGACTATATCGTCACAGGTTCTGGTTTCTTATATAATATGGTGCGCGTACTTGTAGCTTTTTTAATAGAAGTAGGTAAAGGGAAGCGACAACCTAACGAAGTTCCTGAACTGCTTAAAGCTAAAAATAGAGATAATGTCCCTTTTACAGCACCCGCTGAAGGATTATATCTTGAAAAGATATATTTAGATCCAGAAGCACTTAAAAATGACTTTGGTGAGGATATAAAAATACATTACAAAAAATCATTACAAAATGACTAATATGCATTGACAAATGGGCTTATAAAATATAAGATAGTTAACGGTATTGTTTTATATCATCCCACGATAAGCCCCGGAAACTTATTGTGTTACAAGATATATAAGCAGATTAGACAGGAATAAAATAAATGAACATTACGCTTTGAAATCGTAACAGAATGACCTAGATTGCAGGCCTCGTTCGTAGGTTCGACTGCGATGAGTACCTGTAATCTAAGACGAAGCATTTATTTTTAGGAGGATAATTATTATGCGTCAAACATTTATGGCAAATGAATCAAACATTGAGCGCAAATGGTATGTTATCGATGCTGAAGGCCAAACATTAGGTCGTTTATCATCAGAAGTAGCATCTATCTTACGCGGTAAAAATAAAGTAACTTATACACCACACGTTGATACTGGTGACTATGTAATCATCATCAACGCTGAAAAAATCGAATTAACTGGTAAAAAAGAACAAGATAAAGTTTACTACCGTCACTCAAATCACCCAGGTGGTATTAAATCAGTGACTGCTGGTGAATTAAAACGTAATAACCCTGCTCGTTTACTTGAAACTTCTATCAAAGGAATGTTACCAAGTTCACGTTTAGGTGAAAAACAAGGTAAAAAATTATTTGTATACAGTGGCGCTGAACACCCACACGCTGCACAACAACCAGAAAACTACGAATTACGTGGTTAATTAGAAGGAGGAAATTACATTGGCACAAGTTGAATATAGAGGCACAGGCCGTCGTAAAAACTCAGTAGCACGTGTACGTTTAGTACCAGGTGAAGGTAATATCACTGTTAACGATCGTGACGTACGCGAATACTTACCATTCGAATCATTAATCTTAGACTTAAACCAACCATTCGATGTTACAGAAACTAAAGGTAACTATGATGTATTAGTTAACGTATACGGTGGTGGTTTCACTGGACAAGCTCAAGCTATCCGTCATGGTATCGCTCGTGCATTATTAGAAGCTGATCCAGAATACAGAGGTTCTTTAAAACGCGCAGGTTTATTAACTCGTGACCCACGTATGAAAGAACGTAAAAAACCAGGTCTTAAAAAAGCACGTCGTTCTCCACAATTCTCAAAACGTTAATATTGGAATTGTTGCAAGCTTGTTTGCTTACAAGTTCAGTATGCAAATCGCATCAGCAATTTGTGTTCCATTAGAACGATTAAAGCACTTCTCAACTTTGAGAAGTGCTTTTTTATATAAAAAGACTAGTCGTTCTAAAAAACACTAGCCACATGTATATCTATTTATTTTTCATAACTTCATCAACCACTTCTGTCATGTCATTATGAATAACTAAACTTGCTTGTCTATCATACGGTGTAGCGTCTCTATTAATAATTACAAGATTGTCTCCTGTAAAGTTAGAAATAAAGCCAGCAGCAGGTTGTACGACTAAGGATGAACCTAACACAATGACAGTATCTGCTTTTTGGATTTTATCTAATGCTCTAAAGACAGTAGGCTGATCGAGCATTTCACCGTATAATACGATATCAGGGCGAATGACATCACCGCAGTTCTCACAATATCTTAATTTGTGTTCTATAACATATGATTTCGTATATTCTTTTCCACAATTGATGCAATAAAAGCGATTCAGTGTACCATGAATTTCATCAATATGTTCACTTCCAGCATCTTCATGTAACCCATCGATATTTTGGGTAATCACACCTAAAGATTTGCCTTCTTTTTCTAACTCTGCAATCCATTCATGGACGATATTAGGTTTTTTATCTGCTACTAGTAGTCGTTTATGATAAAAGTCGATAAAGCTTTCTTTATTATCATTTAAATGATCAATACTTAATAAATATTCAGGTGAATAACCCTCTTTTGAAATTTCATCAAATAATCCACCCATGGAGCGGAAATCAGGTATACCACTTGCAACTGATACACCCGCACCAGTAAAAAATACAATTTTGTTTGATTTATCAACAATTTCTTTTAATTTTTCAATTTTATTACTCAATCTGAGCACCTCGTTTATAATAATGACTAATATAACTTTTTTAAAATGAATTTTATACTATTATTACAACATATTTTTACCTTTATTTTCTAGTTTTAAGACAAGTAATAGTATAGAATGAAATTGCGTTTAAAATCTTTATGAAATATATGTTCATTTTATATGGACATGTTTAATAAAATAAGTTGGATGTGAGAATTTGAATGAATAAATACGATCGTTTAGAAGAAATTACTAAACTCGTAAATCAAAAAGGAACGGTTAGGACAAATGAAATCGTTGAGGAACTTAATGTATCTGACATGACAGTACGTCGTGATTTAGCTGAACTAGAAGAAAAAGGATTACTAACTAAAATACATGGTGGTGCACGTAGTAATTCAGCTTTTCAAATTAAAGAAAAGTCTCATCAAGAAAAGCACACAGAGAATATTGAAGAAAAACGTGCTGTCGCAAGGAAAGCTGTTAACTTAATTGAAGAAAATGATACGATTTTTTTAGGACCTGGAACAACAATCGAGTTACTGGCTCAATTAATAGAACGAGAGTCATTAACAGTGATTACGAATTGTTTTCCAGTATTTCAAATATTATTTGAAAAACGTTCGCTAAATTTTAAAGTTTACTTATTAGGTGGAGAAATGAGAGAACTTACTGAATCATTTGTAGGTGAAATGACAAATACGCTCCTTAAAACAAAACGATTTAGTAAAATGTTTTTTAGTTGTAATGGAATAAAAGATGCAGATGTACTCACTTCTACAATTGACGAAGCGTATACACAACAACTTGCACTTCATCGTTCACTTGAAAAATACTTATTAATTGATACTTCAAAAATTGGAAAAGAAGATTTTACCCAATTATGTCATTTAGAAGATTTAACAGCAGTAGTTGTTGATAAAAATGATGAAGATAATGTACAAAAATTAAAAGCTTACACAGAAGTGATATATTAATTGAATGATACCAAGATTGTTTAAATAAACAATCTTGGTATTTTTTTTAGATAATTGAACGCAATTAAACATAAAAACAAAATATTTTGTTTAAAAAAATGAAATTTCAAACAATATTCGAACATTTATTGTTGATTATTTGTTTATTTATGTTTATAATTTAGGTGTAAAGATTTGAAAGCGCTTTTTCAAACACATGTGTTTAATTATCTTATTTTCAAAGGAGAATCATTATGACAATTTTTATCGGTTCAGATGTCGCTGGTCAACGTCTTAAAGATGTTGTGAAAACATTTTTAAAAGAAAATAACCATGATGTAGTAGATGTAACAGAAGGAAAAGAATTAGACTTTGTTGATTCAACATTAGCAGTTGTACACGAAGTACAAAAGAACGATGATAATTTAGGAATTGCAGTGGATGCTTATGGTGCAGGTAGTTTTATTGTTGCTACAAAAGTAAAAGGAATGATTGCTGCTGAAGTATCAGATGAACGTTCAGCATATATGACACGTAGTCACAACAATGCACGCATGATTACAATGGGTGCTGAAATTGTAGGCGATACATTAGCTAAAAATATTGCTAAAGAATTTGTAAATGGACACTATGATGGCGGACGTCACCAAATCCGTGTAGATATGTTAAATAAAATGTGCTAATTGGAGGAATAAATAATGAAAATTGCTATAGGTTGCGATCACATTGTAACTGATACAAAAATGGAAGTTTCACAACACTTAAAAGCTCAAGGACACGAAGTTATTGATGTAGGTACGTATGATTTTACACGTACACATTATCCTATCTTCGGTAAAAAAGTAGGAGAAAAAGTTGCTAGTGGAGAAGCAGATTTAGGCGTATGTATTTGTGGTACTGGCGTTGGTATTAGTAATGCAGCAAACAAAGTCCCAGGTGTAAGAACAGCATTAGTACGTGATATGACATCAGCACTTTATTCAAAAGAAGAATTGAATGCTAATGTTGTTAGTTTCGGCGGTAAAGTAGCAGGTGAATTATTTATTTTCGATATCGTTGATGCATTTATTAAAGCGGAATACAAACCTACTGAAGAAAATAAAAAATTAATTGCTAAAATTAATCATTTAGAAGCACATAACGATAATCAAGCTAATCCTCACTTCTTTGATGAATTCTTAGAAAAATGGGACAAAGGTGAATATCACGATTAAGGAAGATGTGAAATGATTCTAACATTAACTTTAAATCCTTCAGTTGATATCTCTTACCCATTAGAACAGTTTCATCTAGATACTGTGAATAGAGTTAAAAAGACGAGTAAAACTGCTGGAGGAAAAGGATTAAATGTAACACGTGTATTATCAGAATTTGGCGAAAATGTGTTAGCAAGTGGCTTTTTAGGTGGCGCATTAGGTCAATTTATTGAAGAACAATTAATGGATGCTCAAATTGAACAGTCTTTCTTCAAAATAAAAGGAGAAACGCGAAATTGTATCGCTATTCTACATGAAGGACAACAAACTGAAATACTCGAACAAGGACCAACTATTGACAAGAGAGAAGCAGACAGCTATAAAGCACATCTTTTAGAACTATTTAAAAAAGCCAATGTTATAGCGATGTCTGGAAGTTTACCTAAAGGTCTTAATACCAATTACTACGCTGATATTGTGAAATTAGCAAATGAACAAGGGCTACCCACGATTTTAGATAGTTCTGGTCAATCATTAATGGATGTATTGTTGAGCGAAAGTAAGCCTTCAGTGATAAAACCTAATATTGATGAATTATCTCAATTATTACACACTACTGTCACTACAGATATCGATAGTTTAAAAGAAGCGGTTACTCACCCCATCTTCAAAGGTATTGAATGGATTATTGTTTCTTTAGGTGGCGATGGCGCTTTCGCTAAACATCATCAAACATTTTATAAAGTAAATATCCCAAAAATAGAAGTCGTTAATCCTGTAGGGTCTGGTGATTCTACAGTGGCAGGTATTGCATCAGGTCTTGTTCATCAACAATCCGATGAAGATTTACTGAAAAAAGCGAATGCATTTGGAATGTTAAATGCAATGGAGCATCAAACAGGTCATATCAATGTAGATAAATTTAAAGAACTATTCAAACAAATTGAAGTTATAGAGGTGTAATTCATGACAAAATCACAACAAAAACTAGCATCAATCGAACAATTAAGTAATCAAGATGGGATTATTTCAGCTTTAGCATTTGATCAACGTGGGGCATTAAAAAGAATGATGGCTGAACATCAAACAGAACCTCCTACAGTTGAACAAATCGAACAATTAAAAGTACTTGTATCAGAAGAGTTAACACAATATGCATCTTCTATTCTTTTAGATCCTGAATATGGCTTACCTGCTTCTGATGCACGTAATAAAGAGTGTGGTTTATTACTTGCATATGAAAAAACTGGATATGACGTGAATGCAAAAGGTCGTTTACCAGATTGCTTAGTAGAATGGTCTGCTAAACGTTTAAAAGAACAGGGTGCCAATGCAGTTAAATTCTTACTTTATTATGATGTAGATGATTCAGAAGAGATTAACATTCAAAAGAAAGCTTATATTGAACGAATTGGTTCAGAATGTGTTGCTGAAGACATTCCATTTTTCTTAGAAGTGTTAACTTATGATGATAATATTCCAGATAATAAAAGTGCTGAATTTGCAAAAGTAAAACCTCGTAAAGTAAATGAAGCAATGAAGTTATTCTCAGAAGAGCGATTCAATGTTGATGTGCTTAAAGTTGAAGTACCCGTAAATATGAATTTTGTCGAAGGATTTACAGAGGGTGAAGTTGTATACACAAAAGAAGAAGCAGCACAACATTTCCGTGATCAAGATGCAGCGACACATTTACCTTATATTTATTTAAGTGCTGGTGTATCAGCTGAATTATTCCAAGAAACATTAACATTTGCACATGATGCAGGTGCACATTTCAATGGTGTGTTATGCGGACGTGCGACATGGTCTGGTGCAGTTAAAGTTTATATTGAACAAGGAGAACAAGCCGCAAGAGAATGGTTACGTACAACTGGATATAAAAACATTGATGATTTAAATAAAGTACTAAAAACAACTGCAACATCTTGGAAAGCAAAATAACTTAGGGGAGGTTATTCATATGAACAGAGAAGAAGTACAATTACTTGGTTTTGAAATTGTCGCATATGCAGGAGATGCACGTTCAAAATTATTAGAGGCTTTAAACGCTGCTAATGAAGGTGATTTTGAAAAAGCTGAACAACTTACCGAGGAAGCAAATGAATGTATTGCAAATGCACATAAAGCTCAAACAAACTTATTAGCTCAAGAAGCGCAAGGTGATGACATTGCATTTAGTATTACAATGATTCACGGACAAGACCATTTAATGACAACGTTATTATTAAAAGATTTAATGAAGCATTTAATTGAATTATACAAAAAAGGGAGCTGACCCCTATGAATAAGTTAATAGCATGGATAGAAAAAGGAAAGCCGTTCTTTGAAAAAATATCCCGTAATATTTATTTAAGAGCGATTCGTGATGGATTTATTGCAGCAATTCCAATTATCTTGTTCTCAAGTATATTTATTTTAATCACATATGTACCTAACGTGTTTGGCTTTACTTGGAGTAAAACGATGGAAGGTATATTGATGAAACCATATAACTATACCATGGGAATTGTTGGTTTGATTGTAGCTGGAACAACAGCTAAGTCTTTAACCGATTCCTACAACAGGAAATTAGATAAAACCAATCAAATTAACTTTATTTCTACAATGATGGCTGCGATGAGTGGATTTTTATTCTTAGCAGCAGATCCTATTAAAGAGGGTGGATTTTTAAGTGCATTTATGGGCACAAAAGGATTATTAACAGCTTTTATTTCAGCCTTTATTACCGTAATTGTTTATAATTTCTTTATTAAAAGAAATATTACAATAAAAATGCCTAAAGAAGTACCACCAAATATTTCCCAGGTATTTAAAGATATCTTCCCGTTGTCAGCGGTTATTATCATTATTTATGCATTAGATTTATTATCAAGAACATTTATTCATACAAATGTAGCGAACGCCGTATTAAAAATCTTTGAACCATTATTTACTGCGGCAGATGGCTGGATTGGTGTCACACTTATCTTCGGTGCTTTCGCATTCTTCTGGTTTGTAGGTATACATGGTCCATCTATTGTTGAACCAGCAATCGCTGCAATTACTTATGCAAATCTTGAAACAAACTTAAATTTGATTCAAGCAGGAGAACATGCAGATAAAATTATTACACCTGGTACACAAATGTTCGTTGCAACTATGGGGGGTAGCGGTGCTACATTAGTCGTACCATTTATGTTTATGTGGTTAACTAAATCAAAAAGAAATAAAGCCATTGGTAGAGCATCGGTTGTACCAACATTCTTTGGAGTAAATGAACCAATTTTATTTGGTGCACCACTCGTATTAAATCCAGTATTTTTCATACCATTTATTTTTGCACCAATAGTAAACGTATGGATCTTTAAATTCTTTGTTGATGTACTTAAAATGAATAGTTTTAGCATCTTCTTACCATGGACGACACCAGGGCCTCTTGGTATTGTGATGGGTACAGGCTTTGCTTTTTGGTCATTTGTGTTAGCGATTGTATTAATCGTAGTTGACGTTATGATTTATTATCCATTTTTAAAAGTATATGATGAACAAATTCTTGAAGAAGAACGAGGCAATAAAGAAGTAAATAATGAATTAAAAGAAAAAGTATCAGCAAACTTTGATACGAAAAAAGCAGATGCAATTTTAGCAACTGCTGGTGCAAATGAAGCGACAACAAATGAATCAGCACCTTCCGATGAGGAAGTATCGGCTAAAGAGTCATCAAATTCAATTAACGAACAAACTAACGTTTTAGTCTTATGTGCCGGTGGCGGTACAAGTGGATTACTTGCAAATGCGTTAAACAAGGCTGCTGAAGAATATCAGGTACCTGTAAAAGCGGCAGCTGGTGGTTATGGTGCACATATGGATATTATGAAAGACTATCAATTAATTATTTTAGCGCCTCAAGTTGCTTCTAACTATGAAGATATAAAACAAGATACAGATCGATTAGGTATTAAATTAGCAAAAACTCAAGGTGTTGAATACATTAACTTAACTCGTGATGGCAAAGCAGCATTAGACTTCGTTCAACAACAATTTGAAAAATAATTAGGAGATGAAAGTATAATGAAAAAATTACCAGAAGATTTTATTTTCGGTGGTGCAACAGCAGCTTATCAAGCAGAAGGTGCGACTCAAACAGACGGAAAAGGTCGTGTAGCCTGGGACACTTATCTAGAAGAAAACTATTGGTATACAGCTGAACCTGCAAGTGACTTTTATCATAAATATCCAGTTGATTTAGAATTAAGTGAAAAATTTGGTGTTAATGGTATCCGTATATCTATCGCGTGGTCAAGAATTTTTCCAACAGGTTATGGAGAAGTTAATCAAAAAGGTGTAGAATTCTATCACAATTTATTTAAAGAGTGTCATAAACGACACGTTGAACCGTTTGTTACATTACATCATTTTGATACTCCAGAAACACTTCACAGTGATGGAGATTTCTTAAACCGTAAAACGATTGATTATTTTGTAGACTATGCAAAATTCTGCTTTGAAGAATTTACTGAAGTCAACTATTGGACTACTTTTAATGAAATTGGTCCTATTGGTGATGGCCAGTATTTAGTCGGTAAATTCCCACCAGGAATTAAATATGATTTTGCAAAAGTATTCCAATCTCATCATAATATGATGGTCGCACATGCAAAAGCAGTTAAATTATTTAAAGATAATGGATATAATGGGGAAATTGGAGTAGTTCATGCATTACCAACTAAGTATCCATATGATCCTTCAAATCCGAAAGATGTAAGAGCAGCAGAACTTGAAGATATTATTCATAATAAATTTATCTTAGATGCAACATATTTAGGAAAATATTCTCGTGAAACTATGGAAGGTGTACAACATATTCTTTCTGTCAATGGCGGTAAATTAGATATTACCGATGAAGATTATGCTACATTAGATGCTGCAAAAGATTTAAATGACTTCTTAGGTATCAATTACTATATGAGTGATTGGATGAGAGGATATGAAGGAGAATCAGAAATTACACACAATGCTACTGGAGATAAAGGTGGCTCTAAGTATCAACTTAAAGGTGTAGGACAACGTGAATTTGACATAGATGTTCCTCGTACTGATTGGGATTGGATGATTTATCCACAAGGTCTTTATGATCAAATTATGCGTGTTATAAAAGATTATCCTAACTATCACAAAATTTATGTTACTGAAAACGGACTTGGTTATAAAGATGAATTCGACGAAGAACGTAAGACAGTTGATGATGATGCACGTATCGACTATGTTAAAAAACATCTTGAAGTCATTGCTGATGCGATACGTGATGGTGCCAATGTAAAAGGTTATTTCTTATGGTCACTTATGGATGTGTTCTCATGGTCTAATGGTTATGAAAAACGTTATGGTCTATTCTACGTTGATTTTGACACACAAGAACGTTATCCGAAAAAAAGTGCATATTGGTATAAAGCATTAGCTGAATCTAAAGAAATTAAGTAATTTTATAAATTTGACAGGACAGAAATTTTCATTTCTGTCCTGTTTCTTATTTTATTGAGATACTAGTATTAAAAAATAAGGAGTATAATTTTCTCGTATATTCTATGGAGTATTTATCTTTCACGTATTTTAAGAAAAATGATGATAATCATCTGCTATTTCCGACACTAAAAAAGAAGTCAATATTGCTAGAACATATAATGGCATTCTTAATTTAAATGAAAAGGTGAATGAAATTCAAGTTGATCAAAATGGCAAACCAAACAAAATGAGTGAAGATGATAAAAAGTGACTTGGATTAAAAACTATTTATAAAGGTAAACAAATAGAAGATTTAAACATTTATGAAGATAATTAAAATGGTATGCATTTTGACGTTAAAGTATCTAATAGCTCGTCTCGGCCATTAAAATCTTTGTTAGAAGCAAGTCCAAAAACGTATAAAAATTCTTAATATATAGAATCAACGACTCAACATAGCCAACTTCATGAAAATAAAGATGTTGCAAATAAAAACATTAAAGTTTATGAAACAAATAAAAATTAGGAGCGTTCATAATACTGACTCTCCTAATTATCTAGACAAGCATGAGCTATAAGTTCAATTAATTTAGTACGATGAGTATGTCCGTATACATTAGGAAGAATCATGATTTCATCGACTTCTAATTCGTTTTGTAATTGTATTAACTGCTGAGCTACTTCATGTGGTAAGCCACTAATCATTCGACGTTTATTTTTTTCTATTTTTTCTCGATCTCTTTCAGAATAATGACGTTGCTGTGCTGTTTCAATAGAAGGATATACTTTAGGTTGTTTAAGATAATTAATACGTATTAACCACAAATTTAATGTATCTACTAATTGCTTAATCGTTAATTCATTTTCTGCCGTAACGACAAAAGTAGCTAAAATAATATAGGGTGAATGCGAATGACCATGATACTCTGTAAAACGCGATTTATAATGTTGAATGACATGTGTTAAATTTGCGTGCGATTGACCCATATGAGCAATCACAAAAGGTAAGCCTTTTTTTGCGGCAAGCTCAGCACTTTGTTCACTCATTCCTAAAATAAACATCTCAGGTGAATGCTCTGTGTATGGAGTGGCTTCTAAAGTTTTGAAACGATGTGAATGAATAGTGTCATTCGTAAAGTATTTGTTCAAATCATCTATTTGTTGAGATAGTTTGGGTTTTTGAGTTTTAAATTCATTTAGCGCTTCGTTTACATTTTTGAAGCTAGGAGATCGCCCAATTCCCATATCAATTCGGCCAGGATGTTTGACTTCCATAATTTTAAATTGTTCTGCAACTTTGTAAGCACTATAATGGGGGAGCATCACACCGCCACTTCCAATATGAATAGAGTGTGTATGTTCAAGTAACATAGCCATTACGATTTCAGGAGCGCTTGATACAACAGAAGGAACTTGATGATGTTCTGCTACCCAATAACGTGCATAACCAAGTTTCTCTGATAGTTGAGCAAGTTCAATTGAATGATTTAAAGCTTCTTGTGGTGTATCACCTTCAAAGAGTGGTACATAGTCTAAGATACTTAATTTCAAGTTTAAGACCTCACTTTGCTTGGTATAATAAAGTATTAAGTGTTATCATACTAGACATTATAAAGTGAAAGCAGTTGAATTGCGATAAAATTGTTTGTGATATGACACTGTTTTTGAATACTGAAAGGAGTCTTTTATAATGAATAATGAGCAAGTTTTATTAGCAAAATATCCTGAAGGTATCCCCCAAGATGATACATTTAAATATGAAAATATTGACATAGTTGATCCGAAAGAAAATGAAATTCAAATTGAATCTTTATATATATCTGTCGATCCATATATGCGTGGAAGAATGACTCAAGCTGATTCTTATGTGGAGCCTTTTAAAATTGGCGAACCTATTCAAAGTCACATTGTAGGCAAAATTATTAAATCAAATTCTGAAAAATTTAATGAAGATGACATTATTGTAGGTATGTTACCATGGAAGCGTATTAATACAGTAAATGAAGAGAATGTAAGTAAAATATCTAATACAGATGTACCACTTTATTTATATTTAAGTACGTTAGGTATGACAGGTCAAACAGCTTATCACGGTTTATTAGAGATTGGTCAACCAAAAGAAGGCGACACTGTAGTAGTTTCAGCAGCTTCTGGTGCAGTAGGTGCTGTGGTTGGTCAAATTGCTAAAATCAAAGGTGCTACAGTAGTAGGTATAGCTGGTGGAGATAAAAAAGTGAATTATCTAACAGAAGAATTGGGTTTTGATGCAGGCATTGATTATAAAAAGGATGATTTTGCAGAAGCATTAGCAAAAGCCGTACCGAATGGCGTAGATGTTTATTTTGAAAATGTAGGTGGCACAATAGCCGATGAAGTTATGAAACATCTCAACCGTCATGCACGTATTCCTGTTTGCGATACGATTTCTAATTATAATAATACTGAACAAGAAAAAGGTCCACGTGTACAAAGCACATTAATTAAACATCAAGCACTGATGCGTGGTTTCTTGGTAGCGGAATTTTCCGATGACTTTGAACATGCAAGTAAAGAACTGGCAACGTGGATACAAGAAGGAAAAATTAAAACAAAAGTATCTATAGAAGAAGGATTTGAATATTTACCAAAAGCGTTCAGAAACTTATTTACAGGTGAAAACTTTGGCAAACAGATCGTTAAAGTGTCAGAGAATGTATAATTTAAAATTCAGTAAAAGGTAGGTATATACTTATGAAAGCTATAGGATTTAAACAACCATTTAAATTAGAAGAAGGAAATGTATTTGAACCATTTGAATTAGATATGCCCCAGCCATCTTCTAGAGAGTTGCTTGTTAAAATACAAAGTATAAGTGTAAATCCGGTTGATACAAAACAACGCCTTACTGAAGTTAAAAATTCTCCGAGAATTTTAGGTTTTGATGCAGTAGGGACGGTTCAAAAAACTGGAATAGAGGTTACAATGTTTAAGGAAGGCGATATTGTATTTTATTCTGGTGCGCCTAATCAACATGGTTCAAATCAGGAATATCAACTTATTGATGAACGATTAGTCGCAAAAGCACCTAAAAATCTTTCGGCAGAACAAGCTGCTAGTCTTCCGTTAACTGGTATTACAGCGTCAGAAACTTTATTTGATGTGTTTAAAATTTCAGAGAATCCAAATCAAAATAAAGGGAAAACATTACTTATTATCAATGGCGCAGGTGGTGTTGGAAGCATTACGACTCAAATTGCTAAGGCATATGGTCTAAAAGTCATTACAACTGCGTCACGTCAAGAAACAATCGATTGGTCAAAAAAGATGGGTGCAGATATCGTACTCAATCATAAAGAAGATTTAAAATCTCAATTAGAACAACAGCACATTGAAGCGGTAGATTTCGTATTTTGCACGTTTGATACAGACATGTATTATGAAACAATGATAGATATAGTGAAACCAAGAGGACATGTTGCTACGATTGTAGCTTTTAAAGGATCACAAGATTTAAATTTATTAAAAACAAAAAGTGTTTCCTTTACACATGAATTTATGTTTACAAGACCTATTTTTCAAACAGAAGACATGATTAAACATCATTATTATTTAGAGGATATTGCTAAAAAAATTGAGAATGGTACGTATCAAAATACAACGACAAAAGTCATCAATGGCTTAACAGCAGAACATTTATATGAAGCACATCAAATATTAGAATCCAATTCCATGATAGGAAAACTTGTTATAAATGTAGAAGAATAGAGAATGATTTAACACCTCTTAGTGTCTATAAATAAGACATTAAGAGGCGTTTTTATTATTTTATAATATATCAATTTGATTAATTATAAAAATTCCAATATATCGTTAGATATAACATGAATAGGGTATAGAATTTCTAACTATCAGAAAGGAGAATAATATAATGCGAAAAAAATCTATAAGCATTGTATTTTGGATTGCATTAGCTATCTGTACATTATTTGTAGTGTATGGAGCGATATTACCTAAGCAATTAGAAGCAATCACGCAAAATATTACATCGTTTATTGCAGTTAATTTTTCTTGGTATTATCTTTTACTAGTTTTAATTATATTTTTTATTTGCGTATACTTATTATTTTCAAGATATGCATCCATTACGTTAGGTGTGGAAGGAGAAGAGCCAGAATTTTCATTACTTTCTTGGTTTGCTATGTTGTTCAGTGCAGGAATGGGAATAGGATTAGTGTTTTGGACTACAGCTGAGCCAGTTAGTCATGCCTATAAAGCAACGCCTATACATAAAATTGGTACACAAGCAGCAATTAATGATGCGTTCCAGTTTGCTTTCTTCCATTGGGGAATTCATGCGTGGGCAGTGTATAGCATTGTTGCATTAGTTTTTGCTTATTTTAATTTTCATAAAGGGTATCCAGGTTTAGTAAGCGCAACGCTTGTTCCAATTTTTGGAGAAAAAAGAATGAGAGGACCAATCGGAAGTGCTATAGATGTTTTAGCTGTTATTGCAACGGTTACAGGTGTAGCAGCTACCTTAGGTTTTGGTGCTTTACAAATTAATGAAGGTCTTCACTACTTGTTTAAAGTACCGAGTCATTTCGGCACACAAGTCATCATTATTATTATTGCAACTATTTTATTTAGTTGGTCTGCATGGTCCGGAATTGATAAGGGAATAAAAACTTTAAGTAATATTAATATGATTTTAGCTTTTATTGTATTAATAGGATTATTTCTAGTAGGACCTACTTTATATATTTTAAATACATTTACTAACGGATTAGGAAATTATATTTTTAATTTCTTTAGTATGAGTTTGCGTATTCCAATGGATGGTGGCGCAAAATTTCAATGGGTACAAAATTGGACTATATTTTACTGGGCATGGTGGGTGTCTTGGGCACCATTTGTAGGAATATTCATTGCACGTGTATCACGTGGTAGAACAATTAAAGAATTTATTTTAGGAGTGTTATTTGCTCCAGCTCTTGTATCTTTCTTTTTCTTTGCAGTGTTCGGAGGAGCAGCAGTGTATCTTCAGCATAGTGGAATTGCTAATATTGCTAAAGAAGCAGCAGAAACTGCAACATTTGCCACTTTAGAGCATTTTCCATTGGGATTTGTATTAAGTATTGTTACTTTAATCGTTGTTATGATTTTCTTTGTAACTTCTGCAGATTCGGCTACTTATGTACTTGGAATGTTAAGTAGTAAAGGAGATATTAATCCTAACTCTTTCGTTAAAGTAAGTTGGGGTATTATTATGGCCTTATTTGCGATGATAATGATTTACACCGGAGGAACACAAGCAATTCAGAACTTATTAATTATTGCAGCACTCCCATTTTCCGTAGTTATTATTCTTATGATATGGTCTTTATTTAAAACGTTGAGTTCAGATCATCCGCGGGTATCAAAGAAAGATGTTTTAATGAAAAAAGATAATTTAAAATACAAAAAAACGAATAATATAAAAAAGCGAAAATAATTATGAAAAACAGGTTTTTATTGTGTTAAATTTGGGAATATTTAATCTAGAAGGTAAACTTTAATAAATTTAAAAAAATTAAATAAAAAATTTTAATGTTAACGTTTTAAAAAATTTTTAAAGGGTACTTAAATTTTATAATTAAATAATTTCAACAATGACTAAGGAGGTGTGTTTAGAGGTGCATAGATTTAAAAACTTTATCCTTGGCCTATTAATAGTTGCGATTGTTGGTTTCTTATTGTTTATGTACATAGATGATAGTCGTATTAAGCGTTATCAAGACTATTTCTTACAATTCAATTGGTTCCAACCACTATTAATTGGTTTATCTGCTTTACTCGTATTAATTGGTATTATATTGGTATTTAGCATCTTTAAACCAACATATAGAAAACCAGGTCTTTATAAAGATTATAATGATGGACATATTTATGTATCACGTAAAGCAGTCGAAAAGTCTGCATACGATACATTAACTAAATACGATGAAATCAGACAACCAAACGTGGTTACTAAACTTTACAATAAGAAAAACAATTCTTACATTGATATTAAAGCTGATTTCTTAGTACCTAATGATGTGCAAGTAAAATCATTAACTGAAAGCATTAGATCTGACATTAAACATAATGTTGAGCATTTTACTGAAATGCCTGTTAGAAAATTAGAAATTAATGTTAGAGATCAAAAATCTGCCGGACAACGCGTACTATAAGGGAGGGATAACATGGCTGATAATAATCAAAATAGTCAAGATTCTACTCAACAAATTATCGACTTCCTAAAGTCGTATAAATGGCGAATTATAGGTTTCTTTGCATTCTTAATTATTGCAATCTTATTCCTGACTTTAGGGTTCTGGAAAACAATTTTAATTATTGTTTTATGTTTAATCGGAATTGGCGTTGGGTATATGAAAGACCGTACACAAGATTTCATGAACTTCTTAAATCGATGGAGTTAACATTCATTATTTAAGAATTCATATAAATTAAAAAATTAAGTATTAAAAATTAAATTTTATTTAAAAAGGAGAATTCACATGGCTGTAGATAATAACAAAGCTAAACAAGCGTATAATAACCAAACTGGAGTAAATGAAAAAGAAAGAGAAGAACGTCAAGAACAAGCACAACAATACAGAGAAGAACGTCAAAATAATCAACAACATTTTGAAAATAAATTAACGTTCTCTGATGAAGTTATCGAAAAAATTGCTGGTATCGCTGCTCGTGAAGTAAGAGGTATCTTAGATATGAAAGGCGGATTCACTGACAGTATTTCTAGCGCATTCTCAAGCGGTAACAACGTAACACAAGGTGTTTCTGTTGAAGTTGGTGAAAAACAAGCGGCTGTAGACTTAAAAGTCATCTTAGAATATGGTGAATCAGCTCCAAAAATCTTCCGTAAAGTAACTGACTTAGTTAAAGAACAAGTTAAATACATTACTGGTTTAGATGTTGTTGAAGTTAACATGCAAGTTGACGACGTAATGACTAAAAAAGAATGGGCACAAAAAAACCAAAAAAATAATAACAACAATAACAATAATAACAACAATAATAATTTTGAAAGATCAGATTTACAATAATCTTATTGAAAAAAAGACCTTGGAATGTTCCAAGGTCTTTTTTTATGGTTAATATCATTTTTTAACAAGAGACGGAATATCATTATTCCGTCTCTTAATTTTAATGTAGTGGATTATTAACTTTAATATAAGTGTAATGATGTGCTTCATCTTCTAAACGCATAGTGGTTACACACTTATAATCAATTGTTTCAGCAAATAAAGTATGAGTAATCTTTTGCATACGTTCTGTATCAACGTCAGTCAACTTAGCTAATATATCTTGAATAATATGACTGATATGATGCCACATTATTTTTTCAAAATTTATATTTTCTACTTTTTCAGTAATTGTTAATATTAATTCAGCTAGATGATTTTGAACAGTTGAATAGAATACTTTATTAAAAACAGAGGTAGTAGATTGAGTAAGAATTCTAGATTTCTTATGGAAATGTGATGTTTTATACCCCATTTGGTTTAATTGAGTTTCATCAATACGTAATCCTTCGAAATCTCGAATATAGATTTTACTTAAACAACCATCTTGATTAAATGTAGCAATAGAATTTTGTAAATGTGCCTCTAGTGCGATTCCATATTTTACATATAGTGGAATAACTAGTCCTAATAATTGAGTCGCATAATCTTGAATCCATGCATAAGCCGCTTTTTCAAATGTCTTAAATTGATGTGTATGTTGATATCGTTTTATTAAGCTTTCAATTGGCGGTTCAGTATTGTTTGGATAATAAGCAACAAGACTAGACGGTATGACAGGTATTGTATCTTCTTCGATTAATGTATAAATATTTTCTCTAAATAATGTTCCTAGTTGTTCACTACGTTCAGTCTGGATTGTTGAATAATCTTTAGAATTATAAAAATGAATGCCAGCAATTTCATCTAATGTTTCTATGCGATAAGGTTGAAAATCAGGGTCGTTTTTTAAAATATCATTCACAATTTTAGTAACTAAAGGTCCATTATGCGTTGTTTGTTCAGAAAGCGTCCGTATTTCCCCAGTAATATGAACATTTGTAGAAAGTTTAATATGCGGGAATAGTTTAGGATATTTTGGCATTAATGTTCTGAATGATAAGCCAGCATAATAAGGTAAGGTCATATCAATAGGAATAATAAGTTGTTCATCTAGTTCTTGTTGATATTGACTAAGTAAAATATGTTCGAATTGCCAAGGATGGACAACCATTAAATGATAATCTTCAATTCTTATATCATTATATTTATTTAAAAGGTGAGTAAATAATTTATGAAAAGATTGTTGAAGCATATCATTATAGGTTGAAGATAAGGATTGAACATTTGCTATACTATTATGTATGAATACACATTTTAACTGGATTTCTTGACCGTATTCTGAACTATAATGAATATTCTCTTTAGCACTCATCCCTTTACGAAGCTTTGCGCCTGGATGAAGGGGATGACCTTCTATAACTGATTGTTCCGAACGTAAATAACTATCGTCACTTTTTGCAATCAATTCCCATAAGGACTCGTAGTTTGAATGCATATGTTTAGCTTGATAACTTAGTGCCAGAATCATATTAGCAGCACTATTATTTAAATCTTCTCTAAACTGTTCACTAGCAGCGTTATCAAGTTTTGGCTCTTCAGCTAAAATTAAATCTAGAATATCATTTGGATGTTGGATTCTTTCATATTCATGATTATGATGTTTTAAGATATAAAAAGGACCTTCCACATCTACCCGGTCGAAGGCATATCTACCTTTTATTTGACTGTAAATATCGATATTTGATTTTGGAAAATGAATACATAATACGTCTTTATCTTTAGAAAACATAGAGATGGTTAATTTGGTAGGTCTAATAATCTGACTATTATCTTTAGCGTGTATTAAGTTTTCACGATATAAAGATGTAATAAGACGTTGAGAAATTTTATCTCTACCTATTAAAATATATTGTTTAAAATGATTGATTAAATCAGGATAAAATTCATTTAAATATGTATAAACATCATATTCTTCATTAGTAAGTTGTAAGTTATGATTATTAATGGTTGTATTTTTATTCATATAACACCTCATCCACATTCTACAAAATTATAAATAGTTTGTATAATATCTAACTCTAAAATTAAACCTTTTTAAAAGATAGTTTAAATTTAAGACACAATATTTTAATAAATTCTAAGTTCATGTCATTGCTAGTAACCTTAATTAAATTTATAATTATTAAACTAGTTAAACTTAATTATGAAAATGAATGATAAGGCGGAGGATTTAAAAATGTTAAACGAGTGGAAGCATGCAGATCGAAATATGCAATATAGAGTAATAAATGCTCTAATAAAGGAAAATATATGGACTCATTCAACTACCATTTTTAAAGAAAATCATTATATAACGATTGAGTTTGAACAAGTGCTTCTAAACGTTCATTATAAATACGAAAGTGCATTATCTCGATATGAATTTGATGGGCCAATAATATATATGAATCATCAACATAAAGAATCAGTGGATAGTCTAGAAAACCTATTAGACATACTAGTAACAGACTTTCATATTGATATCCCATTCCATTTAAGAAGTGAACTTATTCATAGCAGAGATAGTTTTATTGAAGTATATAAAGAATTTGATACACGTCATGAGTATCTTCAAAGACATGATAAATATATAAATGACTCAGAACGATTAAATTTTTTTACTTGGCTAGAAAAGTTGAAAAAAAATAATGATATAGATGACGTACTATATTCTGAAAGCTTAATATTTGAAGGTCATCCTACACATCCACTTACTAAAACAAAATTACCTTTATCAATGGAAGAAGTGAGAACCTATTCGCCAGAATTTGAAAAGATTATTAATTTGAAAGTGATGTTAATACATAATGAGTATGTAAATGTTACAACCATTCTTGATCATTCTCAGTTCATTTTAAATGAGGTTATTCCTGAATATCTTGATGAATTATATACATTCATGAATAATAGAGAACGTTTGCTTAAAGACTATAAAGTCATTTTAGTTCACCCATGGCAATATGAACATACTATTCGTAATAAATTTAAGGAGTGGCTACAAAATCATATTTTGATATCTACTCCATTTCATGTTCCATCTAAAGCAACATCTTCTTTTAGAACAATGTCGCTAATTAATCATCCTTATCATGTGAAATTACCAGTCAATGTTCAAGCTACTAGTGCAGTTAGGACAGTATCTCCAGAAACAACAATTGATGGACCCAAATTAAGTCAAGCATTACATCGTGAATTAAATCAGTATACACAATTAGATGTTGCACTTGAGCCCTATGGTTTATTTGCTAAAACAGATAGTGACGATGCTAGACAACTTGCTTGTATTATTCGTGAAAAGCCTTTTACAAAGGACGATGGTATTTTATTAGTTACAGGTGCTTTAGTAAATAAAAATGTAGTAGATAATGAAATCACCGTAGATAGTTACCTTAAATGGATTAATGATGACATCAATCAACATACCATTCATCAGTTTATGCGAAATTATACTCGTCAACTGGTAACACCTTTATTAGCTTTAATACAAGATTATGGTATAGCTTTAGAAGCACATATGCAAAATACACTAGTGCATTTAGGACCAAAGTATCAAATACAATTTATAGTGCGAGATCTCGGTGGCTCTCGAATAGATATTAAAACCCTAAGTCAAAGATTAAAGCATATAGAAGTGGAAAATAAAAGTTTACTTGCAGACTCAATTGAAGAAGTCATTATGAAATTTCAACACGCAGTCGTTCAAAATCAACTAGCAGAATTAATTTTTCATTTTAAAAAGTATGAATTTATAAAAGAAGAAGAACTTTTTAATATAATTCAAGAAGAAATAGAAGTAGCAATTAATGATACTAAGCCTCATGCAGATACATTAAGAAAAGTTTTATTTGGACCTACAATTACAGTAAAAGCATTGTTGAAAATGAGAATGAAAAAGAAAGTGAAAAAATATCTGAATATTAGTTTAGATAATCCAATAAAAAGAGAGGTGAATTAAGTGTCTCGTATTGTAATCAATTTATCAAAGATTGAATATAATGCACATGTATTAAAAATGTTGTTTGACAGCAAAAATATAGCCATGATACCTGTGATAAAAAGTATTGCTGGAGATGAACATATCATTAAACGATTAATGAAAGTAGGATTTAACTACTTTGCAGAATCTCGACTAGAAAATATTCCTCAGCAATTTACAAAAGATTGTCAATTTTTACTTTTGAGATCTCCTTTAAAGCATCAGTATGAAGATTTGATTAAAAAGAGTTACGTAAGTATTCAAACAGAAATGGCAACAATACATCAGTTAAATCATATTGCAAATGAAATGAGTCATCAACATCAAGTTATATTGATGGTCGATTGGAAAGATCAACGTGAAGGTGTATTACCTTATGATATAGTTGAATATATTCATGAAATAAAACTAATGAATAATATAAAACTTTTAGGTCTTGCATTTAATTTCATGTGTTTTAAGTCTAAAGCTCCAACATTAAATGATATCGACGAAATAAATCAATTTGTTCATCATGTACAATACGAAACAGGAGTATCATTTGAAGTTATTTCTGGAGGTAACTCAAGTATGCTTCCATTATTAAAACAATATGATTTAGGATGTATTAATGAGTTGAGAATAGGAGAAACATTATTTCGTGGTGTGGATACAACTACTAATCAAAATATACCCGAGTTATTTCAAAATGCAATATTACTTGAAGCGGAAATTATTGAAATTAAACCTAGGTATACGAAGACAAAAGAAAGTTACTTACAAGCTATTGTAGATGTGGGATATATTGATACTGTGATTGAAAAAATAAAACCACTCAATCATCGAATAGAAATTATGGGCGCTTCAAGTGATCATTTAATGATAGATTTAAAAGAAGAAATTAACTATAAAGTAGGAGATTGCATACCATTTTCATTAGAATACGAAGCGCTATCACAACTAATGTATCATCAGAGAATGGAAAAATATTATAGTGAAGAACAAGCTATTTCTCAACGTATTAACAATTTGAAGCAATCAAAATATATCAACAACATATAACTTATTATATAGAATCTGAGACATCAATAGTGTCTCAGATTTCTTTATGCGTTAGTAGTCAACATTTTCGGGATGGGCCAACGAATTCAAAATAAATTCTGTGCCAATCTTTATTTTTATATTTTATTGACAATGATAATCGTTATCGATAAAATGAAGATATACCTCAATACATATTAAGGAGTGTCATCATGAAAAGAACAACAATTTTTGGAATCATTTCAATATTATTGACTTTAGTATTAACAACTGCATGTGGAAAGGTAAGTAACAATGGATCAAATTCATCTAATCAAATTTCGTCATCTAAAGATATTATTGAGATTAAACATGATTTAGGAACAACTAAAGTACCTAAAGATGCTAAGAGAGTAGTAGCTTTAGAATTTTCATTTGTTGATGCATTAGTAGCTTTGGATGTTAAGCCTGTAGGAATAGCAGACGATAATAAAAAGAATAGAATAATTAAACCGTTAAGAGATAAAATTGGAAATTATACATCTGTTGGTACGCGTAAACAACCAAATTTAGAAGAAATAAGTAAATTAAAACCTGATTTAATTATTGCTGACAGTAATCGACATAAAGGAATTTATAAGGAATTAAGTAAAATTGCTCCAACAATAGAATTAAAAAGCTTCGACGGCGACTATAATGAAAATATCGGAGCGTTTAAAGTTATAGCTAAATCTCTTAATAAAGAGAAACAGGGTAAAAAACGTTTAGACGAACATAAGAAAAAAATAGCTCAATATAAACAAGAGATTCAATTTGATAAAAATGAAAAAGTACTTCCAGCTGTAGCTTCTAAGTCTGGGTTACTAGCGCATCCAAGTGAATCTTATGTGGGACAGTTATTAGGTGAATTAGGTTTTAAAGAAGCATTAAATAAAGATGTGACGAAAGGATTAAGTAAATATTTACAAGGACCTTATTTACAACTCAATTCAGAAACATTATCTGAAATCAATCCAGAACGCATGTTTATTATGACAAATGGTGCAAGTTCTAATGAACCTTCTTATCAAGAATTGAAAAAAGATCCTATTTGGAACAAACTTGATGCAGTTAAAAATCATAAAATAGATGTGGTTGATCGTGATACATGGGCCCGCGCACGTGGTTTAATCTCTTCAGAAGAAATGGCTAAAGAAATCGTAGAAATCTCAAAAAAAGATAGAAATAAATAGGATGGATTGACAATGACTATACAAAAAAGTAATCGTCTTTCTGCTAATAAAAGATCAATCAAGAAGCGTATGACACTCACCTTTTCAGTGAGTGTTTGCCTTCTTGTTATTTTTGTTTATCTTAATTTAGCCACTGGAACTTTAAATATTCAAACTAAAGATATGTATCATTACTTTTTTACTTCAATTGAAAACAAGCAGACGTTTATCATTCAAAGTGTTAGAATGCCAAGGATGATTGTTGCCATACTTGTGGGAGGTGCCTTAGCTCTGGCTGGTTTACTCATGCAATCTATAACTAGAAATCCATTAGCATCTCCGCAAATATTTGGGGTAAATGCGGGTGCTTCATTTATTATCGTATTAGTGACAGTATTAATGCCTACGATGGGAAACTATGCAACCTATTTAGCGTTTATTGGGGCATTTATTGGTGGGTTAACTGTGTATTTATTATCTGGTTCTACGAAAAAAATAACACCAGTGAAATTAGCTTTAGCAGGAATGGCAGTACATTTGTTTTTTAGTAGTCTTACACAAGGTATTATTTTACTTAATGAAGATTCTAATTCTACTGTTATGTTTTGGTTAGTTGGCTCTTTAAATGGAATGAAATGGAAAGATGTAATGATAATTTGTCCTTGGATTCTTATGGGACTTATCATACTAATTGCATTTGCAAGACAACTTACAATAATGGAATTAGGTGATACACTAGCCAAAAGTTTAGGTCAAAAAACTGAAGTGATAAGAATCATTATCGGATTACTTGTTATTATATTTGCTGGGACATCTGTCTCTATTGTAGGACCTATTGGATTTATAGGATTAATCGTGCCACATATAGTAAAACGTTATGCACCGCATAATTACTTCATTTTAATTCCGTTAACATTTATAGTTGGCGCAAATTTATTGTTATTATCTGATACATTGAGTCGTTTAATTACATATCCCTATGAATCACCAGTTGGAATTGTTACTTCATTTATAGGAGCATTTTATTTCTTATTTATTACTTTAAGGAGAGTGAAACGAATATGACACACCACTCATTAGCTATTCGTTATGCACTTGTCGTTACGATATTAATCATAAGTATATTTATTAGCTTATGCGTCGGCGCAACAATGTATAATCCCGTTAAAGTAATAAATAGTTTATTGATACAAGATGATTTTATTCTAAATGAATATCGTATACCTAGAACACTTTTAGGATTAATAGTAGGAAGTAGTTTAGCTATTTCAGGAACAATCATACAAGGGGTAGTAAAAAATCCTCTCGCTTCTCCAGATGTTATTGGAATGACTAAAGGTGCAAGTTTAGCAGCGATTATAATTATTATGGTTTTTCCCAATGCTCCTTTAATCATTTTACCTATGGGTTCATTTGTTGGTGCATTAATAATCAGTTTAATTTTATCTTTTTTAATATCTCAATTTAATATTAAAGGATCTACCTTGGCATTAATTGGCTTAGCAATTGGTACTATATGTACAGCAATTGTACAATTTTTACTAATACGAAATCCCATGGATGCAAATAATGCGCTTATATGGTTAACAGGTAGTCTTTATGGTCATACGATAGAAAATGTATATTCAATTTTACCTTGGTTTATTATTACGATTCCAATCGTCATTGCTTTAAGTCATCAACTCGATATCTTAAACCTAGGAGATTCAATAGCGATAGCATTAGGTACACGAATAAAACGTATTAAAATGATACTGTTGATTTTATCAGTGATGTTAGCAGGATCATCTATTTCAATAGTTGGAGGAATCAGTTTTCTTGGATTGATTGCGCCACACATAGCTCGAAAAATCGTCGGATATCGTCATGTTCACGTCGTAATGATGTCTGGTTTAATTGGAGCAATCCTCATTTTATTTAGTGATGGATTAGCAAGAGGTATTCATCCGCCACTTGATATACCAGTAGGCGTAGTTATTGCCATTGTTGGTGTTCCATACTTTTTATTGTTACTTAGAAGAATTTAAATATTAAAGAGTGAGATCGTATTCACAGTGAATACGATCTCACATTTTTTGTGAAATTTTAAACTTTTGTATATTGCAAGTTATTTGAAAATAAGATATAGTAAAGTACATATTGTTTATAAAAATACATATAAAGTTATATTTATATAATTAATAGGCGTTAATTTCGATGAAAATACAAAACAAATGAATAAATACAATTACCTATACAAATAGAAAGAAGGGTGAATATTGGAGAATTATAACAAACAGGAGAAAATAAAAGGAAGAATAAAATTTATATCGATGTCAATCATTGGTATTATTTTATTTTTAATACCCATTCCAATTGTACAAGATGGGGAGAAACAAACAACATTACCAGTGGCATTTTTGGCAAATTGGTTAAAAGATTTATTAGGACCTGCAATGTCAATTCTCATTATGACAATCATTACGTTATCGACTATTTTGACTATTTTATTTTCAACAATTTTAAAGGATAAAGTAAAACCAGGTGGTCTTATCGCGAATGCATTTCAAGTTGGCCCAGTGTGGATGATACTAAGAGTACTTGCAGTTGTATTTGCCTGGATGACTTATTTTAAAATTGGAAGTAAAGTGATATATTCAGAAGATACGGGTGGATTAGTATTTAATGACTTATTACCTACATTAGTAGCAGTATTTCTTTTTGCTGCCTTATTTTTACCTTTATTAATGGAATACGGTTTATTAGAATTTTTAGGACCATTGTTTAGACCAATCATGAGACCATTATTTACTTTACCAGGACGATCAGCAGTTGATAATTTAGCCTCATTTATAGGAGATGGAACAGTAGGCGTGCTTATTACAAGTCGTCAATATGAAAAAGGTATTTATTCAAAAAGAGAATCAATAGTAATTTCTACAACTTTTAGTGTTGTATCGATCACATTTGCTATTGTTATTGCTCAAACTATTGGATTACAACAAAAGTTTTTTGTATTTTATTTAACAGTAATTGTTTCTTGCTTAGTTGCAGCGATGATCATGCCAAGAATATGGCCACTAAATCAAATTCCGGATGATTTTACGAAAGAAGTATCTGAAAGTACACGACTTGAAAAACTTCCAGAAGGAAAAACTGCATTAGCTCACGGTTTTGATGAAGCTACAATTGTAGGGCTAAAAGCACCAGGAGTTAAAGAATTTTTTAAAACGGGAATTAAAACGGTGATTGATATGTGGTTTGTTATTTTACCAGTAGTTATGAGTATAGGGACTATTGCTACGATAATAGCAAATTATACACCAGTATTTGAAATCATAGGAAAGCCATTTATTCCTATATTACAATTACTTCAAATTCCTGAAGCTGCAAAAGCATCCGAAACTTTACTTATTGGTTTTGCAGATATGTTTTTACCTTCTATCTTAATAGCGACGGTGCACAGTGAATTGACACGATTTGTGATTGGTGCTTTAAGTATATCTCAATTAATTTATCTATCTGAAGTGGGCGGTGTGATTTTAGGTTCTAAAATTCCGGTCAGTCTCGGAAAGTTATTTATGATATTTTTAATTAGAACTGCAATCACATTACCAATTATTGCTTTAATGGCACATTTATTACTATAAAAAAGAAGCAGGGTAAGGATTGATGAATGCAATTCCAATTCCTTCCTGCTTCTTTTTCTATTCTAAAGTTGATAGTACGTTTGCTTTTACAATTTCACTTGTTACTACTGGTGAATCTTCTGTTGAAGATTTTCCAGTATTTTTATGTGCTTCTTTAAACGCATCACTTTGGGTCCAAGCTTTGAAGTTTTCTTCATTGTCCCACCATGTATTAACATACATATCTTCAGCATCATTAGTATTGTCAATTTGCCAAACTTCAATTTTTCTGAAACCGTCTAGTTGTTCAATCTTACCACCTTTAGTGAAACGTGGTGCCATTTTTTCAGCAAATCCTTTTTTTACAGTAATACGATTTGTAACAACAAACATAGTCAGACCTCCTTGCTTATTTATTTTAATAATATACAAATTCAAAGATATATCAAATAAAACACATGTAATAAATAAGAAAAATAAACGTTTAAAGAAAGGTATCTATATACCGAAAATATGTTCGTATTTTAAGACTATTTATGTTAATATATCTTTAATAAAGGAGAAGATAAATGACAGGAAAAACGCATGTAGCTGCTGGTTTGCTTGTAGGAGCAATAACAGTTGACCATTATCATACAGATCTATTTTCTACTGTAACAGTAATTTGTTTAGCAATAGCAGGAAGTTTACTTCCAGATATTTGTCATACAAGAAGTAAGATTGGAAGACAATTTAAAATTCTTAGTTTGCTCGTTAGTACTATCTTTGGGCATCGAACATTTACGCATTCATTGTTATTCTTAGGTATGATAGGTTTTTTACTTATTTTAATTCAAACTCCGACTTATTATTTAGTTACTATTATCGGTGCAATGGCTTCTCATGTTATACTAGATATGTTGACACCTAGAGGGGTAAAGTTACTTTATCCAATACCTTTAGCGATTAAGTTTCCTTTTACTTTCAAAACTGGTGGTTTTTTAGATGCATCCTTATCAACAGCTTTTAGTATTGGAGCAATATACATAATATTTCAAGAGTTTATAAATGAAATTTTGAAATATGTGAGCCATTCATTGTCCGGATGATATCAATGAATATGATGGATCATCTTTCTTGTCTTAATATCAAATTTATAATTAATATGATAAATATATTTGAATGACACGAACTATCTATAAGGAGAGTTATAAATGCTAGATCAAAGTAAATTAGAAAAATACAATCAAGAACATTTAATTGAATATGAGAAAATGATGAGTAGTAATGAAAAAGAGCAATTAGATGAAAAAGTGAACTCATTAGATTTAGAATTTATTCAAGAACTTTATCAAAGTTTATATGTTAATCGTAAAACAATTACAGATGTTACTGCAGTTTCTGAAGTTGATTATAAAATTAAGGAAGCATTCACTGAACAAGATCGTGAATATTATGAACATAAAGGAATAGAAGCAATAAGAAATGGAGAATTTGCTGTTGTTCTTATGGCTGGTGGTCAAGGCACACGTTTAGGTTATAAGGGACCTAAAGGTTCTTTTGAAATTGAAGGTGTAAGCTTATTTGAACTTCAAGCAAGACAACTATTGCATCTAAAAAATGAAACAGGACATTGTATTAATTGGTATATTATGACTAGTGATATTAATCATGAGGAAACATTACGTTACTTTGAAAACCATGATTATTTTGGTTATAACCCAGAACGTATTCACTTTTTTAAACAAGACAACATTGTGGCTCTAAGTGAAAATGGTAGACTGATTTTTAATGAAAAAGGCTATATTATGGAAACACCTAATGGTAATGGTGGGATATTTAAATCGCTAGAGCATAAAGGTTATTTAGATAAAATGGAGAAAGATGGCGTAAAGTTCATTTTCTTAAATAATATTGACAATGTGTTAGTAAAAGTTCTTGATCCAGTATTTGTAGGATTTACAGTAGTAAATGATAAAGATATCACATCTAAATCTATTCAACCTAAAAAGGGTGAAAGTGTTGGACGATTAGTTAGTAAAGATAATAAAGATACTGTACTTGAATATTCAGAACTTGATGAAAATGTAGCGAATACATTTGATAATGCAAATATTGGCATTCACGCATTTAAGTTATCATTTATAAATCAAGCGGTAAATAATGATTTACCATATCATTTAGCCATTAAAAAATTGAAACAACTGGATGATGACTTTGGTTTGATTGAAAAAACATCTTTAAAATTTGAACTATTTTATTTTGATATTTTCCGATATGCGAATAGTTTTATTACATTACAAGTTCCAAGAAAAGAAGAATTTTCACCCTTGAAAAATAAAGAGGGAAAAGACAGTGTAGAAACTGCAACTGATGATTTAAAACGAATGAATGTAATTTAAAGGATGGTGGAATACGATGTCTAAATCATCTCAGCATACAAAAGATAATGTAATTGAATCATTTAAAGACATCATTCCACTATCTTTTGGTGAGGAAATTGGTAATGCAACCTCACATGGTGTTGCTGCACTAATGACTTTATTTTTACTGCCTTATGCAGCAGTACATAGTTATAATGAGTATGGAACACTAAGTTCTATTAGTGTCTCTATCTTTGTTATTAGTATTTTCATGATGTTTATTTCCTCTACTGTATATCATTCAATGAAAAATAATACATCGCATAAATATATATTAAGAATTATTGACCACAGTATGATATATGTAGCAATTTCTGGAACGTATACACCAGTCTTACTAACAGTTGTTGGAGGTTGGTTAGGATGGCTGGTCTTTTTGTTATTATGGGGAACAACAATATGGGGTATTCTATATAAGTCAATTTCAACTCATGTAAATTCCAAATTAAGCTTAATTGTTTACTTAGTTATGGGATGGGTTGGTATTATATTTTTACCTGTGATTATTATTAGAACATCTTGGTTATTTATTTTATTTATCGTATTAGGTGGTCTTTCTTATACTATTGGAGCATGGTTTTATGCACAAAAAAACCGTCCATATTTTCATATGATATGGCATATTTTTATCGTTATTGCATCACTCTTTCATTTTATAGGAATCGTATATTTTATGTAGACCTAGTTGAAAGGTTATATCATTGAGAATAACTTAGTTTATTAAGTGCTTATTTAGAAACAGGACTATGAATTCAAAAAGAATTCTATCCTGTTTTTTCTTTTTTTAATAATACATTAAAATTGTTTATGAATATAATTAAGGATATTCTATATTATGAACTTTTTAAATATATAGGAGGGCAAAGATGAAATTAAAATCAATAGGTATTGTAGTGACTTTGGTTTTAACAATGTTTATGGCAGCAATTGAAAGTTCAATTATTTCACTAGCATTGCCTACCATTCGTAAAGATTTGAATGCTGGTACAGCAGTGCCATTAGTCTTTACCGTTTATTTTATAGCACTTGTAGTAGCAAATCCTATTGTGGGTGAACTTCTCACAAGATTTAAGATTCTATATATAGCTGTAGTCGGCATACTATTATTTGGTATTGGAAGTTTTATGTCAGGCATGAGTGAGACGTTTATAATGTTAATTATTTCAAGAGCCATCCAGGGACTTGGCGCAGGAGTTATGATGTCTTTGACTCAAATTGTACCAAAACTAGCATTTGAAATTCCGCTTCGTTACAAAATAATGGGCATCGTTGGAAGTGTCTGGGGAATTTCAAGTATTCTTGGACCATTATTAGGTGGTGGAATATTAGAAGTTGCAACATGGCATTGGTTATTTTATATCAACATACCAATTGCATTGATAGCTATTGTTTTAGCTTTTCTTACTTTTCATTTTCCAGAAGAAGCGGAAGTACAACATATACACTTTGATGTAAAAGGATTATCTTTGTTTTATATTTTTATTGGACTTCTTATGTTTAGTTTATTAAATAAAACAGGTGTTACTTTTAATATTATTGCATTAATACTAGCAATAGTTATATTATTCGTTTTATTCAAATATGAAAATAAAACAGATATGCCTTTTTTACCAATAAGTGAATTTAATAAATCAATTTCACTGGTATTTATAACTGATTTACTTATAGCAATATGTCTAATGGGGTATAACTTATATATACCTGTTTATTTACAAGATTATTTAAAATTATCTCCACTACAAAGTGGATTAGTGATATTTCCACTTTCTGTTGCATGGTTAGCTTTAAACTTCAACTTAGCTAAAGTAGAATCAAAATTTTCAAGAAAAAAACTATATATAGGAGCTTTCATATCATTAATTTTAAGTAATATGATTTTAGTATTTGGACTTCATATTCCTCTTATTATTGCGGGAGCTGTGATTCTTGCAGGATTGAGTTTTGGCTTTGTTTATACTAAAGACAGTGTGATTGTTCAAGAAGAAACAAGTCCTAAATATATGAAAAAAATGATGTCATTCTATGCATTAACTAAAAATTTAGGATCATCTATAGGATCTACATTGATGGGGTCATTATATGCACTTCAATTTGGTTTATTAGGAGGTAACTTCTATAATATATTAACTGTAAGCACAATTGTTGCGCTTATATTAATTTTAATGTGGGTATTTTTATTTGAAGAGAATAAAGAAGGTATAAAATAATAATTTTAAGTTACTATATATAAATGATAAAGTGGCATTATAAAGTATGGATGAAAAGAGGAGGAAAGAGAGAAATGAAATTTTCTAATCAAAAATTTAATGGTATCTTTCCGACTCTTCTTATTCTTCTTATTTTTATTCTATCAGGTTGTATATTTTTAATATTTTTAGGATTTGGGTTATTTGGATTAAGTCGAATTCTTATTTTTTTAAAATTAGGATTCTTTACATATAATAAGGATTTATTCAGCAATTTAGTATATTACGGTAGCTATATAGTATTTGGATACTTTTTGCTATTCGCTATTGAGCATTTAATGGATTATTTTAGAAAGCAATTACCTAATAATCCATATTTTAATGGAACACTATTTCATTTAATTTCATATGTGATTACGACTATTCTATTCTATTTTGTTATTCATATTCATTACGTATATATTAAAATTGAATTTTGGGTTATTGCATTAATTATTGGAATACTATATTTATGTAAAATGATTTTTTATCCAGATAGCGAAGACTTGAATGATAAGAAGTAAACATAAGCTATAAATTCTTGATAAATTCAACACAGATTATAAGTAAATTTGTTAAAATGTAAATATAAAGAAACTTAAGGGGGATAATGAGTTGTTAACGGTAGAACAAGTAAAAAAAATAGTGGGAGACTTAAAAGACCCAATTATTAATGTGCCTTTAAAAGAAACAAAGGGAATTGTAGAAGTAAAAATAAAAGAAGAAATTCAACATGTAAGTGTTAAAGTTGCTATGGCTCAATTAGGAGGACAACCACAGCTTGATTTGCAAATGTCAGTGGTTAAAGCTTTAAAAGAAAACGGAGCAAATACAGTGGGCATTCGTTTTGAGGAACTACCTGCTGAAGTTGTGGAAAAATATACAGGAAAAGAAAAAGAGAAACCTAAGACAATTGAGGGATTATTATCACAGAATAATCCAGTGGAGTTTATTGCAATTGCTTCTGGTAAAGGTGGAGTAGGGAAATCAACTATAGCCGTAAACTTAGCAGTAGCATTAGCGAGAGAGGGTAAAAGAGTAGGTCTCATAGATGCTGACATTTATGGTTTTAGTGTTCCAGATATGATGGGGATAGATGAAAAGCCTGGTGTTCAAGGAAAAGAGATTATTCCTGTAGAACGTCATGGTGTTAAAGTGATTTCAATGGCATTTTTCGTTGAAGAAAATGCACCAGTTATTTGGCGTGGTCCTATGTTAGGAAAAATGTTGACGAATTTCTTTGTTGAAGTTAAATGGGGAGAGTTAGATTACTTATTACTTGATTTACCTCCTGGAACAGGGGATGTAGCTCTTGACGTTCATTCAATGTTACCAAGTAGTAAAGAAATAATAGTAACTACACCACATCCAACAGCAGCATTTGTAGCAGCAAGAGCTGGAGCTATGGCTAAGCATACAGAGCATTCTATTTTAGGTGTTATTGAAAATATGAGTTATTTCGAAAGTAAAGAAACTGGAAAAAAAGAGTATGTATTTGGTAAAGGTGGAGGACGTAAACTTGCGGACGAGCTCAATACCCAATTGTTAGGCGAACTACCTCTTGAACAACCTTCTTGGAATCCTAATGACTTTTCACCATCTATTTATCAAGAAGAAGATCGATTAGGAAAAATCTATAAAACAATTGCGCAAAAAGTAATTGCTGCAACAATAAAATAATAAATAAACATTAGTGTAAAAGTGCTCGAAAAAAATATCATTTCGAGCGCTTTTTCTATTGCAAAATATAAAAATTCTGATAGAATATCTTTTTGTGAGCAAGTTAGAAGAATTGCTTAAAACAAAAATAAAATTATTAAAATAATTTGTTGACACTAAATGAATTGTTTGATAAGATATAAAAGTCGTTTTCAAGAAGTGTTAATACATTTTAAAAAATGTAAATTCGGTGTAAAATTTACCATTGCAAAATCTTGAAAAACGATATAAAATATTAAAAGTAATCGAAATTAGTTATTGACTTTCGAAATTGAAGTTGATATAATTTAATAGATTATATTTTAAATGAACATTGAAAACTGAATGAC